>CALXBY010000014.1 GCA_944386675.1 uncultured Clostridia bacterium | reverse complement strand
AGAATAAATCAAACATTTGAACATCCAAAATTGAAGAGAAAAATAACTTTTAAACAAGCAATAAAGTTAGATGGATATAAATTAATAAAATTTATTTTAGAAAAAAAGGAATTTTGTCCATTTGACTTAGAAAAAAAGGAGTAATATGAAGAAACAAATAAATTATAATTACGTATTTTTATTTTATGATGTAGATGAAAGAAGAGTAAATAAAGTATTTAAAAAATGCAAAAAATATTTGAATCACTGGCAAAAATCAGTGTTTAGAGGGCCATTGACAAACTCACAAATTTTAGAATTGGAATTTGAACTAAAAAAAATAATTGATAAGAAAAAGGATTTTATATCCATTATTAAAATAATGGATTTTAAAACAATTGGAGAAACAACATTAGGAAATGTAGAAAAGAATACAGAGGATATATTTTTATAAATTTTCCAGCTATATAATAAAAAGGCTGATATATAAAGAGCATAAAAATTATTGCCATCTGGAAAAATGATGAGAAAGGCTTGATTATTCAGGGGATTTTGAGTAATATATATAGTGTGAATGTTGATTTTTTCTTTGGTTGAACTTTAACATAAGATGTATTTAAATCTTTACAAATAGTGATGGATACAAACAAACAGATTGTTGAACTTTAACATAAGATGTATTTAAATGTTTCAACAATGTTTGGCAGAAAATTTTGTATATTAAGTTGAACTTTAACATAAGATGTATTTAAATTTTTCTTCCATAAACATATCCTCCTTTAATTTTCTGTTGAACTTTAACATAAGATGTATTTAAATTCTACCCTTGCCGAAGTTCCTGTTTCTGCATTCTGTTGAACTTTAACATAAGATGTATTTAAATTCCAAATACAAGCCCATATTAATACGTATGTCAAGGTTGAACTTTAACATAAGATGTATTTAAATTTCCAGATTGACAAATGGCTTTTCTAAATTCTTCAGTTGAACTTTAACATAAGATGTATTTAAATTAAAAGAATCAGATGGTTGGAAAGAAGTACACAATTGTTGAACTTTAACATAAGATGTATTTAAATTCTATTGCAAATATTACACCATCTAAACCATTACGGTTGAACTTTAACATAAGATGTATTTAAATCTACTATTTGAATTGTTTTTAATTGCTTTTTCTGTAGTTGAACTTTAACATAAGATGTATTTAAATATCTATGTATCTTCCAAAATTGATGATAGATGTAAGTTGAACTTTAACATAAGATGTATTTAAATCTTATTATAGCAGGAATTATTATAAATATTGCTACAAGTTGAACTTTAACATAAGATGTATTTAAATTTGCCATTTACATATGTTTCTTTTACTCCATATTTGTTGAACTTTAACATAAGATGTATTTAAATAGTAGAGATAGACAATCTAAAAGAAGTGATATACAGTTGAACTTTAACATAAGATGTATTTAAATAATGTTGATAACTGGAAGCTATGGTTACAACAACTATGTTGAACTTTAACATAAGATGTATTTAAATTTGTTTGCACTTGCATCATTTGCTGTATTATGTACGTTGAACTTTAGCATAAGATGTATTTAAATGAGTAACATGTGAGTACAGAAGAAAAGGAAATTGGTTGAACTTTAACATAAGATGTATTTAAATACAACGGTGTTAACAACAGTTGGATATGGAGATATAGTTGAACTTTAACATAAGATGTATTTAAATTATTCCCACATAACTCTTCCATATTGCTCATCTGCAGTTGAACTTTAACATAAGATGTATTTAAATTTGCTTGGATTAAGAAGAAGTGAAATTGCAGGTATTGTTGAACTTTAACATAAGATGTATTTAAATATCCATTTTCATGAATGTCGTCTCCTCTCATTTTTGTTGAACTTTAACATAAGATGTATTTAAATAATGCTAGAAAACAGAATGGTATTAGATGAATTAGAGTTGAACTTTAACATAAGATGTATTTAAATTCTCCACAATAGTCACATTTGTAATAGTCATATAGGTTGAACTTTAACATAAGATGTATTTAAATAATTTTCCAGAATACAAATATGGATCGTATATCTGTTGAACTTTAACATAAGATGTATTTAAATACTTCTTGTTCTTCGCCTACTTTTTGCTCATCTTGTTGAACTTTAACATAAGATGTATTTAAATCAATATCCTGTGTCTGTATGAACTAAATCAATTAGTTGAACTTTAACATAAGATGTATTTAAATGGTATTACATCCTCTTGTTACTATAAAGACAGAAGTTGTTGAACTTTAACATAAGATGTATTTAAATTCTATTTTTGCCATTTCAAACATCCTTTCAAGCGTTAGTTGAACTTTAACATAAGATGTATTTAAATTTTTTCTACCTTCTTTCTTTTATAAATTTTCTAAAGGTTGAACTTTAACATAAGATGTATTTAAATCAATATCCTGTGTCTGTATGAACTAAATCAATTAGTTGAACTTTAACATAAGATGTATTTAAATTAAAAATGTTGCAATAAGTCTTTTAATGTGATAAAAGTTGAACTTTAACATAAGATGTATTTAAATTAATTAGAACAATAAAACATTTCTTTTACTTTTTCCGTTGAACTTTAACATAAGATGTATTTAAATATTTTATCTGTTCAGAGGAAAGTAAAAGGAAATCAAAGTTGAACTTTAACATAAGATGTATTTAAATTGGGGATAATGATTGCGGTATCTCTAATTCCTAGAGTTGAACTTTAACATAAGATGTATTTAAATATGGGATTTTTTGATTATGAAAGTATCATTACAACAGTTGAACTTTAGCATAAGATGTATTTAAATTTTGGTGTTGTGTTTAGAGAATTACAAAGATTTATTGGTTAAACTTTAATATAGGATATATTTAAATTATATAAATGATAATGCTCTAAATGTAGATATTTATGTTAAACTCTAACATGATATGTATTTAAACTGAGAAGCTTTATATTAAGCTTTTATATATCAATTTGGATTATAACTTAAAAAGAAATTTAATCAGTGCTTATAGATTGAAATATATATTGATTACATTTCCAACCTCATCGGCGTAAACTTTATCCCATCCACAATTTGCTCAGAAGAAATATCAGTAAATCCTAATTTATGATAAAACCCAACAGCATAAGGAGAAGAATTCACAGTAACAGTTTTTAAAGAAGAAATTTCTTCTTTGCATTTTTTTATAACATTATCAAATAAAGTTCTAGCAATTGCTTGCTTATGATAATGTTTATCCACAAATAGTAAAGAAATGTGGACAAAATCCATAACAGCAATCATTCCTACAATAATATCATTAACAAAACAACCATAAAAATACAAAGAACCATTCATATATTGTTCTAATATGTTATCCATACGGATAAATTTATAAAATGATTCAATACCTTCCTTTGAGTAATAAGGTGCTTCGAACTCATCAAAAACAATGCGAACTAAATTTAAAGTTTCTTGCAATTCTTCTTTTTCAATTTTTCTATATGTCAAATAAAATGTCTTTTCCATCAAATACATATTTTCTGAATTTAAAACTTTTTTATTATCCTTATATTGGTATCCTAATTTATAATAGAATTCATGTGCAGTGATAGATGCTGGAATAATTAATTTTTTAAAATTAGAGTGAATAGCATAATCTTCAATTGTTTTGATTAATAATTTGCCAATTCCTTCACCATGATTTTCAGGTTTTACAAAGACACTTAAAATGTAATATTCATCGGGATTGTACCAAGAAACATCTATTCCAGCAGTTCCAACAACCTCATCATTTTTTATTGCTATAAATACTTTTTTTCTGTTTTTAAGAGTTGTTTTTAATTTTTCTACGGTGAAATCTTTAGCCATTTCTTTTATTTTTTCTATCCCATAATCTTTAGAATTAATTTCTAACAAATTCCTTGTAATGATATTTGAAATTTGCTCAATATATTTTTCATCATATTCTTTGATTTCGACCATTTTATCAGCTCCTATAAATTATTTTTTAGCAACGATAGCATACAAAACGCGTTTTAATTCAATACCTTTTGAAGTAGTATGTGTGGATACATATTTATCAAATAAATCTTTTTCAATTGATGGATTATGCAAATTTTTGGATGTATTCAACTTAGAAAAGTCATCTAAAATCGGTGTTTTTAATAGCAATGCTAATAAATCTTCTTTTGTTTCATAATATTCATATTGTATAATTTCTTGCATATTGATTTCTTTGAAACCTGCTTTTTTAATATTTTCATAATCAATTTTACTAATAGCAATTGGGTCATGAAAAGCTTGACCTCTGTGAAATAGTGTTTTTAATTCCCAACAATCATATTTGTCAACACCTTCAATAACTAGGTATCCATTATCATTAAGCACATTATATATTTGTTTAGCATCTATCATAGTATGTCTTGCAGATACAATATCAAATAATTTTTCTGGAAAAGTTATTTTTAAGTTATCCATGCAAACAAATTTTATTTTTTTATTTGGATAATTTTTTTTGTTTTCATTAGCAGTTTTAATCATTTCTCTAGAAAAATCGGTGGCAATAATCATACCTACATCGGGAAGGAAAGATAAGGCTTTTTCTCCGCCTCCAGTGCCTAGGTCTAAAAGTAGAGATGAAGAATTAGCGTGTTTTTTTATTTCATCATAAAAATCCCAATTGGTTTCTTGATATGTTGTATATTTAATATCTGAAAAGTCCCAATTTCCAATATCTTCATATCTTTTTAATTCATTTTCTTGCATTTAAATCACCTCTTTTTCACCTAAATCCTCAGAAAATCGTAGTAAATATCCATCTGGATCATGGACTAAAAATTCTTTATTTCCAAGTAGTTTATTATCTTGTCTATACCAATTTTCTTCAATTTCAAAAGTGATTGGATAATTGGCGTCTTTTAATTTTGAATAAATCATATGAACAGAGTCTACTTCTAATTGAAAATTGATTCCATTTCCAAATGGATAAGTAAGTGGAGCTAATTTCCATTTGTCATTATCAGAAATTTCTTGTAACATGAATTGTATTTCTCCCATTGAAAGAAATACAAATTTGTTTTCTTTTCTTTCATATTCGATTTTAAATCCTAGTGTTTTATAAAATTTAAGACTATTTTCTAAATTGGTTACAGAAAGTTCAGGGATGTTTTTGCTAAATACGAAATTAGTATCTTTTCGAATAATTTTACTTTCAAAAAATCGTTCTTGAAATTCTGTTAAAGCTCGAATTTCTTCGTCTGAGTAGTATTTGCCTTCTGGAACAATAATTAATTTATCATCATTATCATTGATTCTATGAATCATGGCAATACATTTTCCCTTGAAAGTTTCTAAAGGTTCAAATATACCTAATACGTAACAGTCTAATTCGTCACCATCTCCACTTATTGTATTTGGAACATATCCATAGTTAACAGGATATATGTGATTTGGGTATTTTTCAGAATGTTTACTTCCAATAGGTCTATCAATGATAACATCTACAATTGTATCTAAAAAATCTAAAGAATTTGTCATTTTAAAAATCCTTTCTTATTATATAGAAAGTTAACCTTTATGATATTATCTATTTATTTTGTAAATATAAGATTAATTTTCTAAATAAAAATATATAGTTAATCAAAGTATATTATGGATTTAGATAAATTTCAACAGAAATTTCAATATTTACAATATATTTTATACGTGATAAAATAGGCACATATAGGATAGCAAGTGAAAGGAAAGTGAATCAAAATGAGAATACTGATGGGAACAAAAAATCAGGGAAAAATAGAAGGTGTAAAAAGAGCTTTTGAGAGATATTTTGAAAATATAGAAATAGAAGGAATAGCAGTTGATTCAGAAGTTAGTGCACAACCAATAAACAAGGAGATTATCGTAGGTGCTAGAAATAGAGTGAAAAATGTAAAGGAATATGCGAAAAAGCATAATCTTGAAGCAGACTATTTTGTAGCAAGTGAAGCAGGAATAACCAATTTACTAGATGACTGGATAGATATTAATGCAGTAGTTATTGAGAATAAAGAAGGAAAACAAAGTGTAGGAACAAGTCAAGGATTTCCAATTGATGAAAAATATATTGATGAAATAACAAGTACAGAACTTGGAAAAGTCATGGATAAAATATTTAAAGGACATGGATTAAATACGGGAAAAGGCGGTATTAGTATTTTAACACATGATGAAATATCTAGAATTGATTTAACAGAAAATGCTTGTATGATGGCTTTAATTAGATATATTAATAAAGGCATATGGGAATAAATTTATATAATGAAAGGAGGGAGATTATGGAAAGAGAAGTAAAAACAGGACAAGTGTACAGACATTTTAAAGGAACTATTCATAAAGTTATTTGTATTGCTAAACATTCAGAAACAAAAGAGGATTTAGTGATTTATACACATAAGGAAGATAATGAAATATGGGCTAGACCATTGGATATGTTTTTATCAGAGGTAGATCATGAAAAATATCCAGAAGTAAAGCAGAAATATAGATTTGAATTAGTAGAAGAAAATTAAAAGTATATAAAAGGAGTAATAATCATGAAAATATTAATTATTTGTAGTAAAGCATTTTATGATAGAATAGAGCCAATAAAAAAGAAATTAGAAGAGATGGGGCATACTATAGAGTTACCAAATTCATATTATGAACCAGATGCTGAGAAAAAGGCGTGGGATTTGGGAAATGAAGCCCATTCTGAATTTAAACAAAGAATGTTAAAAATGAGTGCAGAAAGAATTGCAACAATGGATGCCGTATTAACATTAAATTTTGATAAAAATGGTAAAAAGAATTATATAGGTGGAGCAACGTTTCTAGAATTATATGAGGCATTTATGCAGAATAAAAAAATCTATTTGTATAATGATATTCCAGAAGGAATGTTATATGATGAAATAGCAGGATTTTTACCAGTTGTGATAAATGGTGATTTGGATTTAGTAAAATAAAGAATATAAAGATATCAAACAAATCTTATTTGTAAATAAAAATAGGAGTAAAAAATGAACATTTTAGAAATATATAATAAATATCATTTACCAGGAAATCTACAAATGCATATGCTAAGAGTGGCAGCTTGTACAAACTTGATTTTAGACAACTGGATAGGAAAAACAATAGATAGAAAAGCAATTACAAGAGTTTCTTTACTACATGATATGGGAAATATGGTAAAAATACCAGAAGAGGAAATACAAGATAAGGATTTTATAGAGATAAGAAGAAAATATGTTAGAGAATATGGTACAAATGACCATCAAATTAATATGATAATCGGAAAAAAAGAAGGTTTAACAGATAAAGAATTAGAAATCTTAGATGGAAAACGTTCCAGAAAAAATGAGCAAACAGTAAAGTTAGATAATTATGAAATCAAGATATGTGCCTATTGTGACCAAAGAGTAGCACCAGATGGTGTAGTTAGTTTAAAAGAAAGATTAGAAGATGCAAAGGAAAGATATAAAGATAAACCACTATCTGTATGGTCAAATGAAGAAAAAGCAAATCAGTTGATAGAATGTGGATTAGAAATAGAAAAACAAATTATGGAATATTGTAATTTAAAACCAGAAGATATTAATAATCAATCAATACAAATATATATAGATAGATTAAAAGAATATGAAATATAGGAGTAACAAACATGGAAGAACTAATAGATGTTTTAAATGAAGATGGGACAAAAACAGGAAAAATTGTAACCAGAAAAGAAGTACATGAAAAAGGATTATGGCACAGGATTGTTGTGATTGCAATCATTGATAAAGAAGGACATGTATTAATGCAACAAAGAGCTAAAGATAAAGAAACCAATCCAGGAAAATGGGATGTGTCTGTTGCAGGGCATGTATCAGCAGGACAAACTTCTATGGAAGCTGCTATTAGAGAAGTGGAAGAAGAAATTGGAATTCATTTGAAGGAAAAGGACTTGATATATATATTGACTTATCAAACAGAAAGAAAAGTAAAAGACAATTTTTATGCGAATCATATATTTGATTTTTATTTAGTAAGAACAGAAGTAATAGATTTAGCAAAGATAAAGATTCAAAAAAGTGAAGTAGAACAGGTAAAATTATGTGATTTAGAAGAAGTACAAGGTATGCTTTTAAATAATTTAGTAGTAGAAAGAAAACCAGTGTATGAAACATTAATTAAATATTTAAAATAATATAAAGAGGAGAAGATAATATGGAAAAAATTAATAAAAATTTAGAGGAATATATTGAGAAAAATGTATTACCACAATATGATGCAAACAATGTCGGAGGACATGGAAAGGAACATATAGAAACGGTTATTAATAGAAGTTTTGAAATTGTAAATGAATTTCATTTAGATGTTAATAAAGATATGGTATATACAATTGCAGCTTTTCATGATATTGGATATAGAGAGAATCCAGACCAACATGAAGAAGTATCAAGTGAAAAATTTAAACAAAATAAAGAAATGGAAAAATTCTTTAATGAAGAAGAAAGAAAAATTATTGCAGAAGCAATTGTTGACCACAGAGCAAGCTTAGAATATGAGGCAAGAAGTATTTATGGAAAAATTGTTTCTTCAGCAGACAGAGAAACATCAGTAGAAAATATGCTTACAAGGTCAATATTATATCAAGCAGACAAACATAAGCTTGAAAACCCAACAATAGAACAAGTAATAGAATATTCATATAAAAAATTATCAAGCAAATATGGAAAAGGTGGATATGCAAAAATGTATTATCCAGATCAAAAATATAAAAATTATTTAGACAGGATGCAAGAATTGCTAGAAAATAAAGATAAATTTATAGCAGCAGAGATGGATTTAGCAAAAAAATTAGGAAAGGTATAAAATATGATCAAAGTATTATTTGTATGCTTAGGAAATATATGTAGATCTCCTATGGCAGAATTTATATTTAAAGATATGGTGAAAAAGAAAGGTTTAGAAAAACAATTCTATATTTCTTCAGCAGCTACAAGTTATGAGGAGATAGGAAATGATATGCATTATGGAACAAAGGATAAATTAGATGAAAAGGAAATTCCATATACAAGACATAAAGCAAGAAGAATCGAAAAACAAGATTATGAAAAATATGATTATATCATTGGAATGGAAGAAAGCAATATCCGAAATATTCAAAAAATTGTAGGAAATGATAAAGAAAATAAAATATATAAACTTTTAGATTTTTCAAAAAATCCAAGAGATATTGCAGATCCATGGTATACAGGTAACTTTGCAGTTACCTATCAGGATATTGTAGAAGGATGTATAGGATTTTTGAATTATTTAGAAAAGGAAAACATCGTAAAATAAGAGGTTATAAATGGCAAACACATATATAAAAATAAAGGAAAAAGAAATTCCGGTGATTATTAGAAATTATAGACATACCAGTTCTATAAAAATATATTTCAGAGGAAATGTATTAAATATTAGCAAATCTAAATATTTATCAAAGAAAAAAATGTTAGAAGTTATAAAACAAAATGAAGAAAAAATTTATGAGCAATATCTTAAAATTATATCTAAAGAAAATGACAAAATGAAACACTGGTATACAGGAGAAAATATAAGCTATAAAGGTGAAGATTTTTACGTGCAAATAGAATATGTCACTAAAAAAAGACTAAAAATTATCTTAGATGAAGAAAATAAGATATTTATCATAGAAATACCAGAAATCTTAAAAAATGAAGATAATAAAGCAATTATTGATAAATATGTAAAAAGATTTCTTTGTATAAAAACAAAAGAATATCTAGAAAAAAGATTACCATATTGGAGTCAGAAAATGAAAACAGAGTATAATACGTGTAAGGTAGGAGATGCAACAAGTAAATATGGTAGCTGCATTCCAAGTAAAAAAGCACTTCATTTTAGTAATAGGTTAATCATGTTACCAAAAGACAAAATAGATGCGATTATTGTTCACGAATTATCACATATGACATATGCAAATCACAGTGATAAATTTTATCAATTAATTCAAATATATATACCAAACTATTTTGAAATAGATAAATGGCTAAAGAAAAATGTGAATAGGGTTATGATATGAAAATGGATTCGAGGACGGGTGTCAATGGGGACGGAGATTTTTGACACAATTTTAGTGTCAAAAATCTCCGTCCCCATTGACAAAAATCTTTTCCTTGATACAAATTTTCTTCTTTCAATTTTTTATCCAAACCATTTAGTATCCACTTTTTGTGTAAATCCCATTTAGGGGCAATTAATATATCTTTAGGAGCATCACCAGAAATTCTATGAATCACAATATCAGGAGAAATATGGGAAAGAATATATGTCAGACAATCTAAGTAATATTCTAAAGAAATAGGTTCATATTTTTTTCTATCATACATATCAGCCAAGACAGTATTTTCTACTACATAAGTATTATGAATTTTTAGTCCCTGGATATGATGCTTATTAATAAAGTTTACAGTATTTTGTATATCTTCAAAAGTTTCATTTGGTAATCCAACCATTAGATGAGCAATGACATCAATATGATATTTATTTAGTAATTTGATAGCTTCTGTAAATTGTTTATTTGTATATTGCCTATTAATTAATTTACCAATTTTCTCATTTGAAGTTTGCAGACCTAATTCTACTGATATATAGTATTTATCTGTATAAGAATGCAAGAGTTTCACAATATCTTCATTAATACAATCAGGTCTTGTAGCAACTGATAATCCGATAATTTTAGGATTAATTAATGCACTATCATATTTTTTCTTTAAATTTTCAAGAGAATCATATGTATTTGAAAAATTTTGAAAATATACAATGAATTTATTGGCTCGATTAGAACGAGAACTTTTAAAATAATCTTTTATTTGTT
This sequence comes from uncultured Clostridia bacterium, assembly GCA_944386675.1. Taxonomy (GTDB): domain Bacteria; phylum Bacillota; class Clostridia; order TANB77; family CAG-508; genus CAG-269. Next base: position 28,969 of record CALXBY010000014.1, on the reverse strand, counting down.
CAGATATATCTTTATATGGATTTAGATGTTCTCCTGAACCACATTCACTACAAAAAATGCAACCTGAATGACTTAGTGTACCATCCCTATTAGGACAAGTAAAATGACCATTAACACAAATTTTTAAAACACGTTCTCCAAATTTCTTTTTATAATATTCATTTAATTTGTTATATCTATAAATATTTTCCATAAAATATAGTATATCAAATTTACAAGAAAAAGACAATTATAAATAAAATCTATATGACAAAATAAAAGATATTTAGAATTATTATATGTATTAAAAATGATTTTTTTGTTAGAAAATCTAAAGAATGATTGAAAAAAGTACATAAATCATATATAATGTAGAAAATCCTAGAAATATGACTATATTTTTAGTTGCCTTAAAAGAAAAAGAGGTAGTATTATGAAAAAATTTTTATTAAATTACAAATCCACAATAATTCTTTTAGTTGCGATTATTGTTGGAGCAATCGCAGGGATTGTTTTTAAAGAAAAAGCAACTATCGTAAAGCCGTTAGGCGATTTATTCTTAAATTTATTATTGGTAATCGTGGTTCCACTAATTTTCTTAACAATTGCAACATCTGTTTCAAAAATGAAAACACCTAAAAGACTAGGAAAGATTATAGTAACAATTATAGGTGTATTTGTGTTTACATCAATCATAGCTGTGCTTATAGGATTACTAAGCACTTATTTTGTAAAATTAGTAGAACCAGAAGATGGAGAGAAAATTAGAGCATCATTGGAGCAAACTGTTACAGAAGAGGAGGAAAATACAGAAGAATTAAGTATTGCAGATAGAACAGTTCAACTATTAACAGTTGATGACTTCTATAAGTTAATGTCTAAAGAAAACATTATAGCATTATTGATATTCTCTATTATATTTGGAATAGCAATGAATATGTCAGGAGAAAAAGCAAAACCAGTAACGGAATTTTTAGAATCAGCAAATTCTATAGTACATAATATTATAAAAATTATCATGTATTATGCACCAATAGGATTGGGATGTTATTTTGCAGCTTTAGTAGGAAACTTTGGAGCACAAATAGCAGTAGGATATCTAAAAACATTTGTATATTATACAATTATTGCAATATTATTTTATTTTATCATGTATACAGTATATGCATTTCTAGCTGGAGGAAAAAAAGGTATCAAAGCATTCTGGAAGAATGCAATACCATCAACAATGACAGCGTTAGCAACATGCTCAAGTGCAGCTTCTATTCCAGTTAATATAGAATGCAGTAAAAAAATAGGTGTACCAGATGACATAGCAGAAACAACCATACCATTAGGTTCAAGCTTTCATAAAGATGGTTCAATTATTGGTTCTGTATTTAAAATTATGTTTTTAGTATGCTTATTTGGAACAAGCATGGCAACAGCAGGAGATATATTAGGAATATTAGGAATTGCTTTACTAGCAAATTTATTAGTTACAGCAGTACCAATTGGTGGAGGAACCATATCTGAAATGTTAATTATTTCTATGATGGGGTATCCAGTAGCAGCATTACCAATATTAACAATTATTGCAACAATCATAGATCCACAAGCAACCATGTTAAATGTTGTAGGAGATACAGTATCTTCAATGATGGTAACAAGAATTGTGGATGGAAAAGATTGGTTAGAAAAAGAAAATAATTAGAATAAAATAAAAACATATATAATTTAAAAAGGCTAAATATCCATGTGCTTAAAAGAGTATGAATATTTAGCTTTTTTGTATGCAATAACACAATAAATTATTTTTTATTTTTGCTCTTATTAAAAAATTTTGAATTGAAAAAATCTATCAGAAAACAAACAATAAATGCCATAAAAAAGAAAACAATCAGTATAAGTATTTGCTGAAGTTGTTCTTCTTTTGGTAGGGTATATAAGTAAATCAAATAATTACTAATCATAAAACATTCCACCTTTTACAGTATGTATATGGAATATTTTAGTAAAGTAATATATTAAAATCAATATAATATATTCAAAATAATACAAAAAGCACAAAAAAGTTTAAGAAATCGACTAATTTTTTATGAAAATAGCAATATCATGAATAATACCGATAGCTTTTTCAATTTCTTCATTGCTATAGGTAGATAAAAGCTCTCTAGTTTTATCTATAACATTGTCATCAAGACCATATAAAATATAATCAGCAGAGTGTCCACTCAAATCTCTAAGTTTTCTAATACTTCTATACATTAAATTACCTCTACCTTCTTCAACTAATCCTAAAAATTGACTAGATATACCAATTTGTTTTGCTAGCTGTGTCTTATTCATATGTAATTCATCTTCTCTAATGTGCTTAATTCTTTTGCCTCTTAAAATTTGTTCTTCTTTTTCTGCATCTAAATTAAACCTTTCCATAAAATTTTCCTCCTACTATTAAGAATAAAAAATAATGTTATTAGATTTTTCATTTAAACCTGTGTAAATTTTACAATATAATATATTGAACTATATGGTAAAATATTTTGTAGAATTATGGTATTTTATAGCGAAATATGGTATATTATGAGAAAAAAAGAAAGGGTGTGTACATATGATAATGAAAACTATGAAAATATTAATAATTGAAGATGACAAAAATGATTGTAACAATTTTATCAATAGTGTAAAGAACAGAAAAGATGTAGAAATAGTTGGAATCACAGATTCAGATGTAGAAGGATTAAAATATGTAAAATTAAAACATCCGGAAGGAATAATATTAGATTTAGAATTAAACAATAGCATTTCAGGAAATACGGACTCTTTGGGATTCTTATCAGAAATTAAAAAGTTAAACTTAAATTATGAACCAATTATCATTGTGACAACACATATCCATTCTAAAAGAATATATGATATTGTTCACAAAAATGGAGCAGATATTATACTATATAAAAATCATCCTAGATATTCAGCTGATTACGTTTTAAATAAAATGATGACTTTAAGAGAAACAGAGCCACAAAGAACAATTGAAGTTCTAAAAGAAGAACTAAAAGATAACAAGGAAAGAATATTAGATTGTATAGCAAGAGAATTAGATTTAATTGGTATACCATCAAAAATGGTAGGAAGGAAATACATACAAGATGCAATATTATATTTAATAGAAAACAAAGGAGATAATACAAATGTTATAAGGTATTTAACAAGTATATATAAAAAATCTGGAAATACAATTACAAACGGTATTCAAAATGCAATTATACATGCATGGAATAAAACGGCAGTAGATGACTTATTAGAATATTATACAGCAAGAGTAAATCCGGAAACAGGAATACCAACACCAATGGAGTTCTTATACTATTATGTAGATAAAATAGAAAGAGAATTATAAGAAAAAATAATAAAAATAAACATATCATAGATGTCAAAAATAAAAAATGACATTTATGATATGTTTTTTTCTATATTCGACTTTTTTATTAATTTCTGTAATAGTAAGTTATGAAGTTTTTATTATATACAAAATAAAAAAATTTTATATTCATTTTTTAGTTGACATATACAAACATATGTTTTTGAATAAGGGCGAGATTTTAGAGATTGGAAGTAATATTTATGAAAAATGAAATCATAAAAGCACAAATGAAAGTAAAAGATAATTTAGTAAATGTTATGAGAGTTGGAGATGTAGACTATATTTCATTAACTGATTTAGCGCGATATAAAAATTCTTTAACACCTGGAGATGTTATTATAAAATAGATGAGTAATAAAAGTTCTTTTGATTTTTATTGCCTATGGGAAGAACTTTCAAATCCTAATTTTAAACTAGCGGAATCCCGCGAGTTTAAAATTGACATAGTTCCTACACTAACTGAAAAGCAAAAATTATATGTGTATGCAAATGAAGCAGATATTTTAAATGTTGCACTATTTGGAATGACTGCCAAAGAGTGGAAAGACAACAACCCTACTCTAGATGGAAATATGAGAGATTATGCAAATATTCTTCAGCTAGTAATTTTAGTAAATTTAGAAAATTTAAATGCTCAAATGATAAAAGAAGGTCTAGAGCAAAAGGAAAGATTAGAAAAATTAAATATTATAGCTAAGGAACAATATTCCATTTTGCAAAATAATAATGGTATTAAAAAAATCGAAAAATTAAACAATAATCATAATACTAAATTATTAGATTAATAACGAAATAAAAAATATATAAATGAACATATCATAGATGTCAAAAAATAAAAATGACATTTATGATATGTTTTTTTCTATATTCGACATTTTTTTACCATTTTTTCTAATAGGAAGTTACCGTCTTTTTTTTATAAAGAGATGGTAATTTTTATTTGTAGAAAGCAGAAATACTTTTCTATAGTACGAAAGAAAAGGTGGTGAGTGGTATGGCAGATTGGATTAATGCAATGTGGAAATGGCTTAGCTATTGGTTATAATATAAAAAGGAATTTTAATAAGAGATAGTTAATAAATAAAAATATTTATTGATTATCTCTTTATTTTTATATATAATAAATGAAATATAAAAAAAGGAATATGAAAATGGATTTTATAATGGGGTTAGGAGATATCAAGACTATAGAAGATATAATAAAGACATTTTACATATGTATTCTTACTTACTATACAAATTTTAAAGTTATAAATAAAGAAATAAAAAATAGTTGGAAGAATAATTTTATAGTCTTTATTAGTATGATTATTATTGTTGTGATTTGTAGATTTATAAAGAATATTCTTGGATTTTCATACAACATAATTTTTATGATTTTGCTAATAAACGTAGTATTTGTATTGTTAAATAAGCAAAGATTTGCCTATTCTTTATTAGTAACAGTGATATCATTGAGTATAAATTATAGTATATTTTCTATAAGTGTAATTTTAACATTTGTACCAATTATGTTATTAAATTTATATAATACAAGTTTTGGATTGCTTTTAATATCAATTATTTATCCAATATTAATTTATTTGTTTTTCAACATAAAAAGATTCAAAAGAGGCTTTTCTTTTTTGCAGAAAAATATAGGAAATGAAAATATAGATATTTTAATTTTAAATGTTAGTATAATAATATTATTTTGTATTACAATGTTATCAAATTATAATATTATTAGTAGTAATACATTTGGATTTAGCCTTATCATTTTCTCCATCATCATGTTCATCACTATCCAAAAGTCATTACAGTTATACTATAAACAAAAACTACAAGAAAGAGAAACAAATGATATAAAAGAAGAACTGAAAAATAAAGACAAAGAAATAGAAGAATTAGAAAAAGAAAATCTAAGACTTAATAAAACCAATCATTCAATAGCACATAAACAAAAATCCTTAGAGTATGAATTAAATCAATTATTATTGAAGAATGAAATAGTAGAAGAAAATAATATAAAAAGTAAATTAGAAACTATCTCAAAAGAAATACAAAATGAAAATACAGCTATAGAGATAGATAAAACAAATATTCCGGAAATAGATAATATGCTAAAATACATGCAATCAGAATGTATTAAGAACAAGATTGATTTCGAATTACAAATAAATGGAAATATACATCATATGGTAAATCAATATATACAAAAATCAGATTTAGAAATTTTGCTAGCAGATCATATAAAAAATGCAATTATTGCAATTAATCATTCTGAAAATATCAATAAAAATATTCTTGTAAGATTAGGATTAATTGATGGATTTTATAGTGTGTACATTTATGACTCTGGTATAGAATTTGAAATAAAAACATTAATAAATTTAGGAATTAAACCAAGTACAACCCATGAAAAAGATGGTGGTACAGGAATGGGATTTATGAATACATTTGATACTTTAAGAAAATATAAAGCAAGTCTAGTTATTCATGAATATGGAAAACCATCAAAAGATAATTTTACAAAATTAATAAAAGTTATTTTCGATAACCAAAATGAATATAAAATATCATCATATCGTAAAGAAGATATACAAAAACAAGACATAGAAAAAAGGGTTTCATTTTAAGAAACCCTTTTTAAAAACCAATAATATCATTATATATTTCAATAGCAAATTTATCTGTCATACCAGAAATGTAATAAATAATGCATTTATAAAAATCTTTCTCATTATGAAAATCAAATATAACATCATTAATCAATTTTAATTCTTCACGATTACCTAAATCATAATAATTAGTCAAAAATCCCATAAAACTATCATATAGTTTTAAAGAGATTTTACGTAATTTATGATGCAAATTATTTAACGTATTTTCTCCATCATAACAAGATTTTAATGTATCATAAATTTCATTTAAAACTAATTCAAAATATTTTATAGAAGGTTGTATTCTATCAGAAAAGTAGATATTCCTATAATTAAATTCTTTGATTTTATTTAATAAATCAAAAGCTTCTTCAGAAAAACATAATCCTTTATCAGGAGATGAATTTCTAGCTAAATCACATACTAAATAATTGATGATAATCGTATTGTTTATTTTTTTCTCTGGTGAATCGTAATGTAATAGGGTATGTAATTCGTCTAAATGTTCATCAATGATTCCTAGAGAAATAGCATCTTCAATATCTCTTCCGATATAAGAAATCTTATCAGAGATTTTTACAACACAGCCTTCCCAAGTATATGGCGAATATTGATTAGGTTTTACATATGTACTTAAATCAATAAATTCTTTTCTAGGTTTTAAAGAATTTTCATCAATTTCACCACAGTGAGAAATAATACCATCTCTAACAGCATAAGTTAAGTTTAAATTATCTTTGAATCTTTCCTTGTTTTCCAATAACTCTATAGAATCAACAAAATCCAAACCATTTTTTTCATGCCAAAAAGTACAGCCTAAATCTCTTTGAGAAATTGCAGATAAAATTCTTTCACCAGCATGTCCAAAAGGACTGTGACCAATATCATGAGCAACAGAAATAGCTCTTGTTAATTCTGTATTTAATCCTAGATAACTAGCAATTGTATAGCTAATAGATTCTACATGAGAAACATGTTCACTTCTAGTACAGATGTGGTCACTTTCAGGTGAAAAAAATACTTGAGTTTTATGTTTTAATCGTCTATAAGCATTACAATGTATAATTCTTGTGTAATCTCTATCAAATACAGTTCTTATATCTTCAGAATTTGTAAGTAGAGGTTTCTTTCTTTGAGATATATTTTCCCAATCTGGATGACTACTATTTGCTGCATATTCTTTAAATATATTTTTCATAATAAAATGTATCCTTTCTTATATTAATTAAAATTTTTTGTAATACATAGATTAGTTTATAATAAAAAAATAAAAAAGTCTATAAATAAAGATTAAATTTAAATATTGAAATTGAAAATAGGTAGTAGTATAATGAAAAAAACTAAAGGAGGAGAATACAAATGTTACATGTTATGAAAGATGATTTTGATGAGAGTCCAGAGGACATTTTAAATTCTATTAATAATATGCTAAAGAAAAAAGAGGAAGAGAAAAAAGAAGAACATAATGAAGAAGATAATAAAAATAGACAATAAATAATAAATCAGAAGAGGAAAAATATCTAAAAGGAGAAACAAAAATGGCAAATTCAAAATTAATAGTAGTAGAAGGTGCACAAGGTGCAGGAAAAACCACAGTAACAGATTTTTTAAGATATTCATTAAGTTATACAAATTTATATAGATTATGTGGAACTTCAGATAGTTCTAAAGAGGGAAAGAAAAAAGCAGAAGAAATGTATATAAATTTATTAGAATATATAAAAAAGATGGAAAATAAAAGTATCAATTTAGTATTTGACAGAACATTTTTTACAGAAGAAAACTATTGTAGATTAGGAAAAAAAGATTATACATTTACAGATGTATATGAGAATTTATTAGAAGAATTTAGTAAATTAGATTTTGAAATATATTACATAACTTTATATTTAAAAGATGTTGAAAAATACAATGCAAGATTAGATAGAAAAGACAAAGCGACATTTAAGAATTCAAAATTTGAAGCAGAAAATAGTATTAACCAACAAAAAGTTTATTTAGAAATGGCAGAAGAAATAAAAGAGAAATATCCTAATATAAAAGTAAAAAATATTCAAAATGATAGAGATTTTGAAGAAACAAAAAAAGAATTAAAAGAATTTATAGGATATTAAGATAAAGAAAAAATAAAAAATACATAATATTAGAAAAACGAGAAAATAAATGAAAAAATGAGAAAATAAAAGAAAGAATGAAAAATAGAAATGCTAGAAACAAAGAAAATATTTCATTGGTAAAATATAACATAAATGAAATTTGTCATATTTATACTAGATACTGTATAATATATATCGATGGTGCATTATTCTAGTCATGCTTAAGTTTATGAGGGTGGGGCTAAAAATCCACTAAAGGGCAAATCGTTGAAGTTTCTTGAATGTGCGCGAAACGCCAAGTTTGTGTGTGTTCAGGAAGTAAGAGATTAGGGTATTATATAATGGCATATATAAGATTCCCTGATTTCGTGGAGGCTTAAATTAATGGTAAATGAATCTTTTTATACATAATTTAAGAGTAACCTGTGTTGAGTGCCAAGACACAAAATGCACAGAGTAGCCTGTCTTGAGTGAATGTATTGGGATTAAATAATTAGTAAAACATAGTTTTGGCCAAATTAGTTTTACTGTACTTATGAAATTTCATTTGCAAAAAGGACTAATAAACTTATATAAGTGTGTTAAGGAAAACTTCTAGAATGTTTGCTTTCACAAAAGCATAGAAGTCTTTGGATTAAGGTACAGATTTAAGTGGCGATCTGGTGTCTATAATTTTATAGATATTTCCCTTAAACGGAAACGGCAATAACAGTAATGTTATGCGGGAAATAGAGAAATTCGACCAGACCTAAACTGTAAAATTTACTTAGACTTTTGCCATCTTAAACTAAAAAATAATAAAGAGGAAATCTTGGGAAAACTCGAGCATTTCCTCTTTTGAATATTAGGGATGAGCTAAAAGTTGCCAAAGGGGACAGGGCATTTTGGCAACCTAAGAAAGAAAGGATAGATTAGAAATTGGAAGAGAAAACAAAAAAAGAAAAAGCAAAACCGTGTAAAGAGGAATCTGAAAAAGTAAAAAAAGAAATGAAAAAAGCAATAAGACAAGAAAATGCAAAGACAGAAAAAGAGAATGAAAAAGAAATAGAAGAAGTAAAAGAAAAAATAGAGCAGAAAAAAAGAAAGAAAGAAAAAGAGAAAAAGAAAGACGAAAATATCAAATGGTTTATAGAAGTATCAATTATGACTTTTATTTTATCTATGGTATTTTCATATATATCAACAAATGGTGTATCAAATCTAAGCTTAATACCAGCAATATTAATTCTAGTTGCAGTTATTTTAGTAGGTATTATATTTGATATTATAGGTGTAGCAGTAACTGTTGCAGATGAGCATGAATTCCATGCAAAGGCAACAAAAAAAGTAAAAGGTTCTAAAGATTCTATAAAATTAATTAGAAATGCACCTAGAGTAGCAAATATTTGTGCAGACGTTATAGGAGATATATGTGGAGTATTAAGTGGTGCCATAAGTGCATTAATTGCTGTAAAAATTGCAGACCAGTTTGGACTGGATTTTGATTTACAGTTTTTACTTAGTGCATTAGTTTCTGCTTTAACAGTTGGTGGAAAGGCATTAGGAAAAAATGTTGCCAATAGTCAATCAACGAAAATTGTTCATGCTGTTGGAATGCTATTTAATAAATTTAGTAGAAAAAAAGATAAGAAATAGTTTTGAATATGTAGATTGTCACAACAGATGGACTATATTTATAAAAAAATATATGAAACAGATAATAAGTATTAGAAGAATTTATTGAAAAATAAATAATTTTCTAATACTTATTTTTTGCTTATCTTGTACTAAAAGTGAGAAGAATAATAGAAAATAATTTATAGGGGATGTAAATATAAAATACTTGAAAGTCTGAAAAAAGTATAATAAAATTAAGAAAAAAACAAATAATAAAAAGAGGTATTTTATATGAAAATTTTAATAACAGGTGCATCATCAGGGATTGGAAAAGATATGGCAAGAGTTTTAGCTAAAAAAGCAGATGAATTAGTACTAGTTGCAAGAGATGTAACAAAACTAGAAGAAGTAAAAAAAGAATTAGAAAAAGATACAAAAATAGAAATTTTGTCTATGGATTTAAGTAATGAGGAAAATTGTAAAGAAATCCACAACAGAGTACAAGATGTGGATATTTTAATTAATAATGCAGGATTTGGAGATTGTGGAAACTTTACAAAAACAAGTTTAGAAAAAGATATTAATATGATAAAAACAAATATTATAGCATATCATATATTAACAAAATTATATTTAAAAGATATGAAAGAAAAAAATAGTGGAAAAATTTTAAATGTTGCATCAATTGCAGGATTTATGCCAGGTCCATTGATGGCAACATATTATGCAACCAAAAATTATGTAGTTAGATTATCTGAGGCAATTAGAGAAGAATTAAAGAAAGAACATTCAAGTGTACAAATTAGTATACTATGTCCAGGACCTGTTGATACAAATTTTAATAAAGTAGCAAATGTAGACTTTCACTTAAGAGAGGCAGACAGTATGCAAGTTGCTAAATATGCGATTAAAAAATTAGAAAAAGGAAAATTTTATATTGTTCCAGGGCTTGATGTAAAAATTGCAAGGATTGGAGCAAAATTATTACCAACCACAATTATTAGTAAGTTTGCTTATATGGCACAAAAAAGAAAACTAGGTGGAGAATAAAATCTAACCTAGTTTTTTATATTAAAATTACTTACAAATTCCCAATTGCTGTTTTTATAACTTGTACGGAATTTTCTAATTTTAAAATTTCACTTTTTTCTAAATCAAGTGTGTTTGATTTTTCAATACCATTTTTACCAATAATAGATGGTGTACTTGTAAAAATGCCATAGTTTTCTAAATAAGAACAAACAGGTAAGCAAACTTTTTCATCAAAAAGAATAGCTCTTGTAATTCTGCTTAAGGCAGATGCAATACCATAAGCAGTAAATCCTTGAGATTTTGAAACCTCAAATCCGGCTTTCTTTACTCTATTTTCTATATCTATCATCTCTGATTCTGGTAATTTTTCTATATTGACTGTAGACCAAGGAATAAATTGACTATCTCCATGTTCACCTAAAACAAGACCAGTTACTTCTGTTATTGGTTTATGATATTTTTCAGATAAAATATATCTTAATCTAGCAGTATCTAGAAGTGTTCCGGAACCAATAACTTTTAATGGATTACAATTTGCATATTTCCATGTTACATATGTCATAACATCTAATGGATTTGTTGCTAATAAATAAATTCCAGAAAAATTGGTTTTATTGATTTCAGAAATGATGTTTTTTATGATAGAATTTGCTTTATGCAAATCTTCCATTCTAGAACTTTTTACATCTGATTGAGTAGGGCCAGCAGTAATGCAAATAATATCTGCATCTTGACAATTAGAATAATTACCAAGTATAACCTTAGTCGAAGTATTTAAATTATAAATACTATGATTTAAATCAGCAACTTTTCCATATAATTTTTCGGCATCAACATCTATTAAAATAAGTTCTTTTATATCTAAACATTGGTTTAATAAAGAATAGGCATAAGCCATACCAACATTTCCACAACCGATAATAACAAGTTTATTCAAATTTCGTACCTCCTATATAATTTTCTTATGTTCTAAATCAAGAAATTTTCTTTAGTTTGATTCAAAAACTATTATATACTGAAAAATATAAAAATAAAAGTAAAAATTTATAAAAACAAAAACATTGACAAAACCAAACATATATTCTATAATCTAACTGGTGATAATATGGAACGTCAGATATTACATGTCGATGTAAATAATGCATTTTTAAGTTGGACAGCAATTGATATGTTAAAAAAAGGTAGCAAAATAGATATAAGAGAAATACCAGCAGTTATTGGTGGAGATGAATCAAAAAGGTCTGGTATTGTTTTAGCAAAAAGTATGAAGGCAAAGGAATGTGGTGTAAAAACTGCAGAGACAATTTATCAGGCAAGAATAAAATGTCCAGGTATAAAAATTTTTCCTTCAAATTTTAAAGTATATAGAGAATATTCAAATAAGTTATATCAGTTATTATCAGAATATACAGATAAAATTGAAAGATTTAGCATAGATGAATGTTTTTTAGATATGACACAATATTTGATGAATGATACTCTGCTAAATAAAGGGAAAGAAATAAATAAAAGAGTAAAAAAAGAATTAGGATTTACAGTAAATGTTGGAGTAGCTCATAACAAACTTCTAGCAAAAATGGCATCAGATTTTACAAAACCAGACAGGGTGCATACACTTTTTGAAAATGAAATACCAAATAAAATGTGGACACTTCCAGTATCTGAATTATTTATGTTAGGAAAAAGAACAGTCCCTAAGTTATACAATATGCAAATTAGAACAATTGGCGATTTAGCAAAGACAGATAAAAAGCTTTTACAAAATAAATTTGGTAAACATGGAATTATGATGTGGGAATATGCAAATGGTATAGATAATTCAGAAGTAAAGTATTTGAAAGAAAAACCGAAAGGAATAGGAAATTCTGTAACATTACCAGAAGATGTTTCTAATATTGAAAAGTTAGAAGAAATATTATTAGCATTAACTGAACAGGTAACATATAGATTAAGAAAAGAAAAAATGATGGCAAAAGTCGTAAATGTCCAATTAAGAAATAAGGATTTTGTAGATACTTCACATCAAAGAAAAATGTTAAATGCAACTGCAAATACGAAAGAAATATATCATCATGCAAAAGAACTCTTAGAACAGATGTACATAAAAGGAACGCCAATAAGATTAATAGGAGTTAGGGTAGATGATTTGACAGATAAAGAGGAAATGCAAATTTCATTATTTAATGATGATAAAAATGAAAAACAAGAAAAATTAGATAAAACAATAGATAAATTAAAAGAAAAATATGGATATAATTTGATAACGAGAGCTGGAAAAATGGATGTAGAAAATTTGATAAAATTTAGAAAAGATGATGTAAAATAAGAAGAAACGAGAGATTTGTATTGTACATAAAAATTTTTTATGATATATTAGCATTAGTTACATGAGAAGAGAAGCCTTAAGTAAATGATAAACTTAGAATAAAGGAGGAAAAAATGATAGAAGTATTATGTCATAGTAGTATAAGAATAGAGGAAGGTAAAATTATATATATAGATCCATTTAAAGTGGATAAAGACTATAATGATGCAGATTATGTATTTTGTACACATACACATTATGACCATTTTTCTCCTGAGGATATAGAAAAAGTTAGAAAAGAAGATACAAAGTTAATTATAACAAAAGATATAGAAGATAAAGCAAAAGAATTTTTTAAGGAAGAAAATATATTTGTTGTAGAGCCAGAAAATGAATATCAAGTAGGAAATTTAAAATTTTTGACAACATATGCTTATAATGAGAATAAAGCATTTCATCCTAAAGAAAATAAATGGGTTGGATATATAATTGAAATTAACCACAAAAAATATTATATAGCAGGGGATACAGATAATATAAAAGAAATTCAAGATATAAAATGTGATATTGCTTTTATACCAATAGGTGGAACTTATACAATGGACTATCAAGAGGCAGCACAATTGGCAAATCAAATTGATGCAAAACAAATTATTCCAACACATTATGGTAGTATTGTTGGTGATAAAACAGATGCTATAAAATTTAAAGAACTAGTACAAAATAAAGAAGTAAAAATTTTGATATAACTTAGGAGGACAAACTGATGACAGAAACTGAAAAAAATATATATGAGATGATAGAACAAATACCAATTACAGAAAAAAATAAAAAGAAAATGGCAGAGATAAAACTTGCGGTACAAAATGGGGAATATAAAGAAGCTTTAACAAAGTTGAAAGAATTAAATAATGAGAATGAAGAAGAGTTAGAGGAATTAGAAAAAAAAGACGTAAAAGAAAAAAGAAAAGAACAAGAAAATAATGAAGGAATTTTTCCTGAAGAATTAAGTAATCCAGAATTAGAAAGTATATATATGGGATTATTATTAGAAAGTCCAAGTACTATTTCTAGGTATTACTTTCTATATAAAGAATGTTATTTTGAAGATGACAAAATATTAAATGTATATAAAAGTGTATTATTTACAGAGGGAGGAAAATACACACCAGAAATAGCAAAAGAAGGATTTAATTTTTCAAAAGATTCAGAAGCAGTATATAATTTTAAAAAAGAATTAAAGAAAAATGTAAAAAATAAAGGCTATGACATGGAAAAAATATATACAGAATTGAAAAAACTATTTGTTTTAAGAAGAGCATATACAACAAATCCAGTCAAAAACATACAAGATAAAATCATAGAAATTATTCATTATGAATTATATTCCCAAATGTCAGTAGAAGAAGTAGAAGCTGCAGTAAATCAAGTAACTGTAACAGATAAATTTAAGCAGACTATATTAAATAGGAATTTAACAAGTTTTCTTGAAGAAGGTTCTAGTAATTTATCAAATGGTTTATCATTACCATTTCCAATTCTTACAAAGGTATTTAAAGGAATTAGAAAAGGAGAAACAATGGCATATGCAATGCCTTCTAACTCAGGAAAAAGTAGATTTGCCATTAATTTAGCAGCATATACAGCATTTGTAAATAAGAAAAAAGTTTTAATTATTTCAAACGAAATGTCAGAAGAAAAAATGAAGTTATGTTTGATAACAACAATTGTCAATAACCCTGAAATTCAAAAAATTCATGGACAAAAAATAAGTATAACAGAAAATGAAATTTTGGGATTACAATTTAAAGCTGATGACCCTAAAAAAGTAAAAGTTGATGAACAAGGGCATATCCTAAAAGAAAAGAATGAAACACAAGAAGAATTTGTAAATCGATTAGAAAAAGAATCATCAGAATTTAATAGGGTAATTGCTGTAACAGATTGGATTAATAAAGAAATCAATAACTCTATTTACTTTATGAATATAACAGACCATACAAATGATGAGTTAAAAAAGGTTATTATAAACTATTATTATAAAGAAAAAATAGAGTATGTATTTTATGATACATTAAAAACAGATACAGCTAATATTGGAAATAGCGAAGAACTAAAGAAAACGGCAACAATATTATCTAATATAGCCCAAAACTTTGAAATATTTATATGTTCATCATTACAATTAACAGAGTCATCTACTTTACCAATAAACTTAGATGTAAATGATTTGGCTGTAAGTAGAACTGTAAAAGAAGTATTGGACACACTATGTTTAATAAAACAAATTAATAGAGACCATTTACAAGATTATGAATATTCTTTAAAAGAAGTTGATACTACATTTTATGATTTAGAAAAATTTCAAGATCCAGATGTAAGATATTATGCTTGTGTAGTAGATAAAAATAGAGCTGGACCTAAACCAAAACTAGTATTTAGATTAAATTTAGCATATAATAGTTGGGAAGAATTAGGATATTTAAGACTAAAACAATCAGGAAATGAAGAAGAAATTTATTAAAAAATAGTAAAAGAAATAGTAGTAATGAAAACAAAAATAATTACTACTATTTTTAAATACAATAAATATTAAAAAAGAAATCCGAAAATAAAATTCAAATTGTAAATTATAAAATTAGTATACAATAAAGCGAGTGTCTAAATCCATCGAATATTGTAAATAAAAGAAATGAAAATAAAGTAAAAAAACTATTTTTAAAAATTTAAAATCGAAAAGATGAAGATAAAATAAAAAATGGTAGAAATATGTAAAATATTGCGACGAAAAGTTCTTGCAAACACGATATCTTCATAGTATTATGAAAAAGTACGAATGAAGAAGGGGAGATAAAAATGAGAACTTTTTTTGGTGGGAAATTTATAGAAAAAGAAAAATTAATGGAGGCGGGAATTGAGTATCCTATAAAACTAGAGTATTATAAAAAAATAAATGAAGATCAGTTTATAAAAAAGGAAAATGCTAAATTTGGTATAGCAGTAATTAAAACAGAATATATACCAAGCAATACAAAAATAGAAAATAAAGAAATAACGTATTTATCAAATGATGAGCAAAAAGTAGAAAAAATATTGAAAATTTTCAAAGAGAACGAAGTTACACCTATTGGTGTGGAAGATGTATTAGCAGACTTGAGTAAAGAATTATTTTAGTGAGGTTGCCAAAGGGGACGTGCCATTTTGGCAACCTTTTGGAAAATTTTAATTCTTACTAGAGAGAGCAAAGGAGTTTAAAGGACAAAATATTGTAAAAAACTTGCAAATTGTGTTCTTTTAAGCTAGAATACTATATATGGAAAAATATTTGAAAAATAAATGGAGGAAAGTCTAAATGGCTGATAAATTAATTATAGTGGAATCACCGGCAAAAGCTAATACCATAAAAAAGTTTTTGGGTGGCAGTACAAAGGTTGTCGCATCTATGGGACATATTAGGGATTTGCCAAAATCGAAGATGGGAATTGATATAGAGCATGATTTTGAACCAGAGTATATAAATATTAGAGGTAAGGGAGATTTAATAAAATCATTAAAAAAGGATGCAAAGCAAGCTAAAAAGATATATATTGCAACTGACCCTGACCGTGAAGGAGAAGCAATTGCATGGCATTTAGCCAAAATATTAGAAGATGAAAAACAGAAAATTGTAAGAGTAACTTTTAATGAAATTACGAAAAATGCTGTACAAAAAGCGATTAAGGAGCCTAGAGATATTGATGTTAATTTAGTAGATGCACAACAAGCAAGAAGAGTTTTAGATAGAATTGTAGGCTATAAAATAAGTCCGGTTTTATGGAAAAAAGTAAGAAGAGGATTATCTGCAGGAAGAGTACAGTCTGTAGCCGTTAAGTTAATAGTAGATAGAGAAAATGAAATTGAAAAATTTATACCAGAAGAATACTGGAATATTTATGCAGATTTAGAAGATGTCAAAACAAAGAAAGAATTTGAAGCTCATTTTTATGGAAAAGATGGAAAAAAATTAGAAATCCATTCAAATGATGAGGTTGAAGTAATTTTAAATAATATAAAAGATGCAAAATATATTGTAAGTGAAGTTAAAAAAGGTGAGAAAAAAAGAACACCTGCTCCTCCATTTACAACAAGCACAATGCAACAAGAGGCTTCAAGAAAATTAGGTTTTACCTTAAAGAAAACAATGTCTATAGCACAAGGATTATATGAGGGTGTAAAGATTCCTGAAAAAGGAACTGTTGGATTAATTACATATATGAGAACAGATTCAACAAGAATATCTGAAGAAGCAAGAAGTGTGGCAAAAACACAAATTACAAAATTATATGGTGAAAACTATTATGAGAATCGATATTATAAAACAAAAAAAGATGCACAAGATGCGCATGAAGCAATTAGACCAACTTATATAGATATTGAGCCAGATAGCATAAAGAATAGTTTAACAAATGACCAATATAAACTATATAAATTAGTATATAATCGATTTTTAGCAAGTCAAATGGCACCAGCTATTTTTGATACAATGAATGTCAATATAAAAGCAAATGAATATGATTTTAAGGCAAATGGCCAAGTTTTGAAATTTAAAGGATTTATGACTTTATATGTTGAAGGTACTGACAAAGAAGAAAAAGAGGAAGAAGGAATGCTTCCAGACCTTGAAGAAAATCAAGAAGTAAAATTAAAAAAATTAAATCCAAAACAAAGCTTTACAGAACCACCACCAAGATATACAGAAGCAAGCTTAGTAAAGGCATTAGAGGAAAAAGGAATAGGAAGACCTAGTACCTATTCACCAACAATTACAACTATATTAGAAAGAAGATACATTGAAAAAGAGAAGAAACAATTATATCCAACAGAATTGGGAAAAGTGGTAAATAAATTATTGACAGAAAATTTTACGGATGTTATCAATGTAGAATTTACTGCAAAAATAGAAAATGAATTCGACGAGATTGCAGAAGGACATGAAAAATGGAAAAAGATGATTCGAGAATTTTATGGACCATTTGAAGAAGAAGTAGAAAAGGTAGAGAAAGAATTAGAACATGTAGAAATGGTTGATGAAGTTTCAGATATCAAATGTGAAAAATGCGGAAGAATGATGGTATATAAATATGGAAGATATGGAAAATTTTTAGCTTGTCCTGGATATCCAGAATGTAAAAATGCAAAACCAATTATAGAGACCATTGATGTACCATGTCCGAAATGTGGGGCAACAGTACAAGTAAGAAAAACAAAAAGAGGAAGAAATTATTATATTTGTGAAAATAATCCAAAATCATGTGATTATATTTCATGGAATAAGCCAAAAGTAGGAGAAAAATGGAATCCTGAAGAAAAGGCAGAATTTGAGAAAACAAATACAAGCACAAGGAAGACAAAGACAGCCAAAAAAGCAACAGCAAAAGGAAAAACAAAGAAAGCAGCAACAAAAACGAAAAAAACAACAAAGTAATAGTTAAAAAAGAAGGAATATAAAGTAAAAGATAAAAAAGGAAAAAGTATGAGTAAATATAAATTAGAAATGACGGTATTTTTAAGTGGAGCATTAACCATGATGTTAGAACTGATTGCAGCAAGAGTATTATCACCATATGTAGGAAGTTCTAATCTAATATGGACCACAATTATAGGAATCATGTTAACAAGTATGAGTATAGGATATTGGTTTGGTGGGAAAATGGCAGACAAAAATAAGGAAAATGATATAAGAATGTTATCAAATTTTTTGTTGATTTCTGCTATTGCAACAAGTTTTATTCCTATACTAGAAGTAGAATTTATAGATGTGTTATCAAAGCTTTCAAGTAATTTAGTATTTGTTGCTATTATATGTGCAACAATAACTTTTGGAATACCAAGTTTCTTGTTAGCGACAGTATCTCCAATAGCAGTAAAAATAAAAAACAATAGTATGGATAATATAGGTGCAACATCAGGAAAAATATCATCATTATCAACAATAGGGAGCATTTTTGGTACTTTTTTTGCAGGATTCATATTAATACCAAATTTAGGTGTAAGAAATATTATATTAGTATGTTGTATTTTATTATGGATATTATCTGTATATTTATTTAGTAAAAAAGATAAAAAATATTATATCTTAATCGTATTTGAGCTAGTTATGATTGTTGGATTAAATTTGTTAGGAGGATATCTATTTAAAATAAAAAACCCTGAAATAACAAGAGATGTTGATTCTGAATATAGTAGAATATGGGTGACAAATCTTAATGTAGGAGAAAATACTTATAAAACACTACAAGTAGATACTGGTTTGGAGTCTTATATAAATCAAGAAACTGGTGAAATGGGAGCAAGATACTTATATTATTATGATTTATTTGAATATTATAATAAAGAAGCAAAAGATGCATTGATGATAGGTGGGGCAGCATACACTTATCCAATGCATTATTTGAAAAAATATGCGGATAAAACAATTGATGTTGTAGAAATAGATGAAACGATGACACAAATTGCACAAGAAGAATTTGGGCTTGATAAAAATAATCCAAATTTAGGATTAATTACACAAGATGGAAGAAGTTACTTAAATTATAACCAGAAGAAATATGATACTATTTTTATTGATGCTTTTAAAGGACTAAATGCACCTTTCGAATTAACAACTTATGAAGCTATGCAAAAAGCATATAATAGTTTAAATAATAATGGAATAGTTATTACAAATATAATATCATCACTTGAAGGAGATAAAACAGATTTTATTGAATATGAATATAGTACATATAAAGCTGTATTTGATGATGTAAAAGTATTTAAAGTAAATCCAGATAGACCAAATGATGAAGAACAAAATTTGATTTTAGTTGGAATTAAAGGAAGTCAAAATATCAATACTGAAAAAGAAAAAGAATATAGTGGGCGATTATATAATGAAATAAAAGATTTTTCAAGTGATAAGCCAATTGTTACAGATGATTATGCACCAATTGGAGATTAAAAGGAAATGCAAGAAATTGCTGATAAGCTAATTTCTTGCATTTATGACTTGAGATTTAAAAAAAGTCTTGACTTTTGCCAATATATTTGTTATTATAGTATTTGCAAAATGCGGGAATAGCTCAGTTGATAGAGCGCTGCCTTGCCAAGGCAACGACTTTATTTTAGAATTACACATTTTTTGCAGGTATAGTTTAGTGGTAAAATGAATCCTTGCCAAGGATTAGTTACGAGTTCGATTCTCGTTACCTGCTCCACAAAAGTCTTGAGGCTGTAAGACTTGGTGCCATAGCCAAGTGGTAAGGCACGAGTCTGCAAAACTCTGATCCCCGGTTCGAATCCGGGTGGCACCTCCAAACAGCAGTTCTCTTGACAAAAGTGTAGTTCTAAAAAAGTTCTAAAAAAATTCTAAAAAAAATTTAATAATTTTATATTTTAATTTGGTATTTACTTAAGTGCGAATAAGTAAATACTTTTTTTATGAAAAAATACTACTTTCTAAAACGTCAATAGAATTTTCTTTACTTTCATATTGTAAATGAGAATATCTTTCAGTGGATTTTATACTTCCATGTCCTAAAAAGTCTTGTATTTGTCTTAAGTTAATATTCTTAGATGCTAATAAACTTCCAACACTATGTCTAAGGTCATGTAATCTTATTTTCTTTAAAGCTTTTCCGATAGCTAATTGTTGAAATCTTTTAGTAAAATGGTCAGGTGAAGATAATGTCTATTGTACAGCTACTAAAAATTATATTAAGCGAGGTAATATATCTGCAGATACAACAAATGTGATATTAACTGATAGCTTTATATTAGGGTATCTTATAAGAGATGGCTTAAATTTACCTGTGATTAGCTTTCAAAATATATCTAATTCATAGATTATTTTAAAAGAGATACAAAATACCAATATAGAAAATATTACCTTTATTATAAGATTTCCACATGCTAACAATAACTTAGGCTATGTTATAAATCGTATATTTCGCGACTTAATGCCATTAGGGTATAATCTAGAGTGTAAGTGTATTTCAAATTTTAAGGATGTCTTTAACTTAGATTTTTTTGAGGAAGCTTTTAATGTTAATTATACATTGAAGCAATCAGAATAAAAAGCAGTCCATGGAGTGCTTTTAGATTTCATAGAAATTATAATATAGAATAAGGTGTCCTAAGAAAGAACACCTTTTCCCCTTGCTGTTGCATCATTTTATATAGATGCTATTCACATGTTAATAAGTTATAAAGTTACTCCTAATTGTTAGGCTGACCCTGATGAGAGTAGATACTAGAACCACCCGACGAAGTCATTGCCTGAATGGTGTATACATCGGGACCACACCAGAAGTTATTTTCGCTCCGAAACGGCATTGCATCATATGCTGTCCATAAAACATTGCCATTTTTTCCAAGCATACGAATATGTGTAGTCGCACCAGGGTACGCATTCAGAGAATAGACATACACATAGCAGTTAAATCCTGTTGTAGAAGTTGCAAATGTTGTCCATCTTGACGAATTAATTGCCACACCATATCCATAGTTGTTGGAACGTTGAGAGACAGACGATGCTGATACTGTTTCTGTCACCGACTTTGTAGTTGCCGGTTCAGCCGCAAAGGCTGTTGCACTCAGTCCCAGTAATAAAGCCATGGAGAGACAGAGAGCCATAGTTGCTTTTTTAATCTTATTCATATAAATGCTCCTTTCAGATTCACCTATACAAAATAAAAGCAACAGCAAGTTATATTATTACCATAGAAAGATTGATAATGTCCTCCCATAGTAATAATCACAGATTGCATTTCTTTCTAGAAATGCATATATGATTTTACCAAAATTTTACATAACAGTCAACATTTTTTACAAATTTTTCAATTTTTTTACAAAAAATGTAAGCGATAAACACATTTGAATATATTACATACAATTCAACATATTCAAACTAAATTATAATATTGATTATGGCTTAATAATTTTGCACTATTATAAATAAGTTTAATTTGTAGAAAAAGGTTCTATCTTGTAGAACAAATAATAGATTTATATATTAATGTATGTAATAAGCATCGCAAGAACTTAGTTTTTGTAAATACTCACAGTTTGTTAGATTTAAAGATTGTTTTATTGTATCTATTATAAGCTGATTATTCTGACCGTCATTAATAAAAATAAGTATACCTTTAGAAATATTTTTATTTTTTACTATTTCTTTTATATTAGATTCAGTATATTGTATATCTTTAGCTATGTAAGATTCGTTTAGTTTTGAAAATATAAAAATATCACTTAAAAATCCATTAGCTTTTGAATTAAAACAATATATTGTTGGTAAATTTAATTCATTGCTCATTTGTTGTACAATTTCTTTTTTATTATCATATAAAAGTTCAGGCTTTAAACTAAAGACAAATGGTGAAATTAAAATTATACAAAGCATTATAGAGATTAATATATTACACATTTTTTTATTAATAGTAAATTGCATTAGTTCATATAAATAAAATATTATTAGTATAAATATCAATCCACAAACAGGAGCAAAATATCTTAAAACTTTCCAAGGAGATGCTATGGAAGTTATTAAAAAAAAGAAAATAGTAGGTATATAGATTATTTTCAACATTTCTCTTGATTGCCTAGTAATTTTAAAAGTAGTTTTTTTGTATTTTTTATTATAAATTAGTAATAAAATCATTACAATCAAAATAATAGGTAATGTGTTACTGAATATGAAACGATTAATATTACATATTTGTATGAAGATACTTGGAAAAATCTCGGATATATTTTTAAAACTACTAATTACACCCTGTCCTCTGTACCCAAAGAACATATGTTGAATAGAATAAGGAAATATAAGTAAAGATAATACTCCTGCAGCAAGTAATGATAAAGTGTAATATAGTAATTGTTTTAATCGTTTTTCTTTAATATATTTATGTAAAAAAATTAAATATAAGGCAACTAAATAGAATAAATAATAGTAATGTGTAAGTACACCACAAAGTGAATTGATTGTAATAGCCATTAATAATTTTAAATTTGCCTTATTGCTCTCGAATAATTTCATGTGTAAAAAAGTGGTTATAGTTATATTGAGTGTCGAAAGAGCATACATCCTAATATTTATTACTGTACTTAAAGATGCTAATGTAATAGAAGAAATAAAAGCTAAAGTAATTGCTTTTATTTCTGAAGAAGTTTCGTTATTAAGTAATTTTCTTAAAATTAAATACATGAAAATTGTAATAAAAGCATATATAATTATATTTAGAATTATTCCTGGCCAGATAGAAACATGATCTACTGAAAATTCCATACAAAATCTAAGTAACAAGTAATATAGAGGAGGGTGTACATCATTTTTTTGATTTTCATATACAGGTTTATAATTACCTTTTTCATCTTCTTGTATAGCTAAATAATCTTCATAATATTCTTTAGAATGCCAAGTATCATAAAAATCTTTATTATCTTGAATTTCAATTTTATCATAATTTGTTAAGCCAAAAGAATAAGCTTCGTCAATATGTAGGTAAGATTTATTTTTTGCAACAAAAATATAAATTATAGTTTGTAATATTAAAAAAAATACAATTATTAGTATATTTTTCTTATTTTTCATAGAACATTCTCCTTTAAATTGTAGATGTGTATTATATTATTGAAATAGAACATATTATCTATGTAAAAAGTATACTAAAAAAAAAAAAAATTATCAATCTATATATATAAAAAGATAGATAGCATATAAAAAAGCTAATATTAGCCCCTATAAATAAACCAATAATAAATTGTATCATAAAAAAATAAGCTCCTATAATTTTAATATACATATTAGATAGATAATCTAGTTTTAACAGTTCTAAAATTATTTTTTGAGTTCTAAAAATAGTTCTAAAACAGTTCTAAAAAAATTCTAAAAAATTTCTAAAAAAATTTTTTTACTTAAAAATTTTTGAAATTATTTTTTGCGTAGCAAATATTGACTTTTTGTTGATTTTCTGCTATATTTGTTAGGTACAAAGTAATGCCAAATGACCTCATATAAAATTATATAAACATTAGAGTGTTTCATTGCCAAGGCAGAGGTCGCGGGTTTGAGCCCCGTTTCCCGCTCCAATTTTTGTTCTATTTAAAAAAGTAGAGCATATAATTTAATATATGGCGACATAGCCAAGTGGCTAAGGCACGAGTCTGCAAAACTCTGATCCCCGGTTCGAATCCGGGTGTCGCCTCCAATTTGAATTAAAAAATATTTGACAAATACAGGAAAAGATGTTATTATATATTTAGCTTAAGCAAATGTGTCATAGGTCGTATGAGACATATATGTAACTGGTGTGTGTAACTGCAATTACACATACTTTTTTTATGCTAAAATAGAAAACCAATCCGACTTTGTTGTCTATAACAATAAAAAGCAGAAACAAACTGCAATTTGTTTCCGCTTTCGACTATGTATGCAACCTAGTCTTTGTCATTCATCTTTTCATCTCTTAATTGGTAGTTCTTATCTATTTCAGCAAGTAACATTTCAATTAATCGTAAGATTAAGTCGTATGATGACATAGTATGTAACCCCCTTTCCACCCTTGAGTAAGGATTGCCTTTCTGTCAATGAAAAGGTTGCCAACATATTACAATATTTTACACTAAAAAACAAGCGAACATAGTAAAAATTTACAATTAATTTATAGTATAAATAAAATATAAATTATCTGGTTGCAGTAAAATTGCAACAAATCTAAACAGTAGATGTCCGAAACTATGCAGAAATAAAGGCTTTAAAGTTGGTTCTTTTCTAGCTGTCGCCTCCAATATAAAAGATTATACATACTATTTTTGAATATAAGCTTTATAAAATTTTATTTCCAATAATATTTTCCATTGTTATCACAATAACAATCTAACTTCAAATAATTTTTATCATGACGAAAATAAAATTGATTAATAAACATTTTATCACTTTCTACAATGTTATCAGCTTCTTTAATTTCATCTATGGTAAACCATTTGGTTTCAAATTCAGGATTTGAAATGACTGATTCATTCTTCATATTTAAAAGACAAATATATAAAAAACTAGTAGCATTTTTATCATGCATAATTTCAGTAGCAGTTCCTAATAATTTTACAAAATCCATAGGAATTCCAATTTCTTCATGCATTTCTCTCATAATAGCAGTATCTAAATGTTCAGATTCTTCGACTTTGCCACCAGGAATAGCCCATAAATTAGCAAAATCACCACGTTCTCTTTTAACTAATAATATTTTATTTTCTTTTTCTACGATTCCTAAAACAACATTAACCATATTTTTCATCTCCTATTTGTATAGATACTAAAACATTAATATAATAATAAAATAAATTTGTCAATAAAATATAAAAAATATATTGACAATTGAATAATTATTCAACTATAATATAGTAAAAGATGATTGAATATACATTCAACTATATATGGAAAGGAGAAAAACATGGTTGCAAGAATTGAAATGTGTGATTGTAATAGTATCCATCAAGATGTTGTTGATACAGTAAAGGAGCATATGTTATCTGATAAAAAGATAGATGCTTTAGCAAATTTTTATAAAATATTTAGCGATAATACAAAAATAAAAATCTTATGGGCGTTAGATGTTCACGAAATGTGTGTGTGTGATTTAGCCGTATTAACGAATATGACAAAATCAGCAATTTCACATCAACTAAGAGTATTAAAAGAAGCAAATTTAGTAAAATATCGAAGAGATGGAAAAAATGTATATTATTCAGTATCAGATACATGTACGCGTCATATTATAGAAAATGGAATTTTACACACGATTAATAAAGAATAAGGAGGATTTTATAATGAAAAAGAATTATATATTAGAAGATTTAGATTGTGCCAACTGTGCAGCAAAAATTGAAGAAACTGTTAGAAATATAGAAGGCGTTGTAGAATGCTCAGTAAGTTTTGTGACAGAAAAAATGATTGTAGAAATAGAAGATGGAAAAGAGAAAGAAGTGGAAAAAGAAATTAAAAAAGTAGTGAAAAAAATAGAACCTGATACAACATTAAAAGAGATTTAGAGAAGAGGTGACATTATGAAAAAGAGATTAAGAAAAATTATTATATCAGCTATTATGTTTCTAATAGCTATATTGATAGAAAAAATAAATTTTATGAATATAGATGAAAATACATTATCAATAATACAAATTATTTTGTATGTATTAAGTTATTTAATTGTTGGATTTGATGTTGTTAAAAAGGCAGTTATAAATATTTTTCATGGAGAATTTTTTGATGAAAATTTATTAATGAGTATTGCAACCATTGGAGCTTTTGCTATTAAAGAATTTCCAGAGGCAGTAGCTGTTATGCTATTCTATCAAGTAGGAGAATATTTCCAAAGCTATGCAGTGAAAAAATCTAGAAAATCAATTGCAAGTTTAATGGATATTAGACCAGATTATGCAAATTTGAAAATAGATGGAAAAATCGAGAAAAAGTCACCAGAAGAAATAAAAATTGGAGATACAATTGTTATAAAGCCAGGTGAAAAAGTTCCTTTAGATGGAAAGGTATTAGATGGAAATTCAATGTTAGATACAGCAGCATTAACGGGAGAATCTATTCCAAGAGAAGTAAAGGCAGATGATAATATATTAAGTGGATGTATTAATTTAAATGGTGTATTAGAAATAAAGGTAGAAAAAGAATTTGGAGAATCAACCGTAAGTAAAATATTAGATTTGGTTGAAAATGCGAGCAATAAAAAAGCAAAAACAGAAAATTTTATCACAAAATTTTCAAAATATTATACACCAATTGTTGTATTTTTGGCATTAATCATTGCATTTATTCCACCAATAATCACCAAAACAAATATGCTAGATTGGGTATATAGAGCACTTACATTCTTAGTAGTATCATGCCCATGTGCATTAGTTATATCTGTTCCACTTAGCTTTTTTAGTGGTATTGGAGCAGCTTCTAAAAAAGGAATATTGGTTAAAGGAAGTAATTATTTAGAGTTATTATCAAAAACAGAAATAGCCGTATTTGATAAAACAGGAACATTAACAAAAGGTGTTTTTGATGTACAAAAAATTATTAATAGAAATGGAATAGATAGAAATGAACTATTAGAATTAGCAGCATATTGTGAGAGCTATTCAAACCATCCAATATCTATTTCTATACAAAAAGCATATGGAAAAGAAATTGACAAAAAGAGAATTGTTGATAGTAAAGAAATTGCAGGAAAAGGAATTATTAGTAAAATTGATGGAAAGCAAGTCGCTTGTGGAAATATGAAATTAATGAAGGATTTATCATTAGAAAATATAGACCAAATAAATGAAATGGGGACGGTTGTTTATGTAGCAATTGATAAACAATATGCAGGATATATTTTAATTAGTGATAAAATAAAAGAAGATTCTAAAAAGGCTATTCAAGACTTGAAAAAAGCAGGTGTTAGAAAGACGGTTATGTTAACAGGAGATAATAAAGATGTAGCAGAAAAAGTTAATCAAGAATTGAATTTAGATATTGTATATAGTGAATTACTTCCAGTCGACAAAGTAAATAAAGTGGAAGAGTTATTAAAAAACAAGAATGAAGAAGCAAAACTAGCATTTATTGGTGATGGAATTAATGATGCACCAGTATTAGCAAGAGCTGATATAGGAATTGCTATGGGAGGACTGGGGTCAGATGCAGCGATAGAAGCAGCAGATATAGTTATCATGACAGATGAACCATCTAAAATTGCAACAGCTATGAAAATATCTAGAAAGACTTTAAAAATTGTATATCAAAATATTAGTTTTGCTTTAATTGTAAAAATTGGTGTTTTGATATTAAGTGCATTTGGATTAACATCTATGTGGGCAGCTGTATTTGCTGATGTAGGAGTTACAGTTTTAGCAGTATTAAATTCATTTAGAGCACTTAAATAAAAATTAAAATCGATTACTGAGGAAGCAATTATATTGGGAAAGGCTCAGTAATCGATTTTTAATTTATTCTACAATCTTAATAAAATTATATTCATATCCTGAAACAGAAGTATTATCATATTTATAACCTTTATAGATACCACCATCATTTCCACTTAAATCAACATTAAGTCTTACAGGACAAATGAATTTTTCATTTAAATTATTTATAATATTAATTGTAAAATTCAAAGTATAATTAACATCTTTTAGATTAATGCCAGCTTCTTGTAATACTTTTCCATTAAAAGAAATTGTATTTGAATCAGAAGATGCTGCATAATTTGTAATAATGTCTTCATTCATATATTCTAAAGTGATAGGATTTGAACAATCTGTGTAAAATGTTGGTGTTGCATAGTCTGTATTGTTATTTTCATCATTGGTATTAATAATGTTATATTCTATCTTATCACTTTTAGCTTCTTCAATTTCTTTATATTTGGCAAAGTCTAATGCATTTTTATAATTTATATATTGATGACCTTTATCAGAACCAGTAGAGATGCTGATATTATCAATATATAATTCTTTTACAGTGTTTTCATTTGTAATATCATAAACTGTACTAGTGTTATCTAAGTATATTGCAATATCGCTATATTGTAATATACTTAAATCTTGCAAAGATTCGTTCTCACTTTTATCTATAGCATTTGCACTACTATATATAATAATTTTTTGAATTTTAAATATTGGATTTTCATTTTGCTCAGCGACTTTTACTACTTGGTTTGTAAATTCATCTTTTGCATAACTTGTTTTAAAAATCAAATCATAGTACAAAAATGATAATATACATAATATTAATATCAAAATTGTAAAAACAATTTTATGATGTTTAATTTTAATTTTTCTCATAATGACTCCTTTTAGCTAAGTCTATTATATAACATTTCCATATAAGAATAAACTTTTGTATGCCAATCTGGAT
>CALXBY010000013.1 GCA_944386675.1 uncultured Clostridia bacterium | reverse complement strand
GATAAATTTAAAGTAAAACAAGATAAGTTATATAAATCTGATTTTGATAATTTTCTGAATGAAACAAAAATGATAGAGAAGAGAAGTAATAAAAATGAAAAAAGAAGGTGAAAATAATGAATAACGAATCAAATTCAGGAAATATGAATATTAACTGGTATCCAGGACATATGGCAAAAACAAAAAGACAAATTATGGAAGATGTAAGATTGGTTGATATTATAATTGAACTATTAGATGCACGTATACCAATCTCTAGTCAAAATCCTGATATAGTAGGAATTACAAAAAATAAAAAGAAAATCATTGTACTAAATAAATGTGATTTAGCAGATGAAAGACAAAATAAAAGGTGGGTGGAATATTTTAATAAAAAGAATATTCCAGCAGTTTTAACAGATTCAAACTCTGGAAAAGGGATAGAAGAATGTATTAGAAAAATAGAAAAAATAATGGAAGAAGATTTAAAAAATCAAGCAGACAAAGGAAGAATTGGAAGAAAAATAAAAGCAATGGTTTTAGGAATCCCAAATGTAGGAAAATCTTCTTTTATAAACAGAATCTCTAAAAAAACATCTGCAGGAGTTGGAAACAAACCAGGTGTTACAAAACAAAAACAGTGGATTCGTATTAATGAGAAAATAGAATTGTTAGATACACCAGGTGTATTATGGCCTAAATTTGAAAGCGAAGAGGTGGCTTTACATCTTGCATTTACCGGAACCATCAAAGAAGACATTTTACAAAGAACAGAAATTGCCTATTACTTAGTAAAATTTTTAATAGAAAATTATCCAAAAGTATTGTGTGAAAGATATAAATTAACAGAAGAATATATAAATGAACAATTAGAAAATCAAGAAAGAGCAGAAAATGAAAATATTTATGAAATCTTTTTAGAAATTGGAAGAAAAAGAGGTTGTATCATTTCTGGTGGTAATATTGACGAAGAAAAAACAGCAAGAATCATATTAGACGAGTTTAAAAATGGAAAGATAGGGAAAATAACATTAGAAGAAGCGAAATAATAGGTAGATATGTGCAGTCTTACTATATTTTATTATTTTTTACACTTTGTGTGTCGCAACCATTGATGTTGAAAGATAAATCTTTCAACAGATGAAAGTGGCTCCAATCGCACTCACATTCGTTCGTTTGGTCGCTTACGCAGTGTTTCAAAATAATAAAATATAGTAAGACTGCACTAGAACTACTAGTAAAATAAGAAGATAGAAAGAAAAGGAAGAAGAGTGAAATGGAAGAATTCTTAAAAATAGATAGACCAAAAGAAGAAGTAGAATTAATGTCACCACTTACATGGGCATATATTGGGGATGCAGTATATGAACTATATATAAGAAATAAATTAATTAATGAAACAAATTTAAAGCCTCATAAATTACATATAGAGGCTATTAAATATGTAAAAGCAAAAAGCCAAGCAGAAAAGTTAAATGAAATTTATGAGATACTAACAGATGAAGAAAAAGATGTTGTTAGAAGAGGAAGAAATACACAAAATCATCATTTGCCTAAAAATTCAAATGTACAAGAATATATGTATTCTACAGCATTTGAAGCACTAATTGGATATTTATATTTAACCAAACAAAACACAAGGCTAAAAGAAATTTTGGAGAGTTAGGGACGTGCCAAATCGTTTCAAAATGATACCAAAAGGGACAGACCTTTTTGGTATATAAAAATAGGTAAATAGCAGAATATTTTGCTTATAGATAAAATTAGGAAGATATAAAGAAAAAGCACTAGAATTTTGAAACTAGTGTTTTTTGTTTTTCAGTTAATAAAAATATAAGAACATAGAAATTATTTTAAATATTGTGGATATAATCCAATAAAGAGTGGATAAAAAATCGTTCACAAATAAAAGTAAGAATTATAAAATAAATATACAAGACATAAACTAAACAGCATCATGGATAAAAATTTTAAATACAGGAAAGAATAGAAGCAAAAGAAAATGAGGAAAAACGAAGGAAGGAGAAAAAAATGAAAAGGAAAGGAATTTTTAAACAAAGTAAAGGAATCACATTAATTGCACTAATTGTTACAATTATTATTTTATTGATTTTAGCAGGAATTACAATAGGGACAATTACAGGAGATAATGGAATTATAAATAAAGCACAGAGTGCAAAAGAAGAAACAGAAATAGCAAATGAAAAAGAGGTTGTAGAAAAAGCAACTGTGCAAACGATGGGAAATAACAAATTTGGAAATGTAGAAAAAGATGGATTACAAGATGAATTAGATAAAGAAACAGGAGAGGGAAAAACAGAGGTAAGTGATATAGGAGGAGAATTTGAAGTATTTTTTAAAGAGAGTGAAAGATATTATACAGTAGATAAAGATGGAAATGTGGAGATGATAGTAGAGGAAGAAAATACAGCAGAAGTACCTATGTATTGGGAAAAAACAACAAAAACAGATAGTGAATGGTATAGTTATGCAGATATATCAAATGGAAATCAAGAAGTAAAAGTAAATACTCCAAAATTAAGAGGAGCGATGACAGCAATAAAATATGTAGGGGATGATGCTGCAGAACAAACAGGAAGTAAATGGGCAAATGCAATAACGCAGGATGGAAGTATGTGGGTATGGATACCAAGATATGCATATAAAATAACAAGTGGGTATCATACAAATAGCGAGACTGGTGGAACAATAGAGATTGCATTTATAGATACAAATAATAAATTTTTAAATGGAGAAAGCGGAACAATAGTAACTGATCCAAGTCAAGTAACATATACTGATGATGGAACAGGAAATCAAGTACAAAATGAATGGTTAGTACATCCAGCATTTACAAGCAATGCGGAAAATGGAGGAGGATTTGGAGAATTAACTGGATTATGGGTAGCAAAATTTGAAGCAACAGGAACTTATGATGATAGTACAGAAACAGGAGAATTAAATATAAAGCAAGGTAAAACTATATTGACCAATATGACTATAAACCAACAATATAAATTGGCAAAAAACGCAACATATGGAGAAAGTGTAAAATTAAATAGTCATATGGCAAAGAACAGTGAATGGGGAGCAATAACATATTTAACACAAAGTAAATATGGAGTGAATAAACAAAATCTAGAAGGTGCCACTAATCTTTATGCAGGTGGAAATACTAGGGTATCTACAATATATGGAACAAATAAAAAGCAAAGTACAACATATAATGCATATGGAGTATATGGAATGGATGGAGGAGCTTGTGAAAGAGTAGCTTCTTATGTGAATTATGGAGATAATATAGGTGATAGTAATATTACAAATGGTGGATATGGTCAAGAAGAAAGTTTATTAGGAAAAAATGAAGCAGAAAGAGCAACAAGTACAGCATATAAAACAGTATATGAAGCGAGTGGAACAAGTCATATAGATAGTTATAACTTAACAGAAGCAAGAAAAGGAGATGCGTTATGGGAAACATCAGATAGCAGACATTCTTCTACAAGCGCATGGTTTGGTGCTTATGGACAATTTTCGAGTTATTATAGTATATTTTTTAGAAGGGGAGGAGGACTGAGCGTAGACACAGGTTCTAATAGAAGCATATTTTTTTATATAAGTTTAAATGGTAATGATTATAGCGTAGAAGCTGACGAGCGGTTCATTCCGCCCAGTGCTTGCTTTTTAAAAGAATATATAAGTAGTTTTACACAGTCAAATAAAAATTTACCAAAACACTTGAAAAATTCATAAATCTATAGTAAAATAGGTATGTTGGAAAACAACATACCTTTTACTTAGCCTATAGATAAGCACCAAATCTTAAGCTCAGTTAAAGGAGAAAACAAAAATAGGAGGTGTAAACGATGACAAAGGAAAGAAAACAAGAAATCATTAACACATATAAAAGAGAAGAAAACGATACTGGTTCTCCAGAAGTTCAAATTGCTCTTTTAACAGAAAGAATTAATGAATTAACAGAACACTTAAAAGTTCACAAAAAAGATAACCATTCAAGAAGAGGTCTTCTAAAAATGGTTGGAAAAAGAAGAAACTTATTAAACTATGTTGCTAAAAAAGATATCAATAGATATAGAACAATCGTTGAAAAATTAGGAATAAGAAAATAAAAATTTTAAATAAGCCCGGTGTATAATCGGGCTTTAAAAAAATTTTAGTAAACTTGTTGATTTAGGTAAGTAGCTTGTATGATGTGCTAAAAAGGGATTTTTGAGTCCGTCCCCAATTTCCCTTTTTAGCATATCATAGAGGTTACCATCTAAATTAAGTTTACTAAAGTTTGTGATTGGTGCAAATTTAGTTAATTTAGGAGGAGTTTTTATGTTTAAAACGTATGAAACAGAGTTAGCAGGAAGAAAACTTGTTTTTGAAACAGGTAAAATGGCAGGATTAGCAAATGGAAGTGTATTGGTTAGATATGGAGATACAGTAGTTATGGTAAATGTTACAGCTTCTAAAGAACCAAAGGAAGGAATTGACTTTTTCCCACTTTCAGTAGATTATGAAGAAAAATTATATTCTGTAGGTAAAATACCAGGAAGTTTTATTAAAAGAGAAGGAAAACCAAGTGATAAAGCAATTTTAACATCAAGAGCAATTGATAGACCTTTAAGACCTTTATTTCCAAAGGATTTTAGAAATGATGTTGTGGTTGTTGCAACTGTTCTTTGTGTTGACCAAGACAATTCACCAGAAGTTGCAGCTATGATTGGTGCTTCAGCAGCATTATCTATATCAGATATTCCATTTGGAGGACCAACTGCAGCAGTAAATGTTGGATTAATTGATGGAAAAATTATTATAAATCCAACTGAAAAAGAAAGAGAAAAAAGTGATTTAACTTTAACAGTTGCAGGAACTGAAAAGAAAATTGCAATGATTGAAGCAGGAGCAAATGAAGTACCAGATGATGTTATGTTAAAAGCAATTAAAGAAGGACATAAGGAAATTAAGAAAATTTGTAAATTCATTGCAAAAATGAAAAAAGAAATTGGAAAACCAAAATTTGAATATAAATCATTTGCTGTACCAGAAGATATTTATGAATTTGTAGAAATAAACTTTAAAGAAGATATGTTAACAGCTGTTCAAGAAAAAGATAAAGAAACAAGAGATAATAATGTTTCAGAATTATCAGAAAAAATTGCAAATAGTTATGAAGAAAAATTTGGACAAGAGGCAGCTGAAGAAAATAAAGCAAATATTGGAGAAGCTATCCATGACTTAGAAAAGAAATGTGTAAGACATTTAATCTTTGATGAACATAAGAGAGTAGATGGAAGAGCATTAGATGAAATTAGACCTTTATCATGTGAAGTAGGATTATTACCACGTACACATGGAAGTGCTTTATTTACAAGAGGACAAACACAAGTCTTATCTGTTGCAACATTAGGAATGATTAGTGAAGAACAAGTATTAGATGGAATTGATACAGAAGAATCAAAAAGATATATGCATCACTATAATTTCCCTGGATATAGTGTTGGTGAAGCAAAAACTTCAAGAGGACCAGGTAGAAGAGAAATTGGACATGGTGCCTTAGCTGAAAAAGCATTAGTACCAGTTATTCCTTCAAAAGAAGAATTCCCATATGCGATAAGAGTGGTATCTGAAGTATTATCTTCAAATGGTTCAACTTCACAAGCAAGTATTTGTGGTAGTACATTAGCATTAATGGATGCAGGTGTACCAATTAAAAGACCAGTTGCTGGTATTTCAACAGGATTGGTTACAAATCCAAATGATGAAAATGACTATGTTATGTTAGTAGATATTCAAGGAATTGAAGATTTCTTTGGAGATATGGATTTCAAAGTAGGTGGAACTGAAAAAGGTATTACAGCTATCCAAGTAGATATTAAAGTTGATGGATTATCTTATGATATTATCAAAGAAGCTTTTGAAAAAACAAGAATTGCAAGAAAACATATTTTAGAAGATGTAATGTTACCTGTATTAGATAAACCAAGAGCAGATATTTCTGAATATGCACCAAGAATTGTAAGTACACAAATTAAAGTAGATAAAATCAAAGATGTTATTGGACCTGGTGGAAAAATGATTAATAAAATTATTGATGAAACAGGTGTTAAAATTGATATTGAAGAAGATGGACAAGTATTTATCTATTCAAATGACAATAAAAAAGCAGAACAAGCATTAGACATGATAGAAGATATTGTAAGAGAAGTAGAAGTAGATGGAATCTACTATGGTGAAGTTGTTAGAATTATGAACTTTGGAGCATTTGTAGATTTAGGCTGTGGTGGAAAAGAAGGATTATTACACATTTCTCAAATTTCTAAAGAAAGAATTAAACATGTAGAAGATGTATTACATGTTGGAGATAAAGTAACTGTTAGAGTTACAGATATTGATGACCAAGGTAGAATTAATTTAACAATGAAGGATTTGGCAGAAACAAATTCAGAAGAAAAAGTTGAAAAATAAATACAATGAAAAAAGGCAAAAAATAAAATGTAAAAGGGGTGTAGGAACTTTACGCTCCTTTTAAAGTTTTATAAAACAGTAATACGATAACAAATATAAAATATATAATAATAATAAACAAAAACGAAATACAAATTTTAGAAAGGAGGAAACATGGGCTATATACAAGAATTTTCAAATTATATAGGAGAAATTACAGGAATTGATAGTGAATATATAAAATTAACAATACTTACTATATTAATATTTTTTATTTTTGGAGTTATTAAATCCATAATTAAAAAGATATATTCAAATTTACCTGTAAATGATAAAAAGAAATTTTTTAGAAATCGAAAAATAAGAATTATATTAACAGCAATTTCATTTATATTGGTTTTTCTTCTTTGGGGAGAAAAATTATCAGGACTAATTACACTTATCAGTTTCATATCAGCAGGTTTAACAATTGCTGTAAGAGAAATTATATTTAACTTTTTTGCGGGAATCTATATTAATATAAAAAAACCATTTGAAATTGAGGATAGAATAGAAATAAATGGAACAAAAGGTGATGTCATTAGAATGAATCCACTTAGTTTTGAAGTATTAGAAATTGGAGAGAGAGTATATGGAGAACAAAGTACAGGAAGAATTATTCATATACCTAACTCTTATATTTTCACATATACATTAAAAAATTATACAAAAGTTTTTAAATATATATGGGACGAAATAAAAGTAGACATCACACTAGATTCAGATATTAGAAATACAGAGGAAATTTTATATGAAATTTTATTTGATAATGAAACATTAAAAGAAATACCAAAGAAAATGGAAGATGCCGTAGATGAAGCAATCTTAGAATATAGAATTTATTATAACAATTTAGACCCAATTATTTATATAAAAATAGAAAGATCACATATAGAAATGTATTTAAGATATTTAGTACATCCTAAAAAGGCAAGAGATGTACAAAATGAAATAGATGAGCGTATTTTAGAAGAATATAGAAATGGAAAGATAAATCTATACATAGAAGAGTAAAAAAATAAAAGAAATCTTGAAAAAACCTTGCATTTTTGGTAAAAAGTGGGTATAATATATAAGGAAAACAACAAGAGCGAGAGAGTGGGAACAAATCCCACTCTTAAATTTTGAAAAAAAGGAGGAAGCTTCTTGGCAAATATAGAAGAAAAAGTTGAAAACCTATTAAAAGAAAAAATAGAAAGTATAGGTTATGACTTATATGATGTTGAATATGCAAAAGAAGGAAAAAATAATTTTTTAAGAATCTATATTGATAAACCAGAAGGGATTGACTTAAAAGATTGTGAAAAAGTAAATGATGAAATATCTGACTTATTAGATGAAGCAAATTATATCAAAGATCAATACTTTTTAGAGGTTTCATCACCAGGAATAGAAAGAATTTTACGAAAAGATAAGCATTTAGAACAAAATAAAGGAAAAGAAATATATGTAAAATTATTTAAAAAAGATATTGCAGGAAACAAAGAATATCAAGGAATATTAAAAGATTTTAATGAAGAATATATCATGTTGGAAAATGATATAGAAATTGAAAGAAAGCATATAGCACAAATTAAAACTGTATATCATTGGAATTGACAATCTGGATTGAAAGTAAGAAAGGAATGGGAGAAAGATGAAAGGTAAAAGTAAAGAAAAAGAACCAGCAATAGATAATAAAGAGCTAATAGTAGCTTTAGAAGAATTAGAAAAAGAAAAAGGAATTAAGAAAGAATATTTATTAGAGTCAATTGAAACAGCATTATTAACAGCATATAAAAGAAATTTTGATGCATTAGATAATGTGAAAGTTGTGATGGACCCTGAAACGGGAGCAACACATGTATATTCTATTAAAGAAGTTATGGAACATGCAAATGATAGTGCATTAGAAATTAGTTTAGAAGATGCTAGAAAAATAAATAAAGATGTCAACATAGGAGATAATGTTGAAGTGGAAATTGTTCCAAGAAATTTTGGAAGAATAGCAGCACAAACAGCTAAACAAGTTATTATCCAAAAATTAAGAGAAGCAGAAAGAGAAATTATTTATACAGAATTTAATGACAGAAAAGGCGAAATTGTTTCAGGAATTATTCAAAAAGCGGATAAAAATATTGTTGTAATGGATTTAGGAAGATTAGAGGGAATTATGCCAACTAAAGAACAAGTTCCAACAGAAACCTATAGAGTAAATGACAAAATAAAAGGATATGTTTTAGACGTAGAAAGAGGAGCAAAAGGTGCACCACAAGTTATTGTGTCTAGAAGTCATCCTGATTTTGTAAGAAGATTATTAGAATTTGAAATTCCAGAAATTTATGAAGGGGTTATTGAAATAAAAAGTGTTTCAAGAGATCCAGGATATAGAAGTAAGGTGGCTGTATATTCACCAGACCCAAATATTGATCCTGTTGGTTCTTGTGTAGGACAAAAAGGTGTTAGAATACAAAATGTTATTAATGAATTAAATGGTGAAAAAATAGATGTTATAGAATGGAATGAAGATCCTTCAATATACATTTCTTCAGCATTATTACCTGCAAAAATATTAGCTGTGGATATAAAAGAAGAAGAAAAATTTGCGCAAGTTATTGTTCCAGATGACCAATTATCATTAGCAATTGGAAAATCAGGACAAAATGCAAGATTAGCTGCAAAATTAACAAATTGGAAGATAGATATCAAGTCAGAAACACAATTTAGAGAGATGTTAATGAAAGCACAAGAAGAAAAAGAACAAAATGAAGAGCAAACAGAAAAAGAAGGTCAAGAAGAAGCTTAAAAAAGAAGAATAATTAGCATTTTAAAACATACAATAAAATGGGCAAGTATGAAGAAATAAATCACCTAAAAAATGGAGGTTTTAAAGTGAAAAAGATACCACAAAGAACCTGTATGGGATGTAATGAAAAAAAAGATAAAAACGCATTGGTAAGAATTGTGAAAAATAAAGATAATGAAATTCACATAGATAAAACGGGAAAAATGGCAGGAAGAGGTGCATATATATGTGACAATATAGAGTGCCTAGAAAAAGTAATAAAAACAAAAAGACTAGAAAAAGTTTTAGATATAAGTATATCAGATGAAATTTATGAAAGTTTAAGAGGTGTCATTCTTGGTAAATAAAAAAATATTAGGTTTAATCGGATTATCTGCAAAAGCACGGAAAAATATCTTTTGGTGCTGATAGTGTAGAAAATGGTATAAAGAAAAAGATAGTAAGATTAGTAATTATAGCAGAAGATTCGTCAAATAGAACAAAAGATAAGTTTAAAAAAATTTGTGAAGAATTTCATATACCAATTATTGAAATAGGTGACATAGAAACATTAAGTAAAACAATAGGAAAAAATAATAAAGCAATTATTGGTATACAAGATATAAATTTATCTAAGGAAATAGAAAAAATAAATAATGGGGGTGAAGCTCTTGGGTAAAATAAAGATACATGAAATAGCAAAAAAATTAAATTTAACAAGTAAAGAAGTATTAGAAGTAGCAAAAAAATTAAATATTGAAGCCAAAAGTCATTTAAGTGGAGTGGAGGAAGAAGAAGCTAAAAAAATAGAAGAGATGCTTACTAAAAAATCTGGAAATCAAAAAAAGTCTGCAGAAAATAAAGCAAAAAAACAAGAAACGAAGAAAGAAACACCTGTTATTATAAGAAGAGAAGTGATTATTGCACAAGACGAGTCTGAAAAGGTAAAAGAAGTTGTAAAAAAACAAGAAACAAGAAATCATAATATAGGTTTTGTTGAAAGAAAAGCAAATAAAGATTATAACATTGTTTATAGAAATAAACCAAATAAACCGATGACTGTAAGTGAGCTATTTGGATTAAAGAAAGAAGAACCAAAGAAAGAAGAAGTAAAAAAAGAAGAGAAAAAAGAAGAAAAAACAGAAGTAAAAAATGAAACAGTTGAAAAAGAAGTGCAAACAGATACAAAAAAAGAAATAAATACTGTTCATGAAGAAAAATCTAACAAAGTTACAGAAAAGGTTGAAGAAAATAAAAGTATGAAAACAGAAACTAGAAATGTAAAAGTAAATAACAATAA
The DNA here is from genome assembly GCA_944386675.1 of uncultured Clostridia bacterium. GTDB lineage: Bacteria > Bacillota > Clostridia > TANB77 > CAG-508 > CAG-269. Next base: position 34,174 of record CALXBY010000013.1, on the reverse strand, counting down.
TACGAATAATAATTATCAAAATAGAAATCATAATTATAATAATCAAAGAAGAAATAACTTTAATAATAATGCAAACAATAATAATTTTAACAGAAACAATAATAAATTTAATAACAGAAACAATAATAATGATAGATATGCAAAGAAACCATTAGACGAAAAAGGAATAGAAAAAAATATAAAAAATATTATGGCAACAGAAGTGGTAGAAAAAGAGAGTGTAAGAGAATATAATAAAAATATTGATAAACAAAAAAATAATAATAAATTTGACGAGAATAAAAATACTAAAAAAACAAAAAGCAGAAGAAATTCTAATAATGGCAATTTTGATGAAGGAAAATTAAAGACATTAAAAACAGCAAATAGGTTATCTAATATGTTTGATGACCAAGAAGGTGGTATGTTAGATTATTATGATTTAACAACAGAAAGAGGAAGACGTGGTAAGAAAAAGAAAAATCAAAATCAAGAAGAAAGAACAAAGCAAAAAATATTTAAATTAACGGATATAGAAATTCCAGAAACGATTACAGTAAAAGATTTAGCAGCTGAAATGAAAAAGACAACAGCAGAAGTTATTAAAAAATTATTAGGCTTTGGTGTTATGGCAACGATTAATCAAGAAATTGATTTTGATACAGCATATCTAATTGCTCAAGAATTTGGTATTACAGCAACAAAGAAAGAAACAGTAACAGAAGAAGATATCTTATTTGACGAATCTGAAGATAGAGAAGAAGAACTAGTTGCTAGACCACCAGTAGTTGTTGTTATGGGACATGTAGACCATGGTAAAACATCATTATTAGATGCTATTAGAAAAACCAATGTGATTGAAGGAGAAGCAGGAGGTATCACACAAGCAATTGGTGCTTATATGGTAAAAATTAATGATAGAGAAATTACTTTCTTAGATACACCAGGACATGAAGCATTTACAGCAATGCGTGCAAGAGGAGCGCAAATTACAGATATTGCAATCTTGGTAGTTGCTGCAAATGATGGGGTTATGCCTCAAACAGTTGAAGCAATTAACCATGCAAAATCAGCAGGTATTCCAATTATTGTTGCAATTAATAAAATTGATTTACCAGATGCCAATATTGATAAAGTAAAACAAGAGTTAATGGCATATGAGTTAGTACCAGAAGAATGGGGTGGAAATACGATTTATGTTCCAATTTCTGCTAAGAAAAATCAAAATATCGATCAATTATTAGAAATGGTATTATTAGAAGCGGATGTATTAGAATTAAAAGCAAATCCACATAAGCAAGCAAAAGGTGCTGTTATAGAGGCAAGACTAGATAAAGCAAAAGGTGCAATTGCAACAATGTTAGTACAAAGAGGAACACTAGATGTAGGGGATACTATAGTTGTTGGTTCATCAATTGGAAGAATTAGAGCAATGGTAAATGATAAAGGTAAGAAGGTAAAATCAGCAGGACCATCAACACCAGTTGAAATCATGGGATTAACAGATGTACCAGAAGCTGGAGATACTTTCTATGAAGTAAAAAATGAAAAGATGGCAAAACATTTGATAGAAAGAAGAAAACGTCAAGCAAGAGAACAAGCAATCAATTCTGTAACAAAAGTAACTTTAGATAATCTATTTAGTCAAATGGAAGAAGGAAAATTAAAAGTATTGAATTTGATTGTAAAAGCAGATGTACAAGGTTCTGTAGAGGCTGTAAAACAATCATTAGAAAAATTACAAAATGAAGAAGTTAGAGTAAAAGTAATCCATAGTGCAGCAGGTGCTGTAAATCAATCAGATGTTACACTTGCAAAGGTATCAAATGCCATTATTATTGCATTTAATGTAAGACCAGACCATACAGCAAAAGAGATGGCAGAAAAAGAAGAAGTAGAAATCAAACAATATTCAGTTATTTACCAAGCAATAGAAGATGTAGAAGCTGCAATGAAAGGAATGCTTGCACCTAAATATGAAGAAAAAGTAATTGGAAATGTAGAAGTAAGACAAATCTTTAAGATTTCAAATGTAGGAACAGTTGCAGGTGCTTTTGTATTAAATGGAAAAGTAGAAAGAAATGCAGGTGTAAGAGTTATTCGTGATAATATTGTTATACATGATGGACATTTAGCAACCTTAAAAAGATTTAAAGATGATGTTAAAGAAGTAACAAAAGGTTTTGAATGTGGAATGCAAATTGAAGATTATAATGATATCAAAGAAGGAGATATTATTGAAGTATATGTTATGGAGGAAATAAAAAGATAATCTAAAAATGTAATTATCTCTATAATATATAAGAACAAAAGGAGAGAAGGATATGCAAGGAAAAGAAAATCCAAGACTAGGAAGAATTGATGAAGAATATAGAAAAGAACTTAGTCAAATTATAGGATATGAATTAAAAAATCCTAATGTAACAGGATTAATCAGTGTTACAAAAGTAAAAGTAACCAGTGACTTAAAATTTGCAAAAGTATATGTAAGCATTTTAAATTCTAAAAATGTAAAAGATACTTTGGCAGCCTTAAAAAAATCATCAGGATATATTCGAACAGAATTAGCTAAAAGAGTTAATTTAAGAAATACACCTGAATTAATATTTGAATTAGATGATTCTATTGAATATGGTGCAAAAATAGATTCGATATTAAAAGAAATTATGCCTAAAAAAGATGAACAAGAGTAAAAATTAAGGGGAGAAGCTTTAGCAAAGGTTATAAGTCAAATCACAAGGGAGGAGACATACCTTAACCTAAGTGGAAATGACCTAAAGGTAAGGTGTGTCCCCTGTTATTAGAAGAAAGGAAGAAAATATGACATTAGATGATATTTTAGTAGAGATTAATCAAGCAGAAAAAATAGTTGTAATGGCACACGAAACACCTGATGGAGATGCAATAGGAAGTATGTTAGCTATGTATTTAGCTCTAAAAAAGTTAGGAAAAGAAGTAGATGTGATTGCTAGAGAATTTCCAAGAACATTTAGCTTTCTACCAGGGGCTAAAGAGGTAAAAGCCAATACAGATGTAGAAAAATATGATTTGGCTATTTCATTAGATTGTGCAGATTTAAAAAGATTGGTAGGAAGAGAATATTTTGAAAAAGCTAAAAGAACAATCGTAATCGATCATCATAGCACAAATATGATGTATGGAGATTTAAATTTTGTTAATCCAGTTTCACCTGCTTGTTGTGAAATTTTAGCAGGTATGCTTGAATATTTTGATATTGCAATTGATGCAGAAATAGGAAGTTGTATTGTAACAGGAATTATTACTGATACAGGTGGATTTAAATATTCTAGTGTAACACCAGAAACTTTTGAATTTACAGCAGAATTATTAAGAAAAGGTGTTAATGTATCTGATATTTATCAAAGAGTATTAGAAACAAGGACAAAAGCGAACTTTGAATTGCTAAGAAGAGCAACAAATCGTTTAGAACTTCTAGAGAATGGAAAAATTGCATTTACATATATAGGTAAAAAGGATGAAGAAGAAGTAAATGCAGAGCCTGGAGACCATGAAGGTATTGTAGAACATGGAAGAAGTATAGAAGGTGTGGAGGTTTCTGTATTTATAAGAGAAAAAGAAGAAAACCTATATAAAGTTTCTATGAGAGCTGGAAATAGCTCAAATATAAACGTTTCCGATATTTGCTATATATTTGGGCGGTGGAGGACATCCAAGAGCTGCAGGTGCAGTAGTAGCAGGAACAGTTGAACAAGTAAAAGAAAAATTAGTCAAAGAAATCAAAAAAGTAATATAAACTGTTAGACATGAGATATCTCTACTTTCATCAAAAAGTTTGAGTTGAAAAAAGAAATATAGAGGTCAAATATGAATGGAATTATAATTATTAATAAATCAAAAGGATGGACATCACACGATATTGTAGCAAAGGTAAAGAAAATAACAGGAGAAAAAGTAGGACATACTGGAACACTAGATCCATTAGCTACAGGAGTATTACCATTATTAATAGGAAAAGGTACTTTATGCTCTAAATATTTAATAAATCATGATAAAACATATATAGTACGATTAAAGCTTGGAATAAGAAAAAGTACAGGTGACGAAGAAGGAGAGGTTCTAGAACAAGAATTGGTAGATCAACAGCTCTTAGATAAAAAAAAGATAGAAATAGTTTTGGAACAATTTATTGGAGAACAAGAACAGATACCACCAATTTATTCAGCTATAAAAGTAAAGGGAAAAAAATTATATGAATATGCAAGAAAGCAGCAAGAAGTACAAATACCATCAAGAAAAATAACTATATATGATATAAAATTATTGAAAATTGACAAAGAAAATTATGAAATTCAATTTGAAGTTAGGTGTTCAAAAGGTACATATATCAGAAGCATATGTGAAGATATAGCTAAAAAAATAGGAACAATTGGCTACATGAAAGAGTTACAAAGAACACAAGTAGGAAACTTTAAAATAGAACAAGCAATTTCAATTGAAAATTTAAATAAAGAAACAGTAAAAAAAAGGATAATTACAGTAGAAGAATTGTTCAAAAATTTAGAGAATGTACAATTAGGTAAGAAAAAATTACAATTATTTTTAAATGGTGTAAAACTAAATTTTGACTTAGAAGATGATATTTATAAAATATATAGTGAAGAAAAATTTATTGGAATTGGAACTGTGAAAAATAAATTACTAAAAAGAGATATTGTCATTGATTAAAAAAGTATAATTAGAGTTAAGAATAAAATATATTCTTAACTCTAATTAAGTTCTATAATAAAAATCACCTTAATATACTTAAAAAGAGAAAAGTATAGAGGTGATTTTTATGTATTATATCCAAGAATCTGACAAGCCTAGTAAAGTAGGAAAACTTTTTAATATTGTAAAATTAGAAAATGATAATATTATTTTACCAATTACGAATATAAATATGGATGAAAAAACAGCATATAAATTAGCTTGTAAAACAAAAACAATTCTCGATAAAACAAATAGCAAAAAAATTGTACTAAGTAAAATGATTAAAAAACAGGAAACATATGTCAATTATCTATATACATACAATTATGAAATTGTAGATGGAAAATGGTTGTTTCAAATGCTGATTTTTAATGTTTTAGAATATATAATTCAAAAACTAAAAATAAAGGAAGATACGATTTGTATAGGAATATTAGTAAATGATATTTCAGATTTAGCTGTATATGTGATAGAAAAATTAGTGACAAAATATAAATATATAAACATTGTAACAAACCATATTAATTTATTTAAAAATATAGAAAACAAGATTTCAGAAGAATATGGTATATGGATTCATGTTGGAAACAATAAAAGAAAAGTATTATCAAAAACCAATATCATTTTAAACTTGGATTTTCCTACTGAATTAATTAATAGATATTCTATATATAATGAAGCAAATATTATCAATTTCAGAGGAAATGTGAAAATAAGAGATAAAAGATTTAATGGAATCAATATTAATGATTATGAAATTGACTGGAAAGAAGCAAATGCATTTAAAAAATTTTATACAAAAGATATATATGAAGCAATACAATATAAAAATCAACCAATTGAAGAAATCTTAAAAAAAATAAAAAAGGATAATATAAAAATTAAAAAATTAATAGCAAACAACATAACAATTTAAGGATTTCTTAAAAATTTGATGAAATACTTTCCTTTTTTTATAAAATATACTATAATGTAATTGTCGATTTTTAAAAAGATTTAAGACAAAAAATTTTTAAAAGTTAAGATATATTCTTTGGCAAGGAGGTAAAATTATGCCAAGTAGTAACAGAAGAAGTAGTGATGATGATAAAACAAAAAAATATAATATGAAAAATGCAAAAAGGAAAAGAAAAACAAATACTAATACAAGAAATTCGAGAGATTCAAGAGATGCAAGAACGACAAAAAAAGTAGCAACACAAGGTGAAAATCAAAATCGTAAAAGAAAAAAATCAAAAAATAAAGAAGGAAAATTTTCAGCAAGACATCCAAAATTGATGATGATACTAAGAATTCTTATACTAATTTTCTTGCTACTATGCGTAATAGGTGCAGGAGTTGTAGCAGGTGTATTTTTTGGACTATTTGGAGATGATTTTGAAATAACAAAAGAAGAGCTAACCATTGGAGCAGCAAATTCTGTAATTGTTGACCAGAATGGAACAGTTATTGCAAATTTAAGTGGTGACGAGAAAAGAAAAATTATTACCCTTGAAGAAATGGCTGATTATCTTCCAAAAGCTTATGTAGCAATGGAAGATGAAAGATTTTATGACCATCATGGAGTAGATATAAAAAGAACAGCAGGCGCTATATTACAAACATTATTAGGAAATAGTTCTTATGGTGGAAGTACAATTACGCAACAATTAGTAAAAAATATAACTAAAGATGATGAACGTTCAGGATTAGCTGGTATCATGAGAAAAGTAAGAGAATGGGCAAAAGCATACCAAGTTGAAAGAATGATATCAAAAGATCAAATTTTAGAGTTATACTTAAACATATTATATGTTGGTGGAGAAGGAAATTTACACGGAGTAGAGTTAGGAGCAGAATATTATTTTAATAAAAGTGCAAAAGATTTAAGTTTGGCAGAATGTGCCTATATGGCAGGAATTAATAGTTCACCAAGTAGATATAATCCATTTGATGAAACAAAAGATAATACAGAACTAATCAAAAGCCAAACAAAAGTAGCACTAAACAAAATGAATGAATTGGGGTATATTAATAGCCAAGAAGAATATAATGCAGCAATTGCAGAAGTAGATGCAGGTTTGAACTTCCAAAAAGGTGCTATAGCTTCTACATCATCTTATTCATATCATACAGAGGCAGTATTAGACCAAGTAATTAATCAAGTAATGGAAGAAAAAGGATGGTCACAACAATTAGCTGAAAACTATGTATATAGTAGTGGACTTACAATTTATTCAACAGTAGATGCAAATATTCAAGCACAAATGGAAGAAGAATTTAAAAATACGAAATACCAAATTGCAGGAAGAGCAAAGAATAAAGAAACAGGAGAAAAATTAAATGAACATTCTCAAGCTGCAATGGTTGTTATAGATTATAAAACGGGAAATGTAGTAGGGACAGTCGGAGGATTAGGAGAAAAAACAGAAACAAGAGGATTAAATAGAGCAACCCAAAGTGTTAGACAAACAGGTTCTTCAATGAAACCATTAGCAACGATTGCACCAGGATTAGAAGAAAAGGTTATAACAGCGGCAACAGTATATGATGATGCAGCAACAGACTTTGGAGGAAACTATAGACCAGAAAATTATAATGGATTTAAAGGCTTATTAAATATAAGACAATTTATATCTACTTCACAAAACATACCAGCACTTAAAATAATGAGGGAATTAACACCAGAAAAATCAATTGAATATTTAAATAAGATGGGACTTGAACATATAAAAGCAGACGAGGATAATGATTTATCATTAGCATTAGGAGGAACAAGAAATGGTGCAACGCCATTAGAGATGGCAGGTGCGTATGCTACGATTGCTAATAATGGTGTATATATTACACCAACATTCTATACAAAAGTTGTTGATTCTAGTGGAAATACAGTTTTAACACCAAATCAAGAGCAAACAAGAGTTATATCAGAACAAAATGCATATATAGCAAAAACAATAATACAAGAACCAGTAAAATCAGGAGGAACAGCTTCATATTGTGCAATCTCTGGAATGGATGTAGCAGCAAAAACAGGTACAACAGATGATAATTATGATAGATGGCTATGTGGATTTACGCCATATTATGCAGCAGCATGTTGGTATGGATATGATGTAAATGAAACAGTTTCTTATCCATATAGTGGAAACCCAGCAGGTTCAATATGGGATGCAGTTATGACAGCAATACATAAAGATTTAGCAGATGCAACATTTGAAAGACCAAGTGGAATTGTTGAGCAGACTGTATGTAGAAAAACAGGATGTTTAGCTACAACAGGATGTACAGATACTTATAAAGAAATATTCACACAAGATAATATACCAGAAAAATGTGAAGGACATGGAAGTCAAACAATATGTACAGAATCAAATAAAGTAGCTACTGAGTATTGCTCACAATATTGTGCAACTAGACAAAATTATTATGGAGCAGTTATTCCAAAAGAGCAATTAGGATTATGGACACCTATAAATGGAACAAGTTCAGCAGGTTCAAAAATTAATGAAGTTTGTACATTGCATACAAAGCCAAAAGAAGAGGAACCAGTAACACCAGAACCTCCTACTAATACAACAAATACTTCAGGAGGAGGAAATACTGGGGCAGGAAATGGAAATACGACAAACCCAGATGAAAATACAACAAATCCAGATGGAAACACAACAAATCCAGATGGAAATACGACCAATCCAGATGGAAACACAACAAATCCAGATGGAAATACAGTACAATAATGATAGTAAAATGAAGAAAAATTGAGATGTGAAGAAATTCACATCTTAATTTAAAACTAAAAAGAAGTTTTAATAATGAATAAATTAGAAGTAAGAATAGCAAATTAAAGAATTTTTTATAATTGATGCTTTACAAAGAAAGGGAGGATTAGGTATGGATATATATTTATATAACACCTTAACAAAAGAAAAAGACATATTTAGACCACTAAATGAGAAAGAAGTAAGAATGTACTCATGTGGCCCAACTGTATATAAAGATGCAACCATAGGGAATATGAGAACAAATATATTTCAAGATGTATTAAGAAGAGTATTAAAATATAATGGATACAAAATTAAGCATGTTATGAATATAACAGATGTAGGACATCTTGTTTCTGATGGTGATGAAGGAGAAGATAAAATGATTAAATCAGCAAGAGAAGAGCATAAAACACCATTAGAAATTGCGAAATACTATACAAAATTATTTTTTGATGATTTAGAAGATTTAAATATCGAAACTCCAGAAGTTATTTGTAAAGCAACAGATTATATTTCAGAAATGCTAGATTATGTAAAAGAACTTGTAGAAAAAGGATATGCATATGAAACATCTACTGCCATTTATTTTGATGTTTCAAAATTAGATAAATATCCAGTATTATCTAATTTAAATGTAGAAGAACAAAAAGCAGGAGCAAGAGTAGATGTAGACCCAGAAAAGAAAAATCCATATGATTTTGCTCTATGGATAAAAGCACCCCAAAATCATTTGATGAAATGGGATAGTCCTTGGGGACCAAGTTATCCAGGATGGCATATTGAATGTTCAGCAATGTCAAGAAAACATTTAGGAGAACAATTTGATATTCACACAGGACGGAATTGATTTAATTCCAACACATCATGAAAATGAAATTGCGCAAAGTAAAGGAGTATGTGGCAAAATACCTGCAAATTATTGGATTCATGGAGAATATTTACTAATCAATGGAGGAAAAATGTCTAAAAGCTTAGGAAATGTCTATCTATTAAAAGACATTAAAGAAAGAGGATATGACCCATTGGTATATAAATTATTATGCTATTCATGCAGTTATAGAAATAAATTAAATTTTACATGGGAAGGAATAGAAGCGACTTCAAAATCATTAGAGAGACTAAGAAATGGGTATCAAGCACATAAAAATGGAACAGATACATTAGATGAAAACGATAGAAAAGAATTAAGTAGATTAGAGAATGAATTCCATAAAGCAATTAATGATGATATGAATATGCCACTTGCCATGAGTTATGTTTGGGAAGTTTTAAAATATGCTAAAAAATCTCCAGAAATTGCAGAATTATTGTTAAAATTTGATACAGTATTAGGCGTAAAGATTGAAAAAGAAGAAAAAGAAGAGATAAAAATTCCAGAAGAAATATTAAATTTGATAGAAGAAAGAAAACAAGCAAGACAAGAGAAAAATTGGACAGAATCAGATAGATTAAGAGATGAAATAAAAGAAAAAGGATATGAAGTAAAAGATACAAAAGATGGAATGGAAGTTGTAAAAATAAAATAACATAAACCAAGCCCCACCGCATTGCAGTGGGGCTTGGTTAGTGAAAAAAACAATCAATTAGTGCATGGCTGCTTCTATTAACAGGCCATCTAACTCTCGTGAGATTTTTGGAGACAACCACCCCAATCTCGTTGTATACCATTCTGAGTCTTCATCTTTATAATAAAGCTTAAGTTGGTAGTTATTGCTCGAAGTGACAAAGAAGACTATTTTTTCTGGCGTGCAGTCATAATTTTTTTGTACAAGCTCAGCAAGCATTTCTTTTTGCGTGGCAAAATTATTGTCATCAGCTGTTTCCAGAGTCTCTTCGATGAATTCTTTGTCAGTTACCTTCTGTGGGGAGGTAACAAATGATACTCCTACAATGAGTAATCCTACAATTACAATTGCCTTTACGATTTTTTTGATTTTCCGTGTTTTTCCCATTTTTTCCCTCATCTCTCTTTTTTATTTTATTGCATTAATTTATATGAAATTGCCAAAAAAGGCAATGAGATTGCAGCATTAGGTAACATATCCATCTCAACACTATTATATCATATTTACATAATTTTGTAAAATTTGAAAATAGAACTTGTACTTTTTCATAACTAGTACTATAATAGAAACATAAAAAAAGAAAGGAATGATTTTTATGGCAATATTATTACCAGGAGGAGCAGGATTTATAGGAAGTCATACAGCAGTAGAATTATTAAATGCTGGAAAAGAGATTGTAATTATAGATAATTTTTCTAATAGTAAACCAAGTGTATTAGAGGCAATTAAGAAAATAACAGGAAAAGATTTTAAATTCTATGAAATGGATTATATGGATAAGGAAAAATTAGAAAAAGTATTTGAAGAAAATGAAATAGAAGCAGTTATTAATTTTGCAGGATACAAAGCTGTAGGAGAGTCTGTTCAAAAACCAATAGAATATTATACAAACAATATATCAGGAGCATTAGTCGTATTAGACACAATGAGAAAATATAACTGTAAAAAATTTATTTTCAGTTCATCTGCTACTGTTTATGGAGAGCCAGAAAAGATTCCAATTACAGAAGAATGTAAAACAGGAGGAACAACAAATCCATATGGCACAACAAAATTATTTATTGAGCAAATATTAAAAGATATATATGTATCAGATAATACTTGGGATATTTGTATATTAAGATATTTTAATCCAGTAGGAGCACACAAAAGTGGATTAATAGGAGAAGAACCACAAGGAATACCAAATAATTTAATGCCATATGTAGCAAGAGTAGCAGCAGGAACACTAAAAGAATTATCTGTATTTGGAAATGATTATGATACACCAGATGGAACAGGTGTTAGAGATTATATCCATGTGGTTGATTTAGCCAAAGGACATGTAAAAGCATTAGAAAAATTAGATAAAGAAAAAGAAGGATTATATATTTATAACTTAGGAACAGGAAAAGGCTATAGTGTATTAGATATGGTAAAAGCTTTTGAGAAAGCTACAGGAAGAAAAGTACCATATAAAATTGCACCAAGAAGAGAAGGAGATATTGCAACATGTTATGCAGACCCTAAAAAAGCAAAAGAAGAATTAGGATGGGAAGCTACAAAAACATTAGAAGATATGTGCTTAGATTCTTGGAACTATATTATAACAAACAAATAGAGGAGGCTTTGGGTGCAAATATTAGATTTAAAAGAAGACCAATATATTATCATAGAAAAAGTGAAATATAGAGTATTAAATAAAGTTAAATTTGTAGAAAAATCTTCATACTGGATAGAATATAAAATTCGAAATGTAGAAAATAATGAAATATATTACTTAAATGTTGAGCTATCGTCTAAAGCAATATTGTATAAGATTTTACCAGAAAAAGAAATTAAGCTAAAAGTAAATATTATTTTTCAAGACCAAGAATATGAATTGATAGAAAAAGGTATTGGAAAAGTGGATACCTATTATGGAATGACTGATGTTGGATTAAAAGAAGAAGTAAATTATTATGAATACCAAAATAAACAAGAAAGACAAAAAATATTATCAGTTGAAAAATGGAAAGATGAAACAGAAATTAGTCTTGGAAAAATAATCAGTTTATCAAATATAAAGATATTAGATGAATATGAAAGATAGGGGAAAATAAAATGAAATTAAAAAAGGGGCAAATTCTTTATATTGATAATCAGAAATATACTGTCATAAATATGATTGAATACAAAGAAGATACTTGGATTTGGCAGGAATATGAAATAAAAAATGAATCATATGGGCGGGCATAAATGGTTATCAGTAGAAAAGGATGAAAAAAATGAGTCTGTTTATTATTTGTATGAACCTTTTAGAGGGGCAATCGATACAAATGAAATAGAAATTTCATATAATGCAGAAACGTATGAATTATATGAAAAAGGAACAGCTGTTGTACAAAATTATTTTGGCAATGCAGATGTAGATAAATATGAGACATGTGAATATTTTGATTATATTTCTAACAGTAAAAAAGTTATTTCGATAGAAAAATGGGAAGGTGAAACAGAAAAAAGCATAGGAAATCTTATAGAAAACAATAGAATCAGAATTACACAAGAAATAGATTCAAAAAGTAAAACGGTGTCCTATAGTTCTAAAAACAAAGGAAATAAGATAGCAGGTATTATCATTCTCTTAATAGTTGCCCTACCATTTCTAGCATCATTAATTGATTTATTTTCAGGATTATTTGTTAATAAATCAATGGAAAATTATATAGAAAAAGAAACTACCAAATACACATATGTTACATCTATTACTAATAATGTAAATAATAAAAAAGCAAAAGTATATAAATCATCATTATTAGATATAGATGCAACTGTGAAAGATATTATAGATGGTGTACCAGAAGGAATTACAGATACAATAGATAGTGATCCAAATACAGAAGAAGATGGTATTGGATTACAGACTGAAAAAGAATATGCATATATATATGAAGAAAATAATGAAATTTTTGTACAAGTATCTAGTAAAGAATATGTAAATAATTCTGGAACGACTTATCATTCAGGACATTATCACCATTATTATGGTACATTTAGGAGCACAAGAAATAGTGATACATATAGCAACTACGCATATTCAGCAAGACAAAGAAGCGTTAATAGTAGAACATCTTCAGGTGGAGGAACCAGTTCTGGAAAATAAAAGGAGGAAAAAATATGTTGATTAATTGGGGAGAAATATTAAATACAATTTTATATGCAGGAATAGGTGTTATACTAATGCTTGTTAGTATGTATCTATTTGATTTAGTTATGCCATATGATTTTAGTAAAGAATTAAAAGAAAAAAATGTAGGTGCAGGATTTATAATTGCAGGTATATTTATATCAATTGCCATCATTATAAGGACAGTGATTATATAAAAGGGGGATTTTGTTTATGGAGGTTTTTGCAAAATTATTAGAAATTATTATATATGTTGCCATAGGACTTATTTTCTGTTTTATTGGATATAAAATAACAGAAAGAATTTTTAAAAAGAGTTTTAAATTAACAGAAGAAATAGATAATCATAATAAAGCAGCTGGAATTATGATTAGTGGAATGTTTATTGCAATAGGAATTATTATGAGTGGTGTATTATAATGGAAGAAGAAAAAACAATAACAAATAAAAAATTTGATGCTAGACTATTATTGGTAACAACTTTATTAATATCAATCTGTTCAATTATATATGAATTAATGATTAGTAGTTTAAGCTCTTATTTACAAGGAGACAGTATTACACAATTTTCTATTACAATAGGACTATATATGAGTGCAATGGGAATAGGCTCTTATATATCGAAATACTTAAAAAATAAGCTATTTAATAAATTTGTTTTTATAGAATTAAGTGTTGGTATATTAGGAGGATTTTCTACATTAATTTTATTTATTGCCAATATATATACAGAAATATATGATTTAATTATGTGTATTCTTATTATATTAATTGGTATATTTGTAGGATTAGAGATTCCAATACTAACAAGAATTATAGAAGAAAATGAAAGCAATGTAAGAAAGAATTTAGCCAACATTTTTACATTTGACTATATAGGTGGCTTAATTGGTTCTATCTTATTTCCTATTATTTTATTTCCAAAATTAGGATTTATTACAACTACCTTTTTAGTAGGAAGTATCAATATAGGAGTAGCTTTACTAATTATCTTAAAATATAAAAATCATATCGAAAACTATAAAATAGTAAAAATAGTTGCAATTATATGCTTAGCGATTATACTTGTATTTTTATGTACAGGAGGCGTTATTGCTAATAAAATAGAAGAGGGATTATATCGAGATGATGTAATATTATCTAAGCAAACAGCTTATCAAAAAATTGTCATGACAAAACATAAAGATGATGTTAGGTTATTCTTAGATGGAAATTTGCAATTTAGTACTGTAGATGAATATCGATACCATGAGGCATTAGTCCATATACCTATGTTATATGCCAAATCACATGATAGAGTGTTAATTTTAGGCGGTGGAGATGGATTAGCTGCAAGAGAAGTATTAAAATATGATGATGTTAAAGAAGTGGTATTAGTAGATATTGATAAACAAATGACAGACTTATGTAAAAACAATGAGGAAATTGCAAAACTAAACAATCATTCATTAGAAAATGAGAAATTAAAGTTAATCAATGAAGATGCATATATGTTTGTACAAGAAAATCAAGAAAAATTTGATGTAATTATTGTGGATTTTCCAGATCCCAATAATGAAAATTTGAATAAATTATATACAAATGTTTTTTATAATTATGTAAAAGCAAATTTAACAGAAGATGGTGTAATGGTATGTCAATCCACAAGTCCATATTATGCAAAAAAATCATTTTGGTGTATTAATAAAACGATAAAAACACAATTTGAAAATGTATTACCATATCATTTACAAGTTCCTAGCTTTGGAGAATGGGGATTTAATTTAGCATTTAATGGTGATCATACAAGAGAAAAATTATCTGTAGAAACAAAATATTTAACAGATGAAAATATAGATGCAATGTTTTTATTTGGAAAAGATGAAAATATAGAGTTAGAACAAATAGAAGAAAATAATATGTTTAAACCATCATTAATATTGTATTATAATGAGGAAGTTCAAAATTGGTAAGGAGAAAATGCAATGAAAGCAGAAATGTATAATTATCATAGATGGATAAAATATGAAAATGAAGAAATCTTAATAAAAAGATTTGAAACATTACTAATAAAAAGTGGGTTTAAAATATTAAAAAAAGTAGAACACTATTTTGAAAATCAAGGATATACAGGATTATGGCTTTTAGCTGAAAGCCATTTTGCTATTCACACTTTTCCAGAAGAAAATAAAGTATATATAGAAATATCTAGTTGTGTAAAAGAATATTTTGATAATTTCTTAAAAGAATTAGAACATTAGGGACGTGCCAAATCGTTTCAAAATGAGCCCAAAAGGGACAGACCTGTGAAAAAATTATTACCATTAAACTAAATAAAACATTATATTAAATAATTTATAACATTCCTTAGGCTAACATTACATCATAAAGAAAAATTAAAGGTATCTAATAGGCACCTCTCAAAATCAAGTTTTGAGATTCTCCTATTATATACCTTAATTTTTTCTAATATGATTTCATTTGCATTCGTCATTTCATAAATTATTTAATATAATGTTTTATAATATCATAATTTAAAAAAGATTTTGGGTAAGGTCTGTCCCTTTTGGGTTCATTTTGAAACGATTTGGCACGTCCCTATTTGTAAAGTAGGATAATTCGATTTCCTATTTTTTCGATAAAGCCGTCTTCTTTTAATAGTTTTAATTCTCTCATCATAGCACTTCTATCAACACTTAAATAATCTGCTAAATCTGTAAGAGAAAAGGGAAGTTCAAAAGATTTACTTAAATTTCTAGTAGAAAGTAAAGAAAAATACCCTAGTAATTTATCTCTTGTAGATCTTTTGGTTAAAAGCTCTATTCTCATGTTTAAGTCTGTTACTTTATTTAAAATTAATTGTGGTAAACTTTCAGATAAGGTTTGATGAAATTTACAATTGTTTCTACATTTATGGAAAATATCATCATAAATATAAAAAAGTACGGTACAATTTGATTTAGCTTCTACTAATAATTCGTTATTTGTCGTGATAGTATAAAATACTTCACCAAATAGTGAATTTTTAGAAAAGTGTTCTACAATTGTTCGATTACCATTTAAATCATAACGTACTAAATCAGCATGTCCATCTATTAATATACATAATTGATTTCGGTTTTTTATATAGGTTGTAACAACTTCATTTTTGCTAAAGACTTTTTTCTGTCTTTTTTGACAAGAATCTGAAAAATCACGAATGAAGTTTTCCATATTAAAGTTGGTGTTCATACATTTTCCTCCTTTAGAATTACATAAGTATTATACATTACAAAAGTTGCAAAAGCAACAAAACTGAAGAAATTATTTTGTAATATTTTTGTAATGTATTTGTAATATTTTGAAAAAGCTTAGAGGAAGAGCTATTTAAGAAGAATAAAAAAATTTTTTTCATAATGTGTTGCTTTTGCAACGGAAAATAAAAATTGTAGATATATAATGTAACCATACTAATCGAAGGAGGAAATGTGAAATGAAAGTTATTAAGAGGGATGGAAGAGCTGTAGATTATGATAGAGCAAAAATTCAAACAGCCATTGAAAAAGCAAATCAGGAGGTAAAACCAAAAGAGAGAGCCAATAAAGAGGACATAAAAGGTATTATCCAATATATAGAGGATTTGAACAAAAAGAGAATGCTAGTTGAAGATATCCAAGATATTATTGAAGAAAAATTAATGGAAATTGAAAAATATGAGTTAGCTAAAAAGTATATTGTTTATAGATATACAAGAGCGTTGGTTAGAAAACAAAATACAACTGACGAAACAATATTAGGGCTAATTAGAAATGAAAACAAAGAATTAGCAGAAGAAAATTCAAATAAAAATACATTACTTGCATCAACACAAAGAGATTATATAGCAGGTGAAGTATCAAGAGATTTAACAAGAAGATTATTATTACCAGAGAAAATTGCGAAAGCCGATAGCGACGGAGTTTTACATTTCCACGACGCAGATTATTTTGTACAACCAATCTTTAACTGTTGTTTAATTAATATATCTGATATGCTAGATAATGGAACTGTTATGAATGGAAAAATGATAGAAAGCCCAAAAAGTTTCCAAGTAGCATGTACTGTTACAACACAAATCATTGCAGCAGTTGCAAGTAACCAATATGGAGGACAATCAGTAGATTTAAAACATTTAGGAAAATATTTAAGAAAGAGCTATGATAAGTTTAAAGCAGAGATAGAGAAAAAATATAAAGGAAAATTATCTGACGAGATAATAGAAGATTTAGTACAAGATAGATTAAAAGCAGAATTAAAAGCAGGTGTACAAACAATTCAATATCAAATCAATACTTTAATGACAACAAACGGACAATCTCCTTTTGTAACTTTATTCTTACATCTAGAAGAAGGAGACCCATACATTAAAGAAAATGCCATGATTATAGAAGAAGTATTAAGACAAAGATATCAAGGTATAAAAAATGAAGCAGGTGTATATGTAACACCAGCATTCCCAAAACTAGTATATGTATTAGATGAATGTAACTGTCTAAAAGGTGGAGAATATGATTACTTAACAAAATTAGCAGTTAAATGTTCAGCAAAGAGAATGTATCCAGATTACATTTCTGCTAAAAAAATGAAGGAAAACTATGAAGGAAATGTGTTTAGCCCAATGGGATGTAGAAGTTTCTTATCACCTTGGAAAGATGAAAATGGAAACTATAAATTTGAAGGAAGATTTAATCAAGGTGTTGTTAGTATCAACTTACCACAAGTAGCAATTGTTGCAGATGGTGATGAAGATAAATTTTGGAAATTATTAGATGAAAGACTAGAACTATGTAAAGAAGCTTTAATGTGTAGACATTATGCATTACTTGGAACACATTCAGATATTAGCCCAATTCACTGGCAATATGGAGCAATTGCAAGACTTGAAAAAGGCGAAAAAATTGATAAATTATTATATGGTGGATATTCAACAATATCTCTAGGATATATTGGAATCTATGAAATGACAAAAGTAATGAAAGGTGTATCACATACAACACCAGAAGGACATGATTTTGCAATTCGTGTTATGAAACATTTAAGAGAAACTGTAGATAGATGGAAAAAAGAAACAAACATTGGATTTGCATTATATGGAACACCAGCAGAAAGCTTATGCTACAAATTTGCTAGAATTGATAAAGAAAAATTTGGTACAATTAAAGATGTAACAGACAAAGGATATTATACAAACTCATATCATGTAGATGTAAGAGAAAAAATTGATGCTTTTGAAAAACTTGGATTTGAAAGTGAATTCCAAAAAATATCTTCAGGTGGAGCAATTTCATATATCGAAATACCAAACATGCAAAAAAATATAGATGCATTAGAAACAGCAGTTAAATTTATCTATGATAATATTCAATATGCTGAATTTAATACAAAATCAGATTACTGCCATGTTTGCGGATTTGATGGAGAAATTGTATTAAATAAAGATAATGAATGGGAATGCCCAAACTGTGGAAATAAAGACCATTCAAAAATGACAGTTGTTAGAAGAACTTGTGGATATTTAGGAGAAAACTTCTGGAATGCAGGAAAAACAAAAGAGATTAAACAAAGAGTAATGCACTTATAAGAGGCCTAACTTTGCTGTATATGAAAAAATCTATATAGGAATAAAGATAAGAGAAGATTTTTTCTATAGAATAAAAATAGCCAAAAATAAAACTAAAAATTTGGAACGTTGGAGAAAAACTCTAAAAAACGTTCCAAATTTTAACCAAATAGAGAAAAGAGGGAGAATTTTATGAACTATGCAGATATAAAACGAGTAGATGTAGCAAATGGAGAAGGAGTTAGAGTATCTGTATTTGTAAGTGGTTGCAACCACCACTGTAAAGGATGCTTTAATGAATGTGCATGGGATTTTAATTATGGTAATAAATTTACAGATGAACAAATAGATCAAGTAATTAATTATTTAGACCATGATTATATTTCAGGATTATCTCTTCTAGGAGGAGAGCCACTAGAAAAACAAAACCAAGAAGGATTATTACCGCTAGTAAAAAAAGTAAAAGAGAAATTTCCAGATAAAAATATATGGTGTTATACGGGATTTGATTTTGAAAAAGATGTTGTAGAAAAAATGGCTCCTAATAATGAAACTACAAAAGAACTTTTAAAATATATAGATGTTATGGTAGATGGTAAATTTGAGGAAGAAAAGAAAGATTTAAGTCTTAGATTTAGAGGGTCTTCAAACCAAAGAATATTAGATGTTCAAGAAAGTTTAAAAGAACATAAACCAGTAGAATTTAAATTATAACGTCCCCAAAGCAATATTACAGGAGCAAGATATGTTTTAGATGCGGTCACTCAAAAATCCCGGGCAAATCATTTAGTAGTATCAGATGATTTAGCCCGGGATTTTATCTATGTAAAAAGGGAAAAATGAGTCCGTCCCCAAAATCCCTTTTTCTTAATTTAAAAATCTATCTAATAATTGTTTTCTACATAGATTTTCAAATTCATCATTTAAAGGTTCTAAAACAGTATCTTCTTGATATTTTCTATCTAAGCAATGTTTAATAATATAATCTGTAAGTTCAGGATTTTTAGAAAGAAGGGGACCATGTAAGTAAGTTGCGATAACATTTTCTTTAAAAAAGCCTTCTTCTGTATCACCAAATTTATTTCCATTTCCGAATAAAACTTTTCCAAAAGGAGTAGGAATGTCATAAGTTTGCCCACCATGATTTTCAAAGCCAATGACTTTGGTTTCTTGTCCATCTAAGTTGACATCAAGAACAATATTACCAATACATCTTTTTTTTCTATCACTAATTGCTTCTGTATAGTAAGGGAAGATTTCTAGACCAGGAATAATATTTCCTTCAACACCTTTATAGTATTTACCAAATAGCTGATAAGCGCCACAAATTAGTAGAAAGAAGACACCATCGTTTTCAGCTTCTTTGATTTCTTCCTTATATTTTATTAAGTCTTCAGATAAGATACTTTGCTCGTTATCGGCTCCACCGCCCGCAAAAATCATATCATAACTTTTAAAGTCTGGCTTTTCATCGCCAATAGAATATTTATCAACAATACAATTAAAGCCTCGTTTTTCTAGTCTGTATTTTAATACTTGTATATTTCCATAATCTCCGTATAGTTCTAGCATATCAGGATATAGGTATAGTATTTTTAATTCTTTCATTATAGTTTCAACTCCTATTTTTTGATTTTAAAATTTCAGTTCTAGTAGGTTGTAAAGAGGTATAATTTGCAATGACATATTTTTTGCTTGAATTAGTATATAGAGATTTTACAGCTTGTTCTAAATCAAGATAAGCTTCTATTTTATTTTCATCAAATCCTGCAGTTTTAATTCTAATAGCAATGTCATAACCTCTTGTGCCAGCAGTTATAATTCTTTTTACATTGTTTAAATTGTCGAAATTAATATCCCAAATCCAAGAAACATCAAATCCATCTGCTTTATTATCATTTAAAACAAATAACAATTCTTTTTCCTCACTGTCTTCGTTTAATAAACGCAAACTAACATTGCTACCGGTTGGATTTTTTGCTAAATTTATAATGGTAGGGGCGTCTTTTATAACTAATTTTTCTAGCCTTCCATTATTTAGTTCAAATTTTGATAATGCTTCTTGCATATATTTGGTATCAATATTATACAAAGAACAACAAGCAATAACAGCTGTGAAATTATAAATAATATAAATACTATTTGATTTAATTTTATATAAAACATCATCTATTTCAAAAGTCATTTCATTAAGGTTGATATTTTTAGTTTCTTTATAGATTTCATTGTTCCCATATCCACAATTTGGACAAGTAAATTTTCCAATATGAGAATATTGATAATATTCATATTCTAAACGAGTTTTACAGAATGGACAAAATTTTCCTTCTCCAGCTTCTTTCATATTATCTGTTGCATATGGATATCTATCAACATGAAAATAATATATATTTTGGTTATCAGGATTTGCCATACCTAGTCTTGCAACATTTGGGTCATCATTATTTAAAACTAAATTACCTGTATACTTTTTTAGAAAATCATTTATTTTTAAGATTAATGATTCAACTTCACCATTTCTATCTAATTGGTCTCTAAAGAAATCTAATATAACCAAAGTATCTAACGGGAAATCTTTAAATACAACTGGTACATACCCCTCATCTACTTCAAAAACTAAATAATCTGCCTTTATTTTTCCAGTTAGCGTGCAAGATTTTAATAAAGTAGAAAGAATACCAGTTTCCATATTGTTTCCTTCTTTATTACTAATTATCTTTTTTCCAGCAGTTTGAAAAACATAGCCAATGGCATTATTTGTCATAGTTTTTCCATTAGTAGCAGTAACAGCAATTACTGGACAATTTACTTTGAAATATTTAAAAATTTCTGGATTCCAGTCAAAAGCGATTTTTCCTAAAAAGTTACCACCATGTTTTCCACATATTTTTAATGCAATATTTAATAGTTTCATTGCGAGTACAATAAAAAAGTTTTTCATTTGTCATGCTCCTTTATAAAATTTCTATTTGCATTATAGCATAACAAATAAAAAAGATAAAGTTTTATGAATTTTTTAAGAAAGATTTGATAAAATAAAATGAATTGTATATATAAAATAAAAGAATTAATAAAAAATAAATATAATTTCAAATTTAAAATGTAAAAATTAAGAAATAACTATTTATAGATTTGACCTCGATTAGAAGCCTTTGTTACTAGAATAATAAGATCATTTCGATTTAATTCATATATAATCCTATAAGAACCGATACGAAGTCTAAACGTATCTTTACAACCTACCATCTTTTTAATATCACCTTTTGGCAGGTTGTAAATTGCTGTATATATTCTAAGACGTTGAAGTTTATCTTGTTTTTCAATAAATTTAAGAGCTTTGGGCCTAATCTTTATCTTGTAAGTCATTAAATGTCAACCCCTCTCTTTTTAAGATTTCTTCAAATGAAATTGCGTTTTTGTTTTCATTTTCTCTGGTTTTAGTAGTTTCGTTTAAATAGTCTAGGTACATAACTTTTTCAGTAATATCCATATTATCTAAAATAATAGTTGGTTCTAATTTTAACAATTCTGAGTCAATGGCTTTTTCCATTAGAATTTTAATAGAATTTAAACATTCTAAATTTAATCTAGGCGTCATTTTTATAACATCTTTGATTGTTTGGATTTGTGCGTCAGACATAATTATTCAACTCCTTTCAATATTATGTAACCATTATAACAACATTAAAGTGATTTTACAATATATTATATAAAAATTTAATAAAATAATTAAACAGATAAAATATTGAAAAAATAGATAAAAGAATATATAATTCAAAAGATAGTTAATGGTTTTTATATTAATACGGAAAGCATAAATGAAAGGAGAATTTAACGAATGGAAAGACTAGAAAATTTTGAAAAGGCATTACAAGATATACTTGCTGAATATGATAATTTAGGAAAGCAACTAGAAACTTTAAGAAATGATGGAAAAATGAAAACAACGAAATTTAGAGAATTATTAGGTAAAAAATTAGTATATAATATGATTATTACGATATTTAAAAGGTATAACTTGATAGATAACTAGACAAAATTTAGTAAAATATATGAAAAAATTAAAAAGAGGAAAAAGTTATGATATATATAAATAATAAAGAAAAAGTAAATAAATTAAAAGAGAAGATAAATAAAGATAACATATGTGTGTTTTTAGATTATGATAAAACAATCACATCAAGTACTAGTGAAGATTCTTGGGCGGCAAGTGCCAATAGAAAAGCGCTTGGAGAAAATATAGCAAATGATTTAGATAGATATTATGAAAAATATGGACCAATAGAATTTGATTATAATATGGATGTAAAGGAAAGAGAAAAATATATTATTGAATGGTATGATAAATGTATGGAATTATACTATACATATCATTTAACCAAGCAAAAGCTAAAAGAATCTATTGATAACAGTAAGTTAATTTTAAGAGAAGGCGCAAAGGATTTTTTATTTAAGCTATATGAAAATGATATACCAGTTATTATTTTATCAGCAGGTATTGGAAATGTGATAGAACAATCCTTAAAAAAAGAAAAATGTTATTTTGACAATATACATATGATTAGTAATTTTATAAAATTTGATGAAAATGAAAATATGATAAAATTTCGCGATAACATGATTCATAGTTTAAATAAAAATATCGACAAATTAGGAGAGGTAAATTTAAAAGAAAAAATTAGAACGAAAGAATATAGGATTGTGATAGGAGATTTAGTAGAAGATATTTATATGATGGGAAAATATCCAGAAGATAAATCATTGAAGATAGGATTTTTAAATAAAAATATTACTGAAAATTTAGATGTATATAACAAGAATTTTGATATTGTTTTAACTAAAGAGAATAATTTTTATGATATTGAAAAATATTTATAAATATAAATGTAATATTTAAATGGGCTCTAGCATCCACGCTAGAACCCATTAGAGCAAAAGTTGCTCGGAAGTTATTGGAGATTATTTTTATATGA
Organism: uncultured Clostridia bacterium; assembly: GCA_944386675.1. Classification (GTDB taxonomy): domain Bacteria; phylum Bacillota; class Clostridia; order TANB77; family CAG-508; genus CAG-269. The sequence continues at coordinate 10,478 of CALXBY010000013.1, read as the reverse complement.
AACTAAATACCAGAAATCGATTAAATCTCTAGCCATTTTAAGCTCATATAAATCTGGAGTTGTCACGAAAGTTAGTCGTAATACTCCAAATAATGCTGTTTGGTAAGCAAAAATAAAAATTCCAAATAATATAGGAATTGATACCAGCTGTATTGTTAAAGTTGGCATAAAACATGATATGGCTAAAAAAAGAAAAAAGATTGCAACTATCTCACCAGGTGATAAGTGATATTCTGTATTGACTCGATAAATACTACACTTTTGAATTTTCTCTAAAGTAGGAGGAATTTCTTTTTTATCAAAAGCATTTAGTGTCATGTTTAGAGCACCACGCCATTTCATTATCCTGCGTCCTTTTTCAGTTTTTCTTCTCTTTAATCCCTTTATAATGGAATATTCTAGGATGAATCCTAGAGAAAATAGTAATAAATAAATTCCTGCTCTTGAACGGACAGGTAAAATATTCATTTTGTTACAAATACTAATGAAGATTATAGTAATAAAAATTTCCAATATTAACCGAACAAGTAGAAAATTAAATTCCTTTTTAGTATAGCTATCAAGGTAACTGTCATGATAATTATCTTCTTTGATTTGCCACAAGGTAGCAGGCTCATTTCGAACTGTATAAGAATCTCCTGTTGAATCATAGGCAATACATACCTGTTTCTCATCTGGAGTGTATAATAGCATGCCATTATGGCCAACTCTTGATCTTATAGACCGCGTATTTTTCTTTTTAAACAACATAATTTTTTCTCCTTTCTGATTTTATGTTAGTTAATATTATATAATATTAGCTAATATTTTGCAAATTTTACATAAAGTTGAAAATGCTCACAATCCAAAATAAGAACTAGAAGATTAATATATAAAATAATATAGAAATTTAAGAAGAAATTGTGATATAATACAAACAATTAAGAAAGGACCTGATAAAATGAATGTAGAAGAAATAGAAAATAATCGAAATAATAAAGAATTTGTGTTACAGGCAGTAAAAGAAAATGGGAAAAATCTAGAATTAGCATCAGAAGAGCTACAAGACGACAAAGAAGTGGTTATGGAAGCTTTAAAACAAGATGGAGAAGCTTTAGAATTTGCAAGTACAAGATTAAAAGGAGATAAAGAAGTATTACAATTAGCTACGAAAACATCACCTTGGACAATTTGTTATGCATCAGAAGAATTAGCAGGGGATAAAGAGATTATGCTAGAATGCTGTAAAAATTATGGGCAAGCTTTATATTATGCATCAGAAGAATTAAGAGATGATAGAGATGTTGTAAAAGCAGCGGTAGAAAATAAGGGAATTATTATTAAATATGCTAGTAAACGATTAATTGATGATAAGGAATTGGCAGAAATTGCTGTAAAACAAAACAAACAAGCTTACCATTTTATATCTAATAAATTAAAACAAGATGAAGACATAAAAAAATTAATGGAATAGAAAATAATTTTAAAATAAGAAAAATGACATCATTTTTGATGTCATTTTTTCTATGACAAAGTTATTCATATTTTTTTATATAGGGGGTTGAAAATTGTAATTATATAGCTTAGAATATATGGGAATTAAGATATACAAAAATCAAGCAAAGGAAGAAAGGAAGGATTTTGTATGAGAGTATTAGTTGTATCAGATATTCATGGATCAGGTGTATATGCTGACAAATTAAAAGAAATTATAAAAAAGGAAAAACCAGAAAAAATAATTGTGTTAGGAGATTTGTATTATCATGGACCTAGAAATCCATTAACAGATGGATATGACCCTAAGAAAGTAACAAAACTTTTAAATAGTATCAAAGAGAAGTTAGAAGTTGTAAGAGGAAACTGTGATGCAGAAGTAGATCAAATGGTTTCTGAGTTTGAAATCAAAGAAAATATATTAGAAAAAATTAATGGAAAAAACATGTTTTTTACACATGGGCATAAATATAATATAGATAATTTGCCACCAGAAGATTTTGATATTATGTTTTATGGACATTTTCATACATGTTTTATTAAAAAATATGATAATCAATTATTTGTAAATCCAGGTTCTATTTCATTACCAAAAGAAGATACTCCACATAGTTATGCAATGATAGAAGAAAAGGATATTGTCATAAAAGATGTTGATGGAAAAGTGATAGAAGAATATAGATATAAGGAATAGTTGGGGACGTGTCAAATCGTTTCAAAATGATACCAAAAGGGACAGACCTTAAAATATAGGTCTGTCCCTTTTGGTATCATTTTGAAACGATTTGACACGTCCCCATTAAATCCATTCTCCATATTTTTTGATATAAATCTTTTTTGCAAACATAGCTAAAATACAATATAAGAATGTAACAACAAAGATTAATGCAATATATTGCATAGCGATTGGAACTAATCCAATGAAGCTTCCTAGAGGTGTGAATGGTACAATAATACCTACTAAGATTAATAAGATTGAAGAGAAGTAAACCATTTTATTTGCATTACTTTGTATAAAAGGTATTTTAGCAGTTCTAACAATATGCATTCCAACTAAGTTTGAAACAATACTATATGAGAACCATATTGTTTGGAAAAGAGCAGCTTCTCTAACACCAAATATAAACCATAAAGAAGCAAATACAACTAAGTCGAAGATAGAACTAACTGGTCCCATAAATAGCATAAAGTGTTTTAAACTTTTTATATCTAATTTTTTAGGTTTTCGCACAATTTCTGCATCTACGTCATCAAATGGAAGTGTCATTTGTCCAAAATCATATAATAAACCTTCTACTAATAATTGGATAGGTGTTTCTGGTAAAAATGGTAAGGCAATACTTGCTACAATAACAGATAATACTTCTCCAAAGTTAAAGCTAGTTGCTAATTTAATATATTTCATTAAGTTTGCAAATGTTTTTCTTCCTTCAGTTACACCATCTAATAAAACATTTAAATCTTTTTCTAAAAGGATAATATCAGCTGATTCTTTTGCAATATCAACAGCAGTGTCTACTGAAATACCAACATCTGAATTTGTTAGGGAAGGACTATCATTAATTCCATCACCCATATATCCTACAACATTACCATCTTCTTTTAACAATCTAACAATTCTAGCTTTTTGAATAGGAGATAGTTTTGCAAAAATATTATTCTTTCTGATTAATCTAAGGACAGCTATATCAGATAATTTATCCAATTCACTTCCTAAGATAATATTTTTAGATTTGATATTTACTTTGTCACAGATACATTTTGTAACTTCTGCGTTATCTCCTGTTAAAACAATAACACGAATACCAGCTTTATTCATTTTTTCAACAGCTTCTTTAGCACTTTCTTTAGGTGGGTCTAAGAAACCAATGAAACCAATTAATATCATATTTTTTTCATCTTTTACTTCGAAATCATATCCAGGTTCATTACTATATTTTTTACAAACAGCAATTACTCTTAAACCTTCTTTATTTAAATTTTTACTAATTCTTTGTATATTTTCTTTAATTTCTCGTGTTAAAGGAGAAATTTCACCTCTATATTCTACAGAAGTAGAAATATTTAAAATTTCTTCCACAGCACCTTTTGTAATTAATTCATCTTTGCCTTCTTCATTTCTTACTGCAATAGACAAACGTCTACGAGCAAAATCAAAAGGAATTTCATCTAATTTAATATATTTACTAGTTAATTCAGGCATATTATATTCTTTGCCACGCTTGATAACTGCTTCATCAATATTACTTCTTAAACCAGTTTGAAGGCTAGCATTTAAATAAGCATATTTTAAAACGCCAAGATCTTCATCACCTTTTATATCTAGATATTTTTCTAGAACAATTTTGTCTTCTGTTAAAGTTCCTGTTTTATCTGTACATAAAATATTCATGGCACCAAAATTTTGAATAGCATCTAATTTTTTTACAATAGTCTTTTTCTTAGACATTTTTACAGCACCTTTTGATAAACAAGAAGATAAAATAACTGGAAGAAGTAGTGGTGTAATTGCAATAGAAATTGCAACTGCAAATGTAAAGGCTGTTACAATACTATGTTTTGAAAAATTAAGGATAAAGACAACTGGAATAATAATTAACATAAAACGGATTAATAATTTACTAATACTTTCAATTCCTTTTTGAAAAGCAGTTTTAGGTTTACCAGTTGATAATGTATGAGCAATTTTTCCAAAATAAGTAGAATCAGCAGTTTTAATAACAACACCTTTTGCACTACCAGAAATGACATTTGTTCCCATAAAGCATATTGTATCTAAATCAGCAATACTATCTAAATCATCAGAATTCATTTCTGATTCAACTAATTTTTTAACAGCATCAGATTCTCCAGTTAAAGAAGATTGTCCAACATATAAATCTGTTGCTTCAATAATTCTTAAATCAGCTGGAATCATGCTACCAGCAGTAAGAATAACAATATCTCCAAGTGTAACATCTTTTATTGGAATTTGAACTTCTTTGCCATCTCTTAAAACATGGCAGGTAGTTGCAACCAATTCTTTTAATTTACCAGCAGCTTTATTAGAACGATATATTTCAAAAAAGTCTAACAAAGTACTAGCAGCAACTAATATAACAATGACAATAATATTAGCATAACTAGGTGTTTCAGGTAAAATAACATCTGTATAGCATAGAAGCAAAGTTATTCCTAATAAAATTAGATTAAAAGGTGTAAATAAACTTTCAAAAAAGTAATGATACCATCTTTTTGGTTTTGCTTGTCTAATAATATTTGGTCCTAATTGCTTTAACTTATATTCGGCTTCTTCTGAACTCAAGCCAGATTCTTTAATTTTGTATTTTTTTAATAAATCGTCCTTGGATAATAAACATTCCTGTCCATAAAGTTTAGAAACATTTACCTCCTCTTTTGTGTTTGTCATAAGTAAAAATCATCTCCATTTCTTTTGTTTAAATTTCTTTATCATTATACCACAAGAAAATAGAAATAAAACAAATTGTCAAAAAAATATAAAATTTTTTCTAATATATTGTAAAAATATAAAGGTTTTGTATATAATGAATTTGAAAAAAATAAAAGGAGGTATTACCATATGATTTCTGTAAAAAATTTATTTGATAATGATGATGTAAAAATTATTGATAGAAAGGGAAATATTTCAGTTGTTGAATTTCAAAGAGATGTCAGTGTTAACAAATTAACAGCTATGTCAGAATATTTTGCTGCAAAAATGAATGTTAAAAGAAGACAAGTAGTCATTCAATTACAAGGAGATGAATATGTAACAAGTGCAGGAGCAATGCAATGGATGGCTGGAAATATAGAGTCTAAAACAAATGTAAAAGGTGTAGGAGATTTCTTAGGAAAAGCTATTAAAGGAAGTGTAACTAGTGAATCAACAGTAAAACCAAAATATCATGGTACAGGATTATTAGCTTTAGAGCCAACCTATAACTATATTTTATTGGAAGATGTGGGAGAATGGAATGGTAGTATTGTATTAGAAGATGGATTGTTTTTAGCATGTGAGGCAAGTTTGAATACAAACGTTGTTATGAGAAGTAATTTATCTTCAGCAGTACTAGGAGGAGAAGGATTATTTAATTTGAAATTATCAGGACAAGGAATTGCAGTTTTAGAAAGTCCAGTTCCAAGAGAAGAATTAATAGAAATAGAATTACAAAATGACCAAATAAAAATAGATGGAAATATGGCAATTGCATGGTCTGATTCTTTAGATTTTACAGTAGAAAAATCTACTAGAAGCTTGTTGGGTTCAGCTGTTGCAGGAGAAGGATTTGTGAACGTATATAGAGGAACAGGAAAAATATTAATGTCACCAGTTAGACCAGAAGCAGTAAGTAATATTTTAACATATAGACCTAAACAATAAAGAAGAATAATATGAAATATTATAAATGTACATAGAATTTGTTGATTTTATGTGCATTTTTATTGTATAAAAAAAAATAATGTATAAAAAATGTAGACTATACAAATTTATAAAAATATGATACAACTATGATTAAATAAAGTACGCAAGAGAGAGGAGAATGGATATGAGTGAAAACATGTTAATTGTATTGATTATACCATTTCTGGGAACACTTTTAGGTTCAGCAATGGTATTTTTTATGAAAAAATCGATTCATAAAACAGTAGAAAAATTATTAATTGGATTCGCAGCAGGTGTCATGATGGCAGCATCTATTTGGTCATTACTAATGCCTTCTATGGAAATGGCAACCAAGCAACATGAAATTTCATGGTTACCAGCAACAATTGGATTTTTGTTAGGAATTGTTTTTTTATTGATTTTAGATAGTGTGATTCCGCATTTACATTTACATGCAGAAAAACCGGAAGGAATTAAAGCAAAAATAAAGGAGTCTACGATGCTTGTTTTTGCAGTAACACTTCATAATATCCCAGAAGGTATGGCAATGGGCGTAACATTGGCAGGTGCTATGATAGGAAATGCAGGAATCAGCTTAGCAGGGGCTATTAGTTTGGCAATTGGAATAGCTATTCAAAATTTTCCAGAAGGGGCCATTATATCTATGCCACTTAAAAGCGAGGGAGTATCAAAAACAAAAGCTTTTATTTATGGAGCTTTATCTGGAATTGTAGAGCCAATTGCAGCAATTATAACGATATTATTAACAAATGCAATTGTACCTATATTACCATATTTATTAGCTTTTGCAGCAGGGGCTATGATTTATGTTGTTGTAGAAGAATTGATTCCGGAGTCACAAGAAGGAGAACATTCTAATATTGGAACAGTTGGTGTAGCAATTGGTTTTGTTATTATGATGATATTAGATGTAGCTTTGGGATGAATTGACATAATATTTTTTGATGGTATAATAATTTTTGAATCAAGTAAAAATTTACAACACGGAGGTAGAAAAAATGAAAATTGTTAGAAACTATCAAGGAAAGACAACAATGTCAGGCGGAGAGTTTGATGTTGAAACTACCGTAAAGCGGTATCCAATCGTAGAGAAAAAAGCTAAAGAAATGTATGAAGAAATTCCGGAAAGCAGCATACAAAAAGAGATAATAGACCCTTTAAGAGAAATAATGAGTGAAATAACATCAGAAGATGTTTGGGAAGAATTGAAACAGGAGGGACTAATTAAAAAATTTGTAATTAAGATTTCAGAAGCTTTAATCCTTAGATTAGCAATGCAAGAGGTAGTCGAAAAAGGAAACATTACTTTTGTAGAAGCACTTTCAAACGTTGAAGCTACACCGGAAAATAAGGAAGAGGTGTTGAAAGAAACGTATAGCATTTTAAGTGAAGAGATTAAAAAAGAAATGCTGTCTTCTGCAATTATGGGATTATTCTTCCCGGAATTCTAAGCCGATAACAATTTTTATTTAGGAAAAAAGAATGTCAGAGGCATTTTGCCAAAGACATTCTTTTTCCATTATAATTTAACTAAATATGAATCTAATATAATAAAAGAATGATAATCGATAATAAAACATTTTAGTGAAAAATATGAGAAAATAAAAGATTTATGTCGAAGCTTTATTTTTGAATTATTTTGTGATATGATACTAAATGTATGGTCTTTATTAGAAAGAGATTACAAAAAATAAATGGGGGAACAAATGAAAACTAAGTTAAAGTATAAAGACAAAAAAGAATTAGCAAAAGCCAGAAGACAAAATGCAAAATTATTTCCAGTTTATAAAATGTTTTCTTGGGATTTACTATTTTTTTATTCCATTGAATTCTTATTTTATACAATAACAAAAAAAGTAACACCATCAGAAGTATTAATCATTAATGGGTTTTATCTATTGTTTAGAATAATAATGCAAATACCAGCAGTAGCTATTACAGATTTTTTAGGAAAAAGAAAAAGTATGATACTTGGAAATAGTATGCTGATAGTCTATGTATTGATATTAATGTTAGGACCAGGAGCAATTAGTATTATTATAGCAGACCTAATTTTCTCATTAGGGTATGATATAAAAACAATTGCAGAATCTAATTTGCTATATGATTCTGTTTCAACAAAAGGTGGAGATGGATTATATTCTAAATTAGATGCAAAAGGAGGAAGTTGGTACTATATTCTAGATGGAATTGCATCCCTAACAGCAGGATATTTGTTTGTTATTAATAATTATATACCAATATTCATCTGCTTAGGATTTGTTATTATTTCTACAATATTATCATTTAAATTCAAAGATATATATGAAGTGAAAAAAGAAAAAATAGAGAAAGTAGAAATGAAAAAGATATTAAAAAACTACGGAAACGATTTAAAATCTGTTTTTCAGTTTATTTTAAAATCAAAAAGAATGAAAGCTCTGATATTATTTCAAATTGTGTTCTATAGTTTAATAGAGATTGTGGATATATATAATAGTAGTTTATTAGTAGAAATAGGAATACCAGAAGAACAATTCTCTATGATATTTGCGGTGTTAACATTTATAGGAGGAATTTCTATTTCATTAAAAAGCAAAATAGAGAAAAAATTTAGAAATAGAACATTAGCATTTCTTTCATTAATGTATATAGGTGCCTGTATTATTATTGGAATTGTTGCAAATACATATACAGCAAAAACAATCATACCAATTATTCTTATTATGTTAGCAGTACATAAAATTTGTACATCCATCTGGTATATTCTAGAAGCAAAATATGTAAGAAACTTTACAAAAGAAGAGGTTAGAAATAAGATTACCTTTACATATGAATTTATAGGCGGAATTGCTGCTAGTATATTTTCAATGTTAGGTGGATTACTAATTGAAATTATAGATGTTAAACAGGCTTTTTTAGTTGTAGGTTTATTTGCTTTGGCATGTATGGTGGTGGTTTTAGACTATATGAGAACTAGATTTGGATTAAAACCAGAACAATATGATAAAAATGATATAGAATTAGAATAGTAAATAGGAGGAATTTATAATGCAAAATTTTAATTATCATTCACACACATATAGATGTGGACACGCAGATTTAGATATGAAAGATGAAGAATATGTAGAAGAGTATATAAAAATGGGATTTAAAAAAATGGCATTTACAGACCATTGTCCCGAAAAAAACGAAATAGACAAAAGAAATGATATGAGAATGAAATATGAGCAAAGAAAAGAATATTTAGAAAAGATACAAGAGTTAAAAGAAAAATATGCTGGACAAATTGAAATTCAAAGTGGATATGAAGTGGAATATTTACCAGGAGAAGAAGAAAATTTAAAAGAATTAAAAGCTGAAACAGATAAGATAGTTTTAGGACAGCATTTTGTTTATGATGATAATCACAACTTAAAAATACATGGCAAATATGATTTTTCAGATAAAGAATTGATTCGATATGCAGAATATATAGAACAAGCAATGAAATGTGGGATTCCAGACATTATTGCACATCCAGATATTTATATGTTAAAAAGAAAAGAATTTGGAGAAATTGAAGAAAAAGTTGCTCATCTTATTTGCAAAGCGGCTGAAAAATATAAGGTACCTTTAGAAATTAATTTAAATAATATATTTGGAAAAACATATTATGAAAATAGAAAATTAAATCATAAACCAATAGATGAACAAAGAAAGAATTTAGAAAAAGTAGTATATCCATGTAAAAAATTCTGGGAAATTGCATCAGAATATGATATTAATGTTTTGTATGGTATAGATGCACATCATAGAGGACAAATTTTATTATTTAAAGAACTAGTAGAACTAGCAAATGAAATTATAGGAAAAGAAACCATTGAAAAGTTAAATTTTGTAGATTTAAGGTAAGGAAAATAATTTTGAAAATATAAGAAATTGATTTTGAGCAAGAACGGTAAGTTTCAATAGTGCCTTACACACGAGTAAAATATAAAAAATTGTAAAACTACTACACAAAATAAAAAAAGTATGATAAAATACTTGTAGTGTTGCTTAAAAATTGGATAAATTTAACAACAAAATAATCTATTTACATAAAAAACAATGTGAAATTTCTGGCACAATTTTGGCACAATTCGTTGGGCAAAGAACCTCGAAAACCTATATAAATGGGCAAAGAACAATAAAGAAATTTCACTTGATGTTTATATGATAGAACAGCCGAAAGTGCCTTAAATACTAAGAAAATTAAGGAGGAGGAATTGAAAATGTCAGGACATTCAAAATGGCACAACATTACAAATTCTTTCTTTACAGCCCCAACGGTTTCAATAAAATGATAAATGTTTTTGGCACAATTCTGGCACAATTCGTTCAACAAAGAACCATAAAGAACAATAATTAAAATGATTAATATAGAAAAAAGTAAACCATAATCTTTATAATATTTATAAAAAGATTATGGTTTAAATTTTTTTAGATATCAACAATACTATACAAATATAGATTGTATAGTGTTAAAGTTTAAAATTTAGAAGAATATAATTGTTGTCTAAAACAAAAAATATTTTAAAAGTCTAATATCAACGAATTAAAACTAAATAAAAGCTTATAATAAATTAATAAAATGTATAAA
>CALXBY010000012.1 GCA_944386675.1 uncultured Clostridia bacterium | reverse complement strand
TTAAATCCTGATTAGTCCAACGACTTTCTGGATGAAGCTTACCATCTGGAGTTCTGAAGACTATGAAAATAGAATCTCTGGTAATATCTTCATAAATTTCATCTATGTTTTCTACATCTTTTTCATATTCTTGCTTTATCTTATCTAGTTCTGATAACTGTATCCTATTTTTGTTACTACTTGTCATAAACACGCTAAAAATCACTATTAGAAAGAATAGGATAGCTAATAGTACAAATAATGTTATTGAACCTTTTTCACTCTTAAACATTCTCTTTTGCATTTTCATTTCTCCTTTTTGGCATAAAACTGCTATTTTGCGCAATATTTTTTGGAAATTTTTGGAAAACTATCAAATAAAGTTTTTAAAATTTTAAGATTGTTTTTCCTTATCCACATAGTATTTTTTTAGCTATCAGCTTAGCAAAATGAATATGACATATCATTTTTATTTTCCATATCCATATTTTTCAAAAGCCTGCAACATAGCAAATACCAATAGATAGCAGTTCCTTTAATTTCTTTAATATATATATACAGATATTCTAATATATCTATTTTTAAAAAACAATTCCTTATATTTCCACGATTTAAAATCAGGTCAACAACACATACGGAATGTCATTTGAGAGAATGTTATCAAAAATATTAAATTTGTATTACACTTTTATTACTGCCATTTCAATTTTTTAACATATCAAGTAAATTACTACGGGTATAAGGGGTATAAGGGTTTTATACCTTTTTATTCATTGCACAAAATAGCAGTTTTATAACAAAGAAAAAAGGAGTGTCTTTATGCAAAAGAAAACATTAAAAAGTGAGCAAGGTTCAATAACATTATTCGTACTATTAGCTATCCTATTCTTTCTAATAGTGATTTTTAGTGTGTTTATGACAAGCAGTAACAAAAATAGAACACAATTAGAAGAATTAGATAAGATAAAACAAGAGTATGAAAAAGATTTGGAAAATATAGATGAAATCTATAAAGATATTACCAAAGATTCTATTTTCATAGTCTTCAGAACTCCAGATGGTAAGCTTCATCCAGAAAGTCGTTGGACTAATCAGGATTTAACTGTAAAGATATATTATCCTGAAGGAACAGCTGAAGAGAATAAATTAGTTAAAATAGATAATGGTGAGTATACAAACTATACTGGTGAATTTACAATTAATAAAAGTACAAAAATAACTGCTATGATAAGAAATGGAAAAGAAAAAGAAGCTAATGCTAAAATAGATAAAACACCTCCAACATATACAACAAATCCTAGTATTCCTAATTTCCCTATTCCAGCTAATTCTAGCGTAGCAGATATATCTATTAGCGTAAATGCATCAGATGCAGAAAGTGGATTAAAGAAATTAGAATATGCTTATGTAGAAGACACTTCAACACCAACTTCTTATACAGAACTATCAAATGATGAAGTATTAACATTTAAATCAAAGCCACAAGGTGTATATTACTTATGGTTAAGAATAGAAGATAATGTAGGAAATATAACTAATGAAAGAGTGGAAATGAATGTTGTTGATTATGTTGCAAAAATTGGTGATACATATTATGTGACACTTCAAGATGCTATAGATGCTTGTCCAGAAGGAACTTTGACACAAATTGATATTATAAAACCGATAGAATTCAAACCTAATGCTGTTGTACCAAATGGAAAAAATGTCACAATTAATCTTAATGGCTATAGTATTACAGGACCAGGAACGATTATTGAAAATAATGGAACATTAACAATTATAGATACTAATACAGCAAATACTGGAAAAATAACAAGTACAGATGGAACAGTTATTCAAAATAATGGAACTTTTACATTAGGTGCAAATGATGGAATTGTAAATCAAACATCTCCTGTATTAACTGGTGAAAACATGGTAATTAATACATCTGGTACATTTAACTTCTATGATGGTGTTTTAATTGGGGATAAAGCAATAGAAGGAACAATTAATTCTCAACCTGATGAATATAGTGTTATTTCTAAAAAAGACGGAGATAAAGAAAGAGTATATTTAGGTGTACTTGCAGAATCAGCAGCAAGAATTGATAAATGGTTCTACAACACATTAGATGAAGCAATTGCAGATTGTCCAGAAAATGCTGGTGAAGAAAAGACAACAATTACAATATTAAGAGATTTATCACTTACAACAAAAGCAACAATTGATAATGGAAAAAATGTGATTATAGATTTAAATGGTCATTCTATTACAAATACAATTTCTGATTATGTAATAGAAAATAGTAGTACATTGGAAATTTTAGATAGTACAGAAACAAAAGTAGGTTCGATAAATGGAGTAAATTATTCTACTGTGTTAAATAACAGAGGTGCTAATTTAACTGTATCTTCTGGAACAATTTCATTATCTAAACAGGGAGTCTCTTCTTCTAATTATTATTCATCTGTAAGAAATGAAGGTGAATTTCTACTAAAAGATAATGGAAAGATACAAACAACACAGTCTTCTTATACATATGGAGTATATAATAATGGAAGTATAACAACTTCTGGTGGTAATATAGCAAATACAAATGGAATAGCTCTATATAATACTAATGATTACTATATGGATGAAAATACTAAAGATTATAAAGAATTTACTTCCAAAGATTTAGTAAATAATGGTACATATTACTTTGAAGATGACGAAAATGGAAGTATAGTATCTAATAACCAAGCAATTGCTTCTTCTAAAGCAAATAGTTATATAGAATTAGATTTAACAAATCAATCTGGAAGATATTTACTAGAATTGAATGCTGAAATATCAAGTCAAAAAAATTCTGATTATGGTTATGCAGTAATAACTGAAACTCCTGATGCCCCATCATCTTATTATTCTGCTTCAATAAGATTATTTTATATTTCTGGTGAAATTGAAGATAAAAAATATACTTATGATTTAGAAGGCGGAAAAAAATATTATTTACATTTATGCTATCAGAAAAGTAACTCAACAAATGAAGGAGATGATAGATTAAAAATTAATTCTATTAAAATGACAAATTATGATGAGAGCTCAGGAAATCTTGAATTAAATGGAGTTACTATAGAAGGTGCTACCGGTATATATAACAACAGTTATAATACTATAATGCTTAATAATGTAAAAATAAATGTTAGTTATAGTTATAATAATACCTATGGTATATACAATAAAAATGTTGGAATAATAGATTTTAATAGTGGAGAAATAAACTCATCATCATCTGAGGAGGAATGTCATGGAATATATAATTATTCTACTGGCGTGATAAATATAAAATCAGGAACAATTACTTCGAAAGCAAACGCTTATGCAATAGCTTATGGATTATATAACAATTCCACGGGTACAATAAATATAGGAGAAGATGATGGTATAGTCAGTCCATCTAATCCTTCAATAACAGGAGTGCTAAATTATAATCATCAATATTCCTCAGGTTACGGTATATATAATAAGGAAGGTATTTTAAATTTTTACGATGGTACGATAACAGGAAATGAGTTTTCGGAAGGGAACATTACGCAAATACCGTCAGATACCGAAATCAAATTTTTATCCGAAACTGACTCTATAACTGGATTTTTAACTAACTATGCCGGTCCAGTTGCAGAAATAAATGGAGTTACATATAATACTTTACAAGATGCTTTTGATGCAGTAAGAGATAATCAAGAAAATGCAACAACAGTAAAACTACTAAGAGATATTATCATTTTAAATGAAGAGAATAGACCAATAGTAAATGAAAATAAGAATATTTATTTAGATTTAAATGGTCATACAATTACTGCCAATAATCCTTCTGGAATAGATAATAAGGGAACCTTAGAAATTGGGAACAAAGTTTCATTTCCTAATATATCTATTAAAGATTTGGTAGCAAATGGAACATATTATTTCGAGGATGATGGAACAGGAAGTTATATATCTAATAATGCAGGAAAATCTGGTACTACAGCACATAGTTACGTAAAAATAGATTTAACAAACTATGTTGGAAAATACAAAGTAAAAGTAAATTGTCAAATATCAAGCTACCAATTAAGTTATGGATATGCAACAATTACAGAAAGTGAAACAGCACCTTCATATAATAATAGCGAAGGAAGATTTATGTATATTTCCGGGACATCATCAAATGTCACCAATGCAAAAGATTATTCAACTATTTTAACAGGGGGAAAAGTATATTATCTACATTTAGGATATAGAAAATACTCTTCTAGAGAAGAAGGAGAAGATAGGCTAAAAATTAATGCTATATCTTTAGAACCATTTGCAGAAATATATTCATATAATCAAAATGCTATAACTAATTATGGTAATCTAAAAATTTCTAATAAAATCACAATTTTAGGTATACGAGAAAATACAGGAATAGAAAATAAAGCCTATTTAGAACTTAACGACATAACTATTTCAGTTTCTTATGGATATGCTTTAAATAATAATGAAAATGGAATAGTTGATATCAACACAGCATATATTGAAAGTTCATCTTCAGGAATAAATAATGCAAATCATGGAATCATTAATATAAATAATATGAACTTATATGTTTACAATTCACGAGATAATTCTAAATGTGGAATTTATAATAATGACAATGGTATTATTAACATTAATAATGGTTTGATTAATGTTATTAGTAACAGCTATGGAATTTCATATGGAATATATAATAAAGGAGAAGGAGATATTAATATATCAAAGGCATTAATAAAATCTTTTTGTGGTAGCTCTACCACCTATGGAGTCTATAATTCTACAAATGGAAATATAAATATGACTGGTGGAGAAATTATAACTACTGGTTCTAGTCCTAGTGCAATTTTTAATAATGCAGATGGAATTATTAACATCCAAAAAGGAAAAATTACTTCAACCACTGCTTCATCTTCTTCATCTTCAACAGGAATTTATTCTAGAAATGGTAATGTAACAATTGGGATAAATGATGAAACTGTTAGTCAAGAAGATCCAATAATAGAAGCATTGAGTAATTATTCTGCCGCAAAAACTACTGCCATATCAGTTCTTTCTCCTGGAAAATTAAATTTCTATGACGGAAAAATAACTGGAAAAACTTCTATAAATGCAACTATTGGAGAAATTGCTCCAGGTTGTGATATCATAAAATCTACAAACGGAGACTTTGAAACATCAACCTTAGATAATTCTCCAGTAGCACAAATAGCAAATACTACATATCAAACATTACAAGAAGCTTTTGACGCAGTAGAAGATAATAAAGAAGAACAAACAGTTATAAAATTATTAAGAGATACTACTATACTAAACGAAGAAAAAACACCAATTATAAATAGCAATAAAAACATAATTTTTGATTTAAATGGTTATGAAATTACATCTGCCAGTGAAAGTGGATTAATAAATAATGGTACTTTAACTATTGAAAATAATAATATTATTCCAACCATTTCTTTAGATAATTTACAAAATAATGGAACATATTATTTTATAAATGATGGAACAGGAAAGCTAATAGCCAATAATACAGATACTCATCCAAGTGTTGCCAATAGTTATTTAAAAATTGATTTATCTGATTTTCATGGAACTTATAAAGTAACATTAAATGCTGAAATAATTAGTGGGAATCTAGATTATGGATATGCAACAATTACAGAAACAACATCTGCACCTGAATATAGTTCAACTGAAGGACAATTTATGAAAATATCCGGCAAAATAGAAGCTAAAGATTATACTACTGAAATAAAAGGTGGAAAAGTTTATTATTTACACTTGGGATATAGGAAATATAATTCTGGAGAAACAGAAAATGACCAGTTAACAATTAATAGTATAAATATTGAAAGTCTAGGTAGAATAACTTCTCAAAAAGGAAGTAGTGTTACGAATTGGGGGCAATTAATAATAAATGATAATGTTAATTTAAATTCCTCAAATGGTAATAAAGGAACTATATTTAATGGTGGAAAGTTAGAAATAACTGGCGGAGATATAATTTCCACATCTTCTTCTGCCGATGCCTGTGTTATATATAATGAAAGTTCCACAGCTATGAATATTTATAATGGTAATATATATTTATCTAGTTCAGCATGGGAGTGTTCTGGAATAAATAACATCAATGATGCAACAATAAATATAAATGGTGGAACTGTAAGCGCTCAAACAACAAAAATTTTTGCCGCAGGAATATTAAATAATAGTATAGGTATAATTAATATAAATGGAGGAACTATATCAGGTATCGTTAATTATACTAGTAATGCTTCTAATGTGTCTCCATATGGCATATATAATAGTAATGAAAATGGAATCATAAATATAAATGATGGTAAAATTCTTTCAAGTACTATTTGCTCAAATGCAACCGGAATATATAATAATGGAAAATTAAATATCAATAAAGGAAAAATAGAAACAAATATGTTA
This sequence comes from uncultured Clostridia bacterium, assembly GCA_944386675.1. Taxonomy (GTDB): domain Bacteria; phylum Bacillota; class Clostridia; order TANB77; family CAG-508; genus CAG-269. Next base: position 42,298 of record CALXBY010000012.1, on the reverse strand, counting down.
TCATCATATGAGTGTGCAAATTCATATGGAATTTATAATACTGCAACTGGCATATTAACAATTGGTATTAATAATGACATATTAGATAACAAAAATATATCTATTCTTGCAACTTCAAATGTATCAGAATTTTGTTATGGTGTTTATAACCAAGATGGTATATTTAATTTCTATGATGGAAAATTATCTGGAAATTTTGCAACAAATGGATTAATAACTAGTATTCCTAATAATACATCTATAAAATTAGAAAGTTCTAATGATATTGAAACAGCAACTTTAGATAGCATATCTCCTGTAGCTCAAATAAATGAAAATACATATATGACTCTCCAAGATGCATTCGATGCAATTGAAGAAGATAAAAAAGAACCAACTACAATCACTCTACTAAGAAATATTCTTATTACAGAAGAGAGTGTTCCTACTATTCAAGAAAATAAAAATATTTTACTTAACATGAATAGACATAAAATAATTTCTGGAAAAGATAATACAATAATCAACAATGGAACACTTGAAATAATTGATAGCAATCCATCGCCTAACATATCTTTATCAGATGTAATAGCCAATGGGGAATATTTCTTTGAAGAAAAGGAAGACGGCACACTCGTATCAAATAACCAGGGAATTGATTCTAGTATTGCTAATAGTTATATTAAAATAGATTTAACGAATTATGTAGGTTCATATGAATTAACACTAGAAGCCGAAATATCTTCATATAGTGGAAATAGCTCATATGCAGAATATGGTTATGCTACTATTACCGAATCAGAAAATGTACCATCATATTCTGATGAAAATGGTCAGTTTATGAAAATTTCTGGAACTAACCAAGGAATGTTTAGTACAAAATTAGAAGGTGGAAAAATTTATTTTCTACATTTAGGATATAGAAAAACTACCGCATCCGATACAGGCTCAGATCAATTAAAAATTAAAGATTTACAAATATCAACTTCTTCAGAAATTTCAAATATAAATAGTAGTTGTATATCTAACTATGGTATATTAAAAATATCTGATAACATCACTATGAATATTTTTAAAGACTCAAAAGACAATAAAATTATTAAAAGTACAATATACAATGAAGGTGAATTAGTATTAAACGATGGATTTATCAATTCGGTGGGAAATACTTATGGTGGTACAATATATAGTATTTATAATAATCTAAACGGAACTATAATAATGAATAATGGAACTATAAATTCATCATATGCTAATAATTACGGATATGCTTATGCAATATATAATAATAGTACTAGAGAAATACTTATAAATGATGGAAAAATTTTAGCTTTAACAAAGGCAACAAAAAGTTTAGAAGCAAGTGGAAGTACATATGGTATATACAATATAAGCAATGGGAATATTATCATAAATAGTGCAAAGATAAATGCAAGTATTTATACAAGAACTTTTACATCTAATGCATATGGAATATATAATGAAGGTAATTGTATTGTAAATAACGGATTTATTTATACATATATATACTCATCTGGTACTTCAAATGGTATATATAATGGAGGAAATCTTACAATAAATGACATTACAATAAAAGCCACTTCTTCAACAAGTGACAGTGCAACTACAAATGGAATTTATAATTACTATGGAGGAAATGCAATAATAAGAAATGGTATCATAACAGCGAGTGGTGGTAGAAATTATAGTGTACATGGCATATATAATTATTCTTCAAATGCAACATGTACGCTAGGAAATAATGATGGAATTGTAAATGTAAATTATCCAAAAATAGAGACAAGTAAAGGTACTAAATCATATGGAATATATAATGCTTCTGGCACATTTAACTTCTATGACGGAAAAATAACTGCTGGCACAGCAACAATAACTGGTAATGTAACAGAAGTAGCGCCAGGTTATGAAATAAAGAAAACATCAACTGATGAAATGACAACAGATATACTTGTATTATCTTCAACGGACAATACTGTATGTGTATTGAATTCAATAAATTATGCAACATTACAAGATGCACTAGATGCATGTACAGGAACAGAAAATTATACAATCAGTTTAACAAATGCATGTAGATTAACAGAACCAATTACAATACCAAGTGGAAAAAATATTACCTTAAGTATCAATGGATTTGATATACTTTATGACGGTTCAGATAGCATGATTGTAAATAATGGAACTTTAACAATAAAAGATACAAATACTGTATCTTCAGGAAATTTATCAAATACAAGTGGAAATGTTATTGAAAATAATGGTACATTAATTATTGGTGATAATGATGGAAGTGTAACTTCAAGGTCACCACATATTACAGGAACAGATATAGCAATTACCAATAATGAAACAATAGAATTCTATGATGGTACAATTACAGGTATCACACCTATTAGTGGTAATGATATAAAAACAATACCAGAAGATTATAATCTTGTAGAAACAACAGAAGATAATCTAAAAACATTATCTTTAGTAGGTATCGCACCAGAGGTTACTTATATAACAGAAAATGTATCAGGTGGAACAAAAATAACAGTAACAGCAACAGATACGAACTTAAGTATGATTATTAATCCAGATGATTCAGAAATAACAGGAACTGATACAGAAATTGTAAGTGAATATATTGCCACATCTTCAGGTGTATATACATTTAAAGCAATAGACAAAAACAATAATGTAACAACAATAGATGTTGCAGTATAAGAAAATATAATAATTAGGAGTCAATATTATGAGCAAAGAACAAAAGAAAATCATAAATTTAAAAAATATAATTATGAAAAAGAAATGGATAACTATCCTTTCTTTTCTTATACTGTTAGCAGTTGTTGTAGCATCTATCTATTTCTTACACAAGCCAGATAAAGTCCAAATTGTTACAAGAGAAAAAAGTAATATTGAAGCAACAACAGATATTCAAAATATAGAAATCATAAATGTATCTAGCAAAGAAAATGGACAAACAAGTACACTTTATATATTGCTACAAAATACAGCCAATAGTGAACAATTTTTAGGAGATATTCAAATTGAGCTAAAAGATGAAAATTATGCAACTAAAGGTATTATTAATGGATATATTCCTGAAATTGGCGCAAATAGCAATTATGAAGTAAATACGGTAACAAATATAGACTTAACTGGTGTTACAAGTGTGCATATTGTAAAAAAGGATTAATATCAAAACAAAAGAGAACTATTGCTAGTTCTCTTCTTTACTTAAATCTCTTAACATTTGTAACAAATAGTCACCACTATTTTTATCCCTTTCGTCTTTTTCAAGGTTACGTTTTCCAAAACATACAAATCCATTATTTTCATAAAATTCTTTTAACTTGGGCTTATCTTCACATTCTAAAAAAACAAATCGTCCTCCTATTAAATCTTGAGTTTCTTTTATTTTATCACAAGCTAATTTTAACAAAACATCTCCTGAAATAAGATTATTATAATTATTATAGTAATTTTTTCCTAACTGTCCTATTAATGGTAGGGCTATACTGTAGCATTTACTATCTTTATCATAAATTGCAAACTTTAACAATCTTTTTCTTTTGGTTTGACTTAAAGCTACTCGTTTTATATTTGTAACTTTGTTAGTTATTGCAAAATATCCTACAATTACATTTTCTCCTTTATATTGGCTCATAACAATATAAGTTCTAGAAATGTCTTGCTTAGAAAATTCTATTGCTTTTTCTTTTAAAAAATATTCTACATCGTGATTTAATTCACATACAAAATTTTTTAATATATCTTTTGTTTTATTTTCTCCTAAAGTATTGTAAATATCTCTTAAATTTATAATTTTATATCCCATTTTTCTATTTGAATATTTTCCTTATCTGTTCACCATCTGTAACATTTTCAGACAATTTGTTTATCTTTACTTTTTTTACTTTCTTATTTTCTGCCTTTTCTAAAGCATCGATAAATTTGGTTGCTGATTTTTTGTCTTTAATGACTATGTTTTTTAAAAAACTTTTTGTTGCCATCTCTATCATCTCCTACTATTATTATATGCGATATTTACAATAATTATATCACAATTTTATGTTAATTTCAATTTTATTCTCTATAATTATATTCATTAGTGTACATATTTTACCATATTAAATTTTTCTGTCAACATGTTTTCCTTATTTTTAATCATCTAAAGTTATATCCCAGCTAGTTATAACAAATCTATCTTCTACCTTTTCTAAATTAAGTGTAACTTTTCCTACTACATCTGTGTATTCTGTATAGTTTTCAGCAGTTGCAGTTGCTAATACATAATCATCTGTACTATATACTCCTGTTGCCATATCTGAAAATGGAGTTGTTACCATAGGGTCATTTTTTGGTGTTACAATATCTGCAACAGCTACATATTGATTATGAGAATCTTCTTTTAAATCTGTTAAGAAACATCTATATTCATATGAAACTGATTCTGCTGAAGGTGATTCCATAGTTTGCCCTGGAGTAACTATCTCCTCCCCATTTCCATTTGTTGTATCAGTTTCATCATTAACTTCTGTAGCTTGTATATTATCCATCTGTATAGATGATTGTACATTAACAATAGATGTAGAATCTGGTTCTTCGTTAAATAATAATTTATAATAATATTTATATACATCTTCTGTTATGGCAGATGAATTTAAATCATTTTGCGCATATTTATAAGCAAAAGATGCTTTTGCATTATTAACATCATCTTCTTGCAAAATATCAATTAAGCTATAATCTAAGAATTCGTTTTGAATATAGTTTTTTTGTAGTGTAAGCGTATATTGCTTATCTACCATATTGAATATATTTAATATAATTAAAATAATTAGCAAAATTGCTAAAACGATAATAAGCAACATCTGTGGATGCTTTACTTCTTTGAAATTAATCTTTGGTTTTTTCATATACATACCTTCCTTTTCTATTTATATTTATATTCTTTTGTGAATTTACTAAATTATATACTTAATAATAGAAAAAATCAATGATTATTTATCCAACAACCAATCTAGAACATTTATTTTTCGTATTCCATTATATGAAGTTTCAGGGTCTATATCCATTGTAAGCAGATACTTAGGATTATGGTCCCTTATACTATCTAATGGTTTTAATTCTCTTTCGAGTGTTTTTTCATCTCTAACTGTTTCAGAAACTTGATAATATTCAATCCCTTTGCTATTTATAGCAACAAAATCTATTTCATAGTCATCCATCTTACCAATATAAACTTCATATCCTCTTCGTAACAATTCTAAATATACAATATTTTCAAGAATATGACCAGTATTTCCTTCTTTTCTTCCTAGCATAAAATAGCGAATCCCTGGATCAACAACATAATATTTGTCACCTGTTTTTAAGTATTGCTTTCCCTTTATGTCATATCTAGAAGCTTTATAGAAAACAAATGCTTCTAGCAGAGAAGACAAATAATTTTCAACTGTATGAACATTTATAGCTCTTCCATAAGATGTCATTGTTGATGCAATTTTATTAGTAGAACATAAATTTCCAATATTATCTAACATGAAATTTACTACACTTTGTAACATTTGAAAATCAGGAAATTTTTTTCTTGCTACTATATCTTTTAATATAATAGAATCATATATACTTTTTATATACTTATCTGCATCATCTATATTGTCAAAATTGATTATATATGGAAATGACCCAAAAGATATATATTTTTTGTATAATCTATCAATATTCTGATTCTCAGAATTAGCATTAACAAATTCTTTAAAAGATAATGGCAACATTTTTATTTCTATATATCTTCCAGATAACAATGTTGCAAGTTCACCAGATAAAAGATAAGCATTAGAACCCGTTATATACAAATCAACGTTTTTTTGAATAAATAAACCATCAACAGCTTTTTGAAACATTGAAACATTTTGTACTTCATCTAAAAAAACATAATTTTGCTTATTAGGTAACAGTTTTTCTTTTACATAATTATATAATTTTAAATAGTCATCAATATAATAATAAACTGGGTCTTCTAAATTTATTCTTATAATTTGATTTTCTTCTATGCCAATACTTAATAAATAGTCTATATATAAATCAAATAATGTAGACTTCCCACATCTCCTTATTCCTGTAATTACTTTTATTAATTCTTTATCTTTAAAACGTATTAATTGATTTATATATTCTTCTCTTTTTATCATTTTCATCACCTATAATTATTTTATCTAAAATAATTGCTTTTGTCAAGTTTTTGCAGTACTTGTGCAAAAACTTGACATTCTTAGAGTTTTTTTGCATTATATATTCACACTTTTAAAATGAAAAATAGAGAAAGTTTTATACTTTCCCTATTAGCTATAATAATTCTATTGGAATATAATTATTATTTCTAGCAATTGGAAATAGATTTTCTTTCATACAAATAATTCCACCATTTCCAATATTCATCCCAAATTTTTCTACAACATTAAAATTTTTTATAGCATCTAATTTTGGGTTTGCACTTTTCTTTATTTCTATAGGATAAACTGTATGATTATTTATAATTAGTAAATCTATTTCTTTGCCATTATTATCACGATAATAATATAAATGTTTTCTAGGATCAATACCATTATTGGTAAATGATTTTATAATTTCTGTTATTACAAAGGTTTCAAAGATAGCGCCGTTATATGCACTTTTCTCTAAAGTTATACTATCAATATATCCGGTTAAATAGCAAGCCAAACCTGTATCCATAAAATAAATTTTAGGTTTTTTTACAATTCTTGCAATATTATTATTTGAGTATGGTTGCAATAAATAAACCAATCCTGTATTTACCAGTATTGAAAGCCAATTATCCCCTGTGTTGTTAGAGGTTTCTATTTCTTTACAAATATCTGTCATATTTAATTCCTGCCCTGTTCTCGCAGCCACATTACCAATAAACTTTAAAAATTTTAATTCATCTTGCACATTTATAATCTGTCTAATATCTCTTTCAATATATGTCCTTATATATGTTTCAAAAAATTGTGCATTATCTATTTTATTATTTCTATATAGTTCAGGATAATTTCCTTTTAGAATTCTTTCATATAATTCTATTGTAGAAAGTTTTGGTGTTAACTTTTTCTTCTTTAAAAGTTCCAAATCTGGAATAAATATATCACTGTCCAAACTGTTAATTTCTCTATTGCTTAATCCATTTAAATCTAGAACCCCCACTCTTCCTGCTAATGATTCTGTGACATTTTTCATAGTTTGAAAAATTTGTAAACCAGTTAAATAGAATAATCCACTTGTCTTAACTTTTGGATTATCAAAGGATTCTAATCTTGTTTTATCAACAATTATTTTAATATAGTTTAAAATATTGGGTGCATATTGAAATTCGTCTATAATTAAAGGTATTTCATAAGTTCTTAAAAATAATTCAGGGTCTTCTACAGCAAGTGCTCGTGCATTTAAATCGTCTAAAGATACGTAGTTTATCTTTTTATTATTTTTATTTATTTGATTTAATAATGTGGTTTTTCCAACCTGTCTTGGTCCTGTTATCATAACAACTGGAAAGCTTTGTTCCATTTGTTTTACTGATTTTTCAATATTTCTTTTAATATATTCACTCATTTTTAACCCTCCATATATATATTATACAATTTTATTATAGATATTTTAATAGATTTTTATACATTTTTGCAATTTGAGTTCAAAAATGTATAAAAACAATTGCGCAAAATAGCAGTTTTATGCCAAAAAGGAGAAATGAAAATGCAAAAGAGAATGTTTAAGAGTGAAAAAGGTTCAATAACATTATTTGTACTATTAGCTATCCTATTCTTTCTAATAGTGATTTTTAGCGTGTTTATGACAAGTAGTAACAAAAATAGGATACAGTTATCAGAACTAGATAAGATAAAGCAAGAATATGAAAAAGATGTAGAAAACATAGATGAAATCTATGAAGAAGTCGCAGCAAAAGAATTAATTCAAGTTGCTTTTGATAAAAATGGAGATACATATAACATAGCAAAAGATGGAACAGTAGATATATCAACTAATGTTTCTATTAGCTATGAAGAAGGTATGACCATTATCTCTAGAGAATATGGATGGAGTAACAGCAGTGAAAAAGAGCCTACTTCTTGGACAAGTTTTGCAGAAGATACAATAACTGTAACAAACAAAGCCCAAGGACAAGGTTCATATTATCTATGGGTAAGAGTAAAGAATAATAGAGATGTAACAAATACAACAGCTTCAAATGTATTCCAAGTAAATGAGAATGAAATTGGATTAAGTAAAGATATAAATGAGTATACAAAAGATAAAGTAACAGTAACAATTGATTACAAAAACACTTATGTAACAGGTAAAAAAGTAGGAATTGGAAAAACAGTAGATGAAGCAATGAAAAATACAGTAGCAAATGAAAATACCACAGTAGAAGTAACAGAGAATAGTTTTGTATATGTAACAGCAGAGGATGCCTATGGAAATGTATCATCAAATTACATAGAAATAGATAATATAGATACAGAAGCGCCAATGATAACACTAACACCAAATGGAGATGAATATGTAGTAAGAAATAATAATACAATGCAAATAAATGTATTAGTAGATGTAGAAGATAAAGTAAGCGGTGTAAAAGAAGTAAAATATTATTGGGGAACAAGTAATACAGAAAAACCAACAGATGAAGAGTATACAGTAACAGATAATCATAAAACAGTATCAAGTGAGCAATTAGGAGAAGGAACATACTATTTATGGGTAAAAGCAACAGATAATGCAGGAAATGTAAGAGAAGAACCAAGTTATGCATATATCATAAGACCACCATTAGCCCCAGAAGTAAGTTTAAAAGAAAATGATGCAAATGGAAAAGAATATACAAGTGGAACATGGACAAATCAAGATGTATATCACGAAATTTCATTACCAACAACAGATGGTATAGTAGAAAAATATCAATATTCAACAAATGAAACAACATGGAAAGATTATATCGAAGAAGATACAACAGAGAAAATAGATTATACAACAACCTTCCCTATGACATCTGAAAATAAACCATCATGGTTAGGAGATGTAACAGCAAATGGTGATTACTATTTTGATGTGGATGAAAATGGAAGTCTGACACCAACAAATGGTGGAAAACAAGGAAATAAACATAGTACAACAGCCAACAGCTATATAAAAATAGACTTAACAAGCTTTACTAATGAAGATGCAATAAAAGTAATACTAAACGCAAATATTTCAAGTGAAAGTGCCGATTATGGATATGCAACTATAACAGAGAGTGAAACAGCACCAACATACAGTAGTTCTACAGGAAGATTTATATATATTTCAGGTACATCATCAAGTGTAACAACAGCAAAAGATTATTCTACTACATTAACAGGTGGAAAAGTATATTATTTACATTTAGGATATAGAAAAGATGTTTCGGTAGACTCAGGAAATGATGTATTTAAAATTAATAGTATAAAATTAGTAAATGCAAAATCAGAAATATATACGACAACATTTCCAATAAATAATGATGGAAGACCAGATTGGATGGGCGATTTAATAAGTAATGGAGAGTATTACTTTGTAGAAAATGGAAATGGCGGAATAACATCAAATAATCAAGGAGTACATTCAACCACAGCTAATAGCTATATAGAATTAGACTTAACAAATTATGCTGATAATGAATATTTATATGTTTCCATAAATGCAACAATTTCTAGTGCAAGTTCAGACTATGCTTATGCAAGTATAACAAATTCTACTACAGCTCCATCATATAGTAGTAGTACAGGAAGATTTATATATCAATATGGAAATATAGAAGCAACAGATTATAAATACAACACACCTTTACAAGGAGGAAAAGTATATTATTTACATTTCGGATATAGAAAAAGTGCTTCAGGCTCTTCATACAATGATAGCTTTACAATAAACAGTTTAACGTTGTCTTCTGATACAATGATAAAACCAATAGAATTTTATGGTTATACACTAAATGGAAATACAGCAACATATACTTTAAAAGAAGATATAAGTAGCAATTTTTATGTAAAAGCAATTTATGAAGATGGAACAGAAAGTAGTGTAAGCCAATTTAGAATTCAAATAGATAAAACACCACCAGTAATAGGAAGTATTTCTTCTGAATTAACATCAGAAACAAAACTAAATTTAACAGTGTCTGATATAGAAGAAAGAGGTTCAGGTTTAAAAGGATATTATATTTCAACAGAAGAAACAATGCCAACTGTTGATAGTAATTGGACAAGTGTAACAGAAAATACATTTGAAATAGAAAACTTAGATGTAGGAACAAAATATTATATTTGGTTAATTGATAATGCAAATAACATATCAGAAACAAAAGAAATTACTGAAGTCAATGCAAATTATAGAATAGATAATTCAAAATATTCAGAAACATTAGAACAAGCATTAAGCTTAGCAAATAACAATTCTAGCATTGAATTATTAAATGACTATACAGATGAATCAACTGCAACTATAGATAAAAATATAATTTTAAACACAGGAAATTATACATTAACAAGAACACAAACAATTACAATAAATGGAGGAACTGAAGAAGAACCAATAACCTTTGAATTAAATGGAAAAGTAACGAGTTCATCTAATGTAAGTACATTAACAACTAATGACTATGTAATCATTCAAGGGACAGGAATGATTGAAAGTACAGCAACAAGTTCTAGTTATTATGCAATAGACAATAATGATACATTAACACAAAATGGTGAATTAACAGTTAGTGGATATTATAGAGGAATATATAATAGTGGAGCTACATATACTTTAAATTCTGGAAAAGTTCAAAGCACATATGATAACAGTTCAGCTTACGGAATATATTATGGAAATATAATTATCAATGGTGGAGAAGTTAGTGGATATACAGGAATATATAGACCAACAACATTAACTATAAATAATGGAACAATTACAGGAACAGGTCAATATGGAATATATCAATATTCTGGAACATTGAATGTCAATGATGGAAAAATAGCAGGAAATACATATGGAATATATGCATATTCATCAGGTACAATTACTGTAAATGGAGGATATATATCTGGAACATATGGTATTTATGTAAGAAATACTTCTGCCACCGTAAATGTACTTAGTGGAACGATAGTGGGAAGTATTTATGGAATTTATGGATCTACTACTGGAGATGGAAAAATAACGATTGGAGATATAAATACAGAGGTAAATCAAGTATCCCCTGTTGTATCAGGTGGACAATATGGAATTTATATGAGAAATAATAATTCATATAATTTCTATAATGGAATTATCATGGGAACAAATACAAAACCATATACAGACACAGTAAATCCAAGAGAAGGATATATGGTGTATACATATTATGATTATAATAATGCAAGAAAATATTGTGCCGTATTAACAACAGCAGTAGATGAAATTACAATAGAACAAACGCCTACAAATGATATATGGACAAATCAAGATGTAACAGTTCAAGTAAAATATCCAATATTAGAAGGAAGTACATTACAATATAGTGAAAATGGACAAGATTGGAAAGAGGTTGATAATGGGTATATAACTACTGTTTCAGAAAATAAAAAAGTATATGCCAGAATGTTAGATGCTTCAGGAATTGTTATTCAAAGTAAAGAACATGATGTTACAAATATAGATAAAATTGTACCAGTAGTAGCGATTAATCCAGAAACAACTAAATATACGATTTATGATAAAGAAGAAACAAATGTAGATATATCTGTCACAGTAAATGTAGCAGATGAAGGTGGAAGTGGATTAAAAACAAGTAAATATGGCTGGTCAGATAGTAAAGAAACAAAGCCATCAGAGTGGAATGACTTATCTAATGGACAAACAATTACAAAAGAAAATTGTACAGTAGGAACCTATTATTTATGGTTTGATGTATCAGATAATGCAGGAAATGTAAGTGATGTAGAAGTTATTCGATATATGGTAGAATTGCAAGAAGCAGTTGCACAAATAGTAGAAACAGGAGAATATTATTACACTATTCAAGAAGCGATAGAAGCTGCTGGAACAACATCATCAACAATTAAAATCATAAAAGATACAGATGAAGTAAGCACGATTGGAAAAGGACAAAATATAACAATAAATTTAAATGGACATATATTGGGAAGTTCAACAAGTGAACAAGCAACAATTACAAATAATGGAACATTGACAATTATAGATAATAGTGAAAATAAAGCAGGAACAATAGAAAATTTTGTAGGAACAGCAATTGAAAATAATGGAACATTAACAATTGGAGATAATACAAATGCAATAGATGACAACACACCAACTATCTCAGGAAATAAAACAGGAATAAAAAATAACAATACATTAAACTATTATGATGGAACAATCATAGGAAAAGTAGCAATAGATGGAAGCGTACAAGAAACACCAGAAAGTTATGAACCAGTAGGTGTATATGAAAATGGAATGACAATTGTAAATTTAAGAGTTGTATCAGACTATGTAGCAAGAATTGATTGGTTCTATTATTCAACATTGCAAAATGCATTTGATGCTTGTCCAGAAAAAGCAAATAATACAGAACAAATAACTGTACATATATTAAAGGATATCATATTAAATAATACAGTAACTGCATACAATGGGCAAAATATACAATTAGATTTAAATGGACATATGCTTACAAATTCTAACAGCACGGTTTTAGATAATTATGGGATTTTAGAAATAACAGATTTGACGCAAGAACAAAGTGGAAATATTACTAGTTCTGTTGAAGGTAGGAGTAATTATATTTCTTCTTGTTATAAATTGATTACAAATAATGGAAACTTAAATGTGACAGGAGGAAAAATAAATACTGAACAAGTTAACAATATTCCTCTATATAATGACAATGGTATAATAAATATCAAAACAGGTGGAAATATCAGTTACAATAATAGTAGCAATAGCAATAACTATGCTTATGGAATTTACAATTCAAGTAATGGAATTATAAATCTGGTAGGAGGAATTGTTACGGCTAGTAGTAATACAGATAGAAAAACATATGGGATGTATAATGCTGGAATAATAAATGTGATAGAAGGTGTAATTAATAGCACTTCTACAACCAATGATTCAACAAAAAGAGGAACTTCTTATGGAATATATAATCTAGAAGATGGAACAGTAAATGTAATGGGAGGAAATGTTAATAGTAGTTCTATGAGTGGAAATGGTAGTAGTTCTACTTATGGAATATATAATGCAGAAGATGGAACAATAAATGTAATGAAAGGTAATATTAATAGCAATAATGCTAATAATATTTACGGAATATACAATTATAGTACTGGAACAATAAATATGACAGGAGGAACTGTTGAAGGAGGAGAATATGGGATATATAACAGGAAAGATGGAACAATAAATGTAGAAGGAGGGAATATTAACATTACTAGCAAAGATAAGGCTAGCTATGGCATATACAATAGTGATAATGGAATAATAAACATGACAGGAGGAAATATTACTAGTAATAATAATAGAACTGGTAGTGGTGATAGTGAACATTATTATGCTGCATATGGAATAGCTAATTCACGAACAGGAATAATAAACTTGGAAGGAGGAAATATTAGTAGTTGTAGCACAAGAATGAGTGCATATGGAATATCTAATTCAAGTACAGGTATAGTAAATATAGGGGTAAAAGGAGATGGAAAAATAAGTATTACTGAACCTAATATTACAGCAGAAACTTTTTCAGATTATGCAGGATGTGGAATAGATAATCTGGAGGGTGGAATAACTAATTTTTACGATGGAAAAATTCAATTTACAGACTTGGCTGTTCGTGGAGGAATAGAAGAAATAGAAAAAGGATATGAGATATACCAACAAGAAGGAAGTGAATATAATTTAGTTTATTTAATAGAACAAAGTAATTTATTAATTATAGAAAATGTTAATACAGGAAAACAATATACAACAATTCAAGAGGCAATTGATGAAATTACAGAAAATGAAAATGAGTTACGAGTATTAAATGATTTTGAATTAAAAAATGGATTTATAATTCCTGAAAATGTAAAAGTAAGATTAAATTTAAATGGTAATACTATTAAGAACAAATATTTTAAAATTACAAATTATGGTACATTCGAAATAGAAGATAAAAATCAAGGGAATATAAATAATGAAAATGTTTATGTACAAAATAATGGAACAGGAACAATAAATATAGTAGGAGGAAATATTAGCAGTAATAGTAGTAGCTGTACAGCTTATGGAATTTATAATAATAGTACCGAAAATATAAATATAACAGGAGGAAGTATTAATAGTAATAGTAATAGGACAGTTTATGGAATTTATAATAATACTACTGGAAATATATATATGACAGAAGGAAGTGTTAATAGTACAGGTTATGGTTATGGTATTTATAATAGTAGTACTGGAAGTATAAATATAACAGGAGGAAATGTTAATATTACTAATAATACTGAAATAGCATATTCATCATCAGCATATACATATGGTATATACAATGCAAGTACTGGGAATATAAATATTGATAAAGGAAATATAAATATTGTCATTCTTAATAGTAATAGAATTATCTATGCTTATGGGTTATGTAATTCAAACGCAGGAATAATAAATATGACAGGAGGAAATATTGTTGCTACTACTTCGGGTGATTACACCAATAGTAATAGTAATTTTATTTATGGAATATATAACAGCTCAAGCAAAGGAACAATAAATATAGGAATAAAAGGTGATGGCATTGTAAATACAAATGAACCTAATATTATGGCTATATATACTGGAACATCTACAAAAGGAAAAGCTTATGGAATATGTAAAACAAGTGGAGAGCTTAATTTTTATGATGGAAGGATAGAAGGAACAACTAGAGCAAGTTATGATGACTCTGGAGCAACAGAAATAGAAGAAATACAAGCGCCACAATTTTCAGATGATCGAAAGATTTATGCATATGGTATAGAAGAAACAGATGTAGCAAGAATTGGAAATAAGACATATTTAAAGTTACAAGATGCAATAGATGCTGCTACTGAAAGTGATGTAATCGAAATATTAAGAGGAATTCAATATACAAACCAAGATTCTACAATAGTTATTTTAAATAATAAAAATATTACAATAGACTTACAAAATCATCCTATTGTTTCAACAATAGAAGATGCTGTGTTTACAATTGAAGGAATTTTAAAAATTATAAATACAGTAGAAGGGGAAAATGGGAAAATAATGAGCTCTTATATGAATACGATGTATGTAACCAAAACAGGTACATTAGAAATCGATGCAGGAACTATCACAAATACACATTCTGGCAATAATGTTATCAATAATGAAGGAATTATTAATGTAACTGGTGGAACAATATCACAATCTAATACAACAGGTTATGCAATTCATAATACAGGAACAGTTAATATATCTTCAGGAACAGTTAGTGCCGATAATTGCAGCATATATAATACAGGAGATGTGCATGTAACAGGTGGAACCATTACTGCTCATGATAATGCCATAACTAATACAGGTTCAGGTGTTTTAAATATAGAAAATGGAGCAATTACAACTACAAATTCTTCAAGTACAGTTATTATAAACCAAGAAAATGCTAGTATAAATATGAATGGTGGAGAAATTGTAGCTTCTGGTTATAATAAACATTATGGAATAAATAACACAAGTACAGGCGCTATCAACATAACAGGAGGAACAATATCTGTTATAACAACATCCAAAAGTTCATATAAAGCGTATGGTATCTATTCAACAGCAGGAATAATTAATATAGGAACAAAAGATGGAAACGTTGATAATGAAAATCCAAGTGTATTAGGAACAACAAATGGAATATACACTAGTGAAGATTGTATATTAAATATATATGATGGAATTATTAAAGGTGAAGAGACAGCAATTAGTGGAAATATAACATCATTGGAAGAACAATCTGAAATAGTTGTTGGAGAAGAAAATGATGAGGATAATAACACATATGAAACACTATCTCTAATAAAAGTAGATTTACCAATTGCAAGTGTAAACGGAACACAATATTATTCACTAAAAGAAGCTATTGATAATATTAATGGAACAGGAACTGTTCAAATTTTAAGAAAAGGAACTGTTGGACAAAAAGTAACTATTCCTTCTAATAAAAATGTAACAATTGATTTAAATGGAAATACATTAAATACATATATGCCATTTGAAAATGATGGAACATTAAATATAGCAGATACAAGTTCAAGCAGCTCTGGAATATTAACAGGATACAAAGATAAAGTTATAAATAATAACAGAAATCTTATATTATCAGGTGGAACTATTTCTGGAGTCACATATGGTATATATAATAATGATGGTGGAACAGCTAATATTTCTGGTGGTACATTAAGTAATAACGAATATGGTGTATATAATGTAAGTGGTGGAACTGTAAATGTGACGAATGGAACAATTCCAGGTAATACATTTGGTACCTATAACTATGGTGGAGAAATAAATGTATCTGATGGAAATATTACTGGAAATGAATATGGCGTATATAATAGTAGTGGAACAACAAATGTGACAAACGGAACTATTAATGCAAATACATATGGAATATACAATAATTCTGGAACAACAAATATTTCTAACTTGACAATCACAGGAAATACAACAGAAGTAGTAAATGGTGGTAGTGGTACAACAAATATATTAAGCGGAAATATCATAAATAATACAATAGCTGTTACAAATACTTCATCAGGTAGAATTAACCTTGGAACACAAGATGCTGGTTATAATAGTAATACACCAGTAATCCAAGGTGAACAATATGGTATTGCAAATACAGGAACAGGTTCAATTGCATTCTATGATGGTATTGTAAAAGGTAAGGAAGGTTCAATTCAAGGATATTACTTGTATACTGAAACTGGATATATAGCTCAGACAAATGTGGTTGATGGATATTATTGTGATACATTAGCTCTATCAGGAACTGTTACAACAGTTGCTAAGATTGGAGATATTGAATATACAAACTTACAATCTGCAATTAATGCTTGTACGAGTGATACACCAACAACCATTACCTTGGTAAACAGTATTAATAGTACACAAATGTTTACAATTGAAGAAGGACAAAATGTCATTATAGATTTAAATGGAAGTACAATTGCAACAGGAACATTAGAAAAATTAATAGAAAATGCAGGAACATTAACAATTATAGATACAAATGATAGGCAGACAGGAAAAATATCTAATACTTCTGGAATAGCAATTAATAATACAGGAACGTTAAATTTAGGACAAGATGACGGAACAGTAAGTACAACTTGCCCAGAGGTAGTAGGTAAATCAACAGGTATTGTAAATACAGGAACATTTAATTTCTATGATGGAATTATAAAAGGTGCCGAAGCATTAAGTGGAAATGTAACAGCAAGACCAGATGGTTATGTAATTAATTCATCTACAGATGAAGCAACTGGTATGAAGCAATTAACTTTAGGTAGATAGAATACATTATAATTATGAAAAAAGAAATGGTATACACTATATGTAAGCCATTTCTTTTTGTTAGTATAGATAAAAATAAAAAAGTTTGCAAATATTCTGTGTATAATAAAAAAAGACAAATAACACACAAAAAGAACAAATTTTCGTAAAAATATTGAAAGAGATTGAAAAGTATGATATAAATAGAAGCGATAAGGGATTTATTTCGTTGCTAAAATATATAAATAACAAAAAAGAGGTGAAATAAACATGGAAAAAGATAATGAATTAAAACTATTTGAAGACAAAAAAATTAGAGCAAAATGGAATGATGAACAAGAAAAATGGTATTTTTCTGTTGTAGATGTGGTAGCAGTATTAACAGATAATGATTATCAGACTGGTAGAAAGTATTGGAAAACATTAAAAATGAGGTTAAATAAAGAGGGAAGTGAACTGGTAACAAATTGTTACCAGTTGAAAATGGAAGCATATGATGGAAAATTAAGAGATACTGATGTCATGACGACAGAGCAAATTTTACGTTTAATACAATCAATACCGTCAAAAAAAGCAGAACCTTTCAAATTATGGTTAGCACAAGTTGGAAAAGAAAGAATAGATGAAGCATATGATCCAGAAATAGCAATAAATAGAGCGTTAGACATATATAGACAAAAGGGCTATTCAGAAGAATGGATAAATCAAAGATTAAAAACAATAGATATCAGGAAAGAATTTACAGATGAATTAAAGAATAAGGGAATAAGTGAAGGAAGAGATTTTGCAATATTAACAAATATTCTAACACAAGCTTGGAGTGGATATTCTGTTAAAGAATATAAAAACTTAAAAGGTTTGAAAAAGGAAAATTTAAGAGATAATATGACAAATATGGAACTTGTTTTAAATATGCTTGCAGAAACATCTTCTACGGAAATCTCAAAAAGTAAAAAAAATAAAGGTTTTAAAGAAGCAGAAGATTCAGTAAAAAAAGGAGGCAATATAGCCAAAATTGCAAAAGAACAGCTAGAAAAAGAAACAGGGAAAAAGGTGGTATCTAATAAAAATGCTAAAGAAATAAATAAGTTAAATTCTGGAAATATAGGGGAAATTTAATTTATCTTAATATATATAAAATCCAATAAAAATATTGAAAAGAATCTAGATAAAATGTTAAAATCTATTATAGAATTATCAAAACTTAAAAAGATATTATATACTAGAAAAATAATTAAGGAGGAAAATCATGGATAAGGAAACAAATGAAAAGAATAAAAAAACTGAAAAAAGTTTAAGAGTAAATGCTGCAAAATGTATAGTGGTTGTTTTAATTGTAATTGTTATTTTTTATTTAATTATTGCATTTAGCAAAAAAGATGAAGAATTGAAACCAGCACCAAATACAAGCATAGATTACAATCTTTTAAATGTAGAAAGAAGTAATGGTAATATTGTTATGGAAGATAGTACAAATGCGGAAGTAAAAGATGGTGTTAAAAGAAATACATCAAGCAAATTGGTAGAAGAAAAAACATATAATGATATGATAATAAAAGATGCTAGGATTGAAGCGTCTGGAGGAATGAGTCAATTTGCAGCAACTGTTGAAAATCCATATGACAAAAATATTGAAGGGCAAATTGTAGATGTTGTATTTATGAATGAAGATGGAAGTGAACTTGCAAGAGTTGAAACATTTTTTCCAGATTTAGAGCCTAATAGTACTTCTGAAATTAGTGCTAGTACAGATATGGATATAACAACTGCTTATGATTTTTATATTGAAGCTAAATAATAGAATATAATAGAAACACCCCCGGAGCAAGGCTTCGGGGGTGTGCTAGTTAATGAGTTGCTAAGGAAGATTAATATCCCAACATTGAAATGTTTAATGTTTGAAAGTGTTCTTCGGCACGTGATTGAAGTAAATAATACAGGTCTTTGTTTGGTTCGTATGTTTCAAGTGGTTTTCGTGACATCTGGTCGATGTATTTTCCATCTAACCGGTATTCATAACATCCATGGGAAAAGAAAAACAACCAGTTCTTCCATATGTCTTCTTTTAGATAATCTGTCCTTGAGGTTTGTTTTCCATATGCCGCACAGATTTCAACAAACATTTCGTTGTAAGCACTGGCAAAACCAGTAACGAATTTAGAAACACTATCTGGGAAAAGCTTATTGAAGTTTTTCTGGTTAAAGTTTTTAGAGCCTCGATACCCACAGATGACATCTAGTAACTTGACATACACATAAAATTGATCATTTACGTATTTGTCTACGCCACCAGGAAAATGTTCTGTTAAAGTTCCAGTTGGATACATCCTATCTAAGATGTCCATGACATTTTCGTCAACTTTTGTCTTAATAAATATGTCAATAGGGACATCATTTATTTTTTGTCTCCGTGCAACGTGAGGCGGAAGTGTATCTAAGAAGCATTTCAGAGTTCCTAAATACCGACCTAAATAGTATTTTAATTGCATGGTTTCTGTTTCCAACCTTGCTCCGAATATTGCAGTTGAAGAATGGAGATTCTCTAAAGTATCTACAATAGAAGCTTGCTTTTGCAATTTTAACAGACTCTTGTCAACGGTGCCGATTTTTGTGAATACTGATTCCATAATACGTGAATCCTCCCTTTTTAAATTGTTAATGTGCTACTAGCTGTTATTATTTTCATATCTTAAAATAATAAGATAAAATAGAAAATAAAAATTACAACTCTTTTTAGTATAGCATATTTTGGCGATTTTTTCAAATTTTGTGTGCATAACAAAGCATAAATGAGAAATAAAATATAATGAAAAACACCCCCGAAATATAGCTTCGGGGGTGGGCTAGCTTAGCAGCTAAGGCGAATTTCATTTTAGAACATATCGGTCGGAACGTCAATGCTCAATCCATCAAAATCTGCTTCAGGTCGTTCTTGAAACATTTCGTACAAGCCCAGATTGATGGAAAGGGACTTTTCCATTTTCTGGTTAATGTAAGTTCCATCCAGTCTGTAAGCTGATGTGGTACGGGTGAACCAGTATGGCCAATTTTTAAGTAAATCTTCGACAGGAGTTGTGTTGTCAAGATATTTGTTATTAGAATCGCAGAGTTCCTTAAATGTCTTATGATAAGACTCTGCAAAACCTTTTACAAAATATCCGGTTCCTTTCGGAAACAACTCTGTGAAGAAATTCTCACGAAAAGTTCCGCCATATTTGTAGCCACATATTACATTGAGCAGTTTGGTGTAAATATGTTCAGGATTTACAGGATCTTTTGCACATTTCACAATCCCTTTGGCAAAATAACCAGTCATAATACCGCTAGGATAATCCCGCTCCAGGACATCCAAAACATTTTCATCAACCTTAAGTTTGATGAAAATATCAATGGGAACTCCATCTACCTGCTGCCGTTTGGCAACTCGTGGTGGCAGAGTGTCCATCAGACACTTTAATGCACCGAGGTAAGAACCTCTGCAGTAGCTAAACTGCCATTTCTCCTTTTCCAGAATCTCTGTAAGAGAAGCGGATGAAGAGGAAAATCTCTCAATTGAAGAAACGATATGGGACTGTACTTTTAAATCATCACAGCTCCGGTTGATAGTTTCAAGTTTTACTACATTTGATTTCATACTGAAATCCTCCTTTTTATGATTTTTTTATTGTCAACGTGCTAGCAAGTTGTGTTAATATCCCAAATTTTCGGAATACATATAAATACACAACTCTATTTATTATAGCATATTTTGGTGATTTTTTCAAATTTTGTGTGAAAGAAAACAAAATGAATTATATTAATAAAAAAGCCTTTAGGATTTCTAAAGGCTTAATCTGTTATAGAGCAATCTTCAATAGCAAATGCATTATTTTCTAATTTTAAAGTTACTTCTGTAGTAGCAATAACACTATCATTATCTAAAATATTACCATATACTTTGTATTCATTTTCTGAAAGTTGTGTAATTTTTGTAATTTCTAGAGATTGATTTTCTAAATTTGCAAATTCATTATATAGTGCCATATTTGGTTGGGTATCAGAATTGCCATTTACAATAATTTCATCTGTTTCAGGATTATATTCATAATTTGATAAAACCAAACCATGGAAATCTACTAAAGATGTATCTATATTATATTCACTACTTAGAATAGAATTGATTTCGCTAACAGATATAGATGTAGCATTAGGATTATTAGCAAAATAATTGTCTAGTGCATCTTGTACTTGAACTTGAATGATTTCTACATCATTTAAATCATTGTTATTATCTTTTAGATATAGTGTTTTAATATCTAATAAATCATCTTCTAAATAATGATATATAGCTGTTTTTTCAAAATCTGAAAAGACAAGTTCTTTTTCCGTTTTACTATCTCTAGTTGATAAAAATATGATTAAGCATATGGCAATAATAATGATAATAGCTAGTGTAAGAATTAATATTTTATATTTCTTAATAAAATTTAAAAGCTTTTCCATAAAATCCTCCTCTTTTGTTTTTTTAGATTATATCATAAGGATTAAAAAAAAGCTAGGATTTATTTTATTTTTGGATTAGTAAAGAAATATAAATTGTAGGGAGAATATACCCCGAAAACTTGACAAATTGGCTATTTATAAGTAAAATATAATAGAATAAATATGCGAGGGGAAATTTATTTATGCAAAATACAAATCGAAAAGTTTTTGATAAATTATTATCAAAGACCAAAATATATTTAGCAATTATTTTTATATTGCTAGTAATTGTATGTATTGAAAATGTCAGTATGATACTACCGGCGATTCTAATATTTATGGCTGTGGTAGCTTATTCATATTATGCCAATAATAGAAGAAAAAGTGAAATATCAGAAACTTTGCAAGATTTAACTTTATCAGTAGATACAGCTGCAAAAAGTAGTTTGATAAATTCACCTTTTCCATTAATTATATTAGAGTCAAATGGTAATGTTATATGGAGAAGTTCTAAATTTATATCTGAATTTGAAGGATTTGATATTAATCAATATTTAAGCGGGCTAATTGAAGATATTAAATTAGATATAAAGGAAACCGAAAAAGATACATCAAAAGAAAAACAAATTTCAAAACATGTGGAAATTAATAATAAGCATTATGAAGTATTAGGAAAATTTGTGCATTCTAGAAAATATGATAAAAGACATGATGATAAATATATGATGATGCTATACTTTATAGATGAAACAGAAATTGTCACTTTAAAAGAAGAATATAAAGATTCAAAATCATGTGTAACTATTATGATGTTAGACAATTATGAAGAAACTATGCAACAATTAGAAAGTGAAGAAAAACCACAAGTTATTGCAGAAATTGATAAATGTATATATGAATGGACAGATAAAACAAATGGTGTTCTGATTAAATCTGATAGAGACAAATATGTATACTTATTTGAGCAAAGATATTTTGAAAAGGTAAAAGAAGATAAATTTAGTATATTAGATAAAGTAAAAGATATAAAGACAAAAGAAAATGTGCAAATTACTTTGAGTATAGCTGTTTCAAATGATGGTGCGACAGATAAAGAAAAATACAAATCTGCACAAGCAGCTATGGATATTGTATTAGGACGTGGTGGAGACCAAGCGGTTATTAGAGAAAATGAAATTTATAAATTCTATGGTGGAAGAGCACAAGAAGTAGAAAAGAGAACAAAAGTAAAGGCAAGAGTGGTAGCACATGCCTTAGAAAATCTAATAAAAGATGCAAGCAATGTTATGATAATGGGACATACCAATCCAGACATCGATTCTATGGGCTCTAGTATGGGAATTTATAGATTAGCAAAAAGTTTAAATAAAAAGGCATATATTATTGATAGTAATGAAACAAATACCTTACAAAGCTTTAAAGAATCATTATCCAAAGAAGCAGAATATGAAGATATATTAATTACAAAAGAAGTAGCAGAAGAAAATATGGATAAAGAAACATTAGTGGTTGTGGTAGATACCCATAAATCAACTTATGTAGAAGCACCTGAATTGTTAAAAAGAACAGATAAAATTGTCATTATAGACCATCATAGAAGAAGTGCTGATTATATAGAAAATGCAACATTAACATTCCAAGAAGTATATGCTTCATCAGCAGCAGAGTTAGTAACAGAATTATTGCAATATGTGGATGTTAGAGTGAATTTAAAAACAATAGAAGCAGAAAGTTTATATGCAGGTATTATGATGGATACTAAAAATTTTACATTTAAAACAGGTGTTAGAACTTTTGAAGCAGCTGCATATTTGCGTAAATGTGGTGTTAATATTATTAGAGTAAAAAAATGGTTCCAAAGTAATTTAGATACATTTAATAAAATTGCAGGAATCGTAAAAAAAGCAGAAGTTATAAATGATACAATAGCAATTGCTACTTATGAAAAAAAGGATAAAGAAGCAAGTTTAATATGTGCTAAAGCAGCAGATGAATTATTGACAATTAGTGATATAACAGCATCATTTGTTATGGGAAAAGTAGGAAATAAAATTTGTATTAGCGGAAGATCCATAGGAGATATTAATGTACAAGTAATCTTAGAAAAGCTAGGTGGTGGAGGACACATCACACTAGCAGGTGCACAAGTAGAAGGAATGACTATGGAAGAAACTAGACAAGAATTAATTAATAGAATTAATGAATATTTTTCAGAAATAGAAAATTAAAGTTGCCAAAGGTTGCCAAAATGGCTAGTCCCTTTGGCAATTTTTAGTAACCTATTATAATATAGGCTTGAAAAAAACCGTAAAATGGTATAGAATATAGCATACAAAGAAAGTATCTTAGGATGAGGAGGAATGAACATGAAAGTAATTTTAAAAGCAGATATAAAAGGAGTAGGAAAAAAAGATGAGGTTATTAATGCATCTGATGGGTATGCAAGAAATTTTTTATTTCCTAAAAACTTAGCAGTAGAGGCAAATAAAGAGAATATGAGTAAATTAAAGGCAAAACAAGATTCTGTAAAATTCCAAAAAAATCAAGAAAAAGAAGAGGCTATGAAAATAGCAGATAAATTATCAAAAATATTACTAAAAATAAAAGTAAAAGCAGGAGAAAATGGAAAAATATTTGGTGGTGTATCTGCAAAAGAGATAGCACAAGAATTAACAAAACAATATAGTATTGAAGTAGATAAAAAGAAAATTGACTTAAAAGAAACAATAAAGACACTTGGAGTTCACAATGTGCAAATAAAATTGTTCGAAGGTGTTATAGGAAATTTAAGAATTGATGTTATTTCAGAATAGTTATTTTAGAATAAAAGAAGAAAAATAGTGGAGGCAGAAAAATGGAGTTAGGAAAAGTACCACCACATGACATAGAAGCAGAGCAGGCGGTTTTAGGAAGTATGCTAACTGACAAAGATGCGGTTATTTCTGCAATTGAAGTTTTAAAAGAAGATGACTTTTACAGAACAGATAATCGTTCTATTTATGAAGCAATACTAAATTTATATAACCGTGCAGAACCAATTGATATTATTACAGTAAAGGCAGAATTAGAATCACTTGGAAAATTTGACCAAGTTGGAGGATTAGAATATTTAGCAAGTTTGCCAGATAAGGTTCCTACGACAGCAAATGCGATGAAATATATAAAAATTGTTGAAGAAAAATCCACATTAAGAAATCTAATCAAAACAGCAAATGAAATTATTGAATTAGGATATGACCCAACAGAAGATGTATCTGATATTATGGAAGGTGCAGAAAAAAAGATATTTAACATTATGCAAAATAATGATAAAAAAAGCTATGCACCGATAAAAGATATATTAGTAGATAGTTTTACACAGCTAGAAGAATTGTACAATCGAAAGCAACATATTACAGGTGTACCTTCAGGGTTTGTAGAGTTGGATTATAAAACAGCAGGATTTCATGGGTCAGACTTAGTTTTAATTGCGGCAAGACCTGCAATGGGTAAATCAGCTTTTGCTTTAAATATAGCAACAAATGCAGCTGTTCGTGCAAATGTGCCAGTGGTTATATTTAGTTTAGAAATGTCAAAAGAACAAATGGTAAACAGAATTTTATGTAGTGAAGCAATGGTAGATAGTAACAAAGTAAGAACAGGAAAATTAGAGGAAGATGATTGGACAAAATTAGCAGGAAGCATAGGTCCATTATCAGAATCAGAAATTTATATAGATGACACACCCGGAATATCTGTTATGGAAATTCGAGCAAAATGCAGAAAATTAAAATTAGAAAAAAATATAGGTATGGTAGTAATTGACTATTTGCAATTGGTACAAGGAAGTAATAAACGAAATGGAAGCCGTGAACAAGAAATATCAGAAATCAGTAGGTCATTAAAAATACTTGCAAAAGAATTAAATGTACCAGTTATTGCTTTATCTCAGCTATCAAGAGCGGTAGAACAAAGACCAGACCATAGACCTATGTTATCAGACTTAAGAGAATCAGGAGCAATTGAGCAGGATGCTGATATTGTTATGTTTTTATATAGAGATGATTATTATAATCAAGATAGTGAGAAAAAAGACATTGCAGAAGTTATTATAGCAAAACACAGAGGAGGTTCATTAGGAACTGTAGAATTATTATGGTTAGGAAGTTATACAAAATTTGTTAATTTAGAAAAAAGATTTGACGATTAGGTGCCAAAGGTTGCCAAAGGGGACGGGCCATTTTGGCAACTTGAGATTAATTTATGATTTTGACAAAATAGAAATTAATACTTATAAAAATAAAATAGGGGCAATGTTATATAGGGGCAAATATTTTATAAGAGGTGAAATGATGCCAAGAATAGCAAGAAAATATATAACAGTGCCATTTTTTCATTTAATGACACAAGGAATTAATAAAGAATACATCTTCGAAAACAATAAAGATAAAGAAATGTATGAAAAGCTAATATTACGTTATAAAGAAGAATTTGGTGTTGATATATTAGCATATTGCATTATGGATAATCATGTACATATATTAATTAGAATTAACTCTACCGAAAACATGTCAAGATTTATGCATATAGTAAATACACAATATGCTACTTATTATAATAAAAAATATAATAGGACTGGATATGTTTTCAAAAATCGATATAAATCACAAATGATTCATTCTATAGAGCATTTATATAAATGTATAGAATATATTCATAATAATCCAATAAAAGCAGGAATTTGTGAAAATAAAAATCAATATAGATTTTCTAGTTTTACAAAATTATATCAAAGTATGCAAACAAAAGTGATGGAATTTTTAGAAGAGCAATTAGGCTATGTTTGTATAAATAGAGATAAAAATATTAAAGAAGATGAGATAAAATTAAATAAAAATAATGAAGATATAGATTTTTTGGAAGATACATATGATGATAAAAAGAGTATATGCAAACAGGAAATAGAAAGATATATGAAAGAAAAACAAATTGATAAAAATAATTTATTGAAAAACAGAGAAAATTTGAAAGAAATAATCATTAAATTAAAAGTTAAAAAAATCTCATATAGAATAATGGCAGAAAATTTAGGAATTGGGAGAGAAACATTAAGAAAACTAAATATAAAGTAAATAGTAGGAGGTGAATAAAAAAAGAACAATGGGAAAAAGAATAAAGGAAGATTGTTATGTAAAAGTTATTAAAACAATACAAAAATATGGTTTGCTAAAAGAAGGAGATAAATTAGTTGTTGGTGTGTCTGGAGGACCAGATTCTATGTGCTTATTAGAAATTTTATTAAAAATAAAAAATCAAAGTTGCCAAAATGGCCCGTCCCCTTTGGCAACCCAATTTGATTTTGTGGTGGCACATGTTAATCATATGATTAGAGAAGAAGCGAAAGATGATGAATTGTTTGTAAAAAAATATTGTGAAAAAAATCATATACAATTTTTTGCAAAAAGTATAGATGTTCAAAAAATAGCCAATACTAATAAAATCAGTACAGAAGAAGCGGGGAGAAATGCTAGATATTCATTTTTTGATGAAGTACTTAAAAAAGTTGGTGCTAATAAAATTGCAATAGCACATAATAAGAACGACAAGGTAGAAACAATGATTATGAATGTATTACGAGGATGTGGTATTTCTGGATTGAAAGGAATAGAACCAATTAGAGGAAAATACATTAGACCACTTATAGAATGCGAAAGAGAAGAAATAGAAGCATATTGTGAGGAAAATCATTTACATCCTAAAATAGATAAAACGAATTTCGAAAATATTTATACAAGAAATAAAATAAGAAATATTGTAATACCATACATAAAAGAAGAATTTAATCCTAATATTATAGAAACAATGAATAGATTATCTGAAATTGTAATAGAACAAGAATCTTATATAGATAGACAAGTTATTAGCACATATAAAGAAATTGTATTAGAAGAAAACATAAAAAATGATGCTGATAAAGAAAATAATGTTGATAAGAAAAATGATGATGGAACTGCAAACAATACGGAAGAATATGTTTTGCTAGATTTGAAGGCATTTAATAAGCAAGAAAAAGTAATAAAATCAAATATAATCTTATATACTATAACGAGACTTTTAAAAACTTCAAAAGGTATTGAAAGAGTACATATAGAAGACATTTTAAAACTTTGTAGCAATAACATAGGAAATAAATTTTTAATGCCAAATAAAAATATAAAAATTTTTGTAAAAGATGGTAAAGTTAAATTTTCCAAGGAAATAGAGTAGCCGTAATACTCTACAGTTTTAATAAAAATTGTAATAAAAAAGAAATAAAAAAACTATTGAAAAAGAAAAAACAATATGATAGAGTGCTTAAAAGATAGAAATGTGTGCGTTAGTAAAATCAAATGATATAGCGTACAAATATGAAAGTATTAAACATCTAGTACAAAGAGGAGGAATTATTTTGAAAAACGGAATAAAAACATTAGCAATGTGGCTAATCATAATCGTAATTTTTTTAGTTGTATTATCATCAATTGTTGAAAATAGTAATTCTAGACTAAAATATTCAGAATTAATTACAAACATTAATAGTAATAATGTAAAATCAATTGTAATTAATGCTGATGGAAAGTCAGCAGAAGTTGAATTAAAAGATGATAATGTAAAAAAAGAGACTAATATACCAGATATGGGAAGTTTCATCACATATACAGAAGAATTTATTAACAATGGAAACTTTACATTAGAGGAAAAATCAGAGTCAATCTTTATGACATTACTTCCATTAATAACACCATTTGCTATATTAATTATATTTATGCTTTTCTGGTTTTTAACAATTGGAGGAGCAAATAGTGGAAGTCCTGGAAGCAAAACCATGTCTTTTGGAAAAAGCAAAGCTAGAATGATGACACCAGCAGAGAAAAATAGAATTACATTTGAAGATGTAGCAGGTGTTGATGAGGAAAAAGAAGAATTAGAAGAAATTGTACAATTCTTAAAAAATCCAAAGAAATTTACAGATATGGGAGCAAGAATACCAAAGGGTGTTTTATTAGTTGGGCAACCAGGTACAGGTAAAACACTTTTAGCAAAAGCAGTAGCAGGAGAAGCAGGGGTACCATTCTTTATCATTAGTGGTTCAGATTTCGTTGAAATGTTTGTTGGTGTTGGTGCTTCTAGAGTAAGAGATTTATTTGACCAGGCTAAGAAAAATGCGCCATGTATTATCTTCATAGATGAAATTGACGCTGTTGGACGTCAAAGAGGTGCAGGACTTGGCGGTGGTCATGATGAAAGAGAACAAACATTAAACCAATTATTGGTTGAAATGGATGGATTTGCAGAAAATGAAGGCGTTATTGTCTTAGCTGCAACTAATAGACCAGATGTATTAGATAAAGCATTATTAAGAGCAGGAAGATTTGATAGACAAATTGTTGTAGGATTACCAGATGTAAAAGCAAGAGAACAAATATTAGAAGTTCATAGTAGAAAGAAAAGACTAGCCGATGATGTTGACTTAAAAGTCATTGCAAAAAACACATCAGGATTTGCAGGGGCAGACCTAGAAAATGTGTTAAATGAAGCAGCATTATTAGCAGCTAGAAGAAATATGAATGAAATTGGAATGAGAGAAATCGAAGATGCTATGGTTAAAGTAACCATGGGACCTGAAAAGAAAACTAGAGTTAGAAGTGATAAAGAAAATAAATTGGTTGCTTATCATGAAGCAGGTCATGCTGTTGTAAGTCATTACTTAGAAACACAAGATCCAGTACATGAAATATCAATTGTACCTAGAGGTATGGCTGGTGGATATACGATGTATAGACCAACAGAGGATAAAAACTTTATGTCAAAAACAGAAATGGAAGAAAATATTGTATCACTTTTAGGAGGAAGAGTAGCAGAGGCACTTATTTTAAATGATATATCAACAGGTGCAAGTAATGATATAGAAAGAGCAACACAAATTGCAAGAAGTATGGTAACCAAATATGGTATGAGTGAAAAAATTGGTGCATTAATGTTTGGCTCTAGCCAAGATGAAGTTTTCTTAGGAAGAGATTTTGGACATACAAAAGAATATTCAGAAGAAACAGCAGCAATTATTGATGAAGAAACAAAGAGAATTGTAGATACTGGATATAACAGAGCTAAGAAAATCTTATCAGACAATGTAGACAAATTACATCAAGTTGCAGGTATCTTACTTGAAAAAGAAAAAATTAATGCGGAAGAATTTGAAGCAATTTTTGGAACAGAAGCATAAAATAAAGTTCTCCTTAAAGCTTAAATGCGATAAGGAGAATTTTTATGATTAGAAGAAGGATAGTATTTTATAGAAATAATAAGGCTAATAAGAAATGCGTAAAAAATACTAAAATAAGCTAATAGTTATTGAAAATTTTGATAATATATAATAAAATATGTATAATAAAGAATATAACTAATGAGGGATTTTTAATGAAAAATTATTATGATATATTGGAAATAAATAAAAAAGCATCTAAGGAAATTATAGAAAATGCATATAAAACATTGAGCAAAAAATATTCTTCTTACGAAACTGCACAAGATGAAAATTCAGAAAAATTAAGAGATATTAATGAAGCGTATAAAATATTATCAGATAGCTTTTTAAGAGAGCAATATGATATAGAGTTAGAAAAAGAACAAGAAAAAGTAGAAAATGAAGCCAAGAGAAAAAAAGAATCAAAAACTAGAAGAAAATCAAAAGAAACCATTGAACAAAATGAAAATCAAAATGCTATGTATGAAACAAAGCCAAAAAATCATGTTGGTTCCGTTTTTGGAATCATAGATTTAGTTAAAGAGCTTATAAAAGATATAAAATTAAGAAGAAGAGACAAAGAAAAAATGAATAAGAAGAAAGTAGTTTCTATTATTCTAACAATTGTTATTATTATCGCAATAGGTTTAATACTATGGTTTATACCTTTTACAAACGCTTGGATAAAAGATTTTATATTTAATAATTATTTTGTTAGATTTATTGTTGGTTTATTTTCATAAATTATAAGGACATTCTATTGACAACTAGAAACCGATAATGTATAATATATATCGTTAATTAGGGTTATCCCAACATACAGTTTTCGTATGACCGGAAGGAGGGGAATTTAAATGTTAGAAATAAAGGTTAATAATGGTAATATAGAAGATGCTTTAAAAAGATTTAAAAGACAATGTGCTAGAAATGGCGTATTGCAAGAAGTTCGTAAAAGAGAGCATTACGAAAAGCCTAGTGTAAAAAGAAAGAAAAAATCAGAGGCTGCAAGAAAAAGAAAATTTTAGTACATAAAAGCGGAGTATTAAGAAAACTTAATACTCTGTTTTTTTGAATAAATTTATTAAAAAATATCATAATAAATTTAGTATTGTGCTATAATGAGATACGAAAAATAAAAAATTGATAAATTGATAATTTGATAAATGCCAGAATTAACATAGAGAATATGGTACATTAATAGAGATATCAAATGTTCAAGGAAAGGAAAAAGATGAAATATATAGAAAAAAATATAAAAAATGGAATTAAATTGCATATATTAAATACAGATAAATTTAAAACAAATTTAGTAGCTGTTTTTTTAACTACCAGCTTAAAAAGAGAAACAGTAACATCAAATGCACTTATTTCAGCTGTACTAAGAAGAGGAAGTAATACCATGAAAACACAAGAAGAAATTAGTAAAAAGTTAGAAGAACTATATGGTGCAGGTTTTGATTGTGGAATTAATAAAACAGGAGATAATCAAGTATTAAAATTTTATATGGAAACAGTAAATGATGAGTATGTTCCACAAATGAGTGAAAATATGTTGAAAACTTCAGTGGAAAGCTTATTAGATATTGTATTTAATCCTTTAATAGAAAATAATGGATTTAAAAAAGAATATGTTGAACAAGAAAAGAAAAATATGAAACAAAGAATTGAAGGAAGAATAGATGACAAAGCAAGATATGCTTTAGATAGATGTATAGAGGAAATGTATAAGGACAAAGCTTTTGGTTTGTACAGGTTTGGCTATGTAGAAGACTTAAATAATATAAATGAAATGTATTTATACAATTGCTACAAAAGATTAATAGATACATGTAAAATTGATATTTTTGTTTCAGGAAATATAGATGATGAAATAGAAAAAATCATTGCAGAAAATGTATATATAAAAAAATTAAAAGAAAGACAGCCAATATATAATGTAGTAAATGAAAAAACAAATCAAAAGCAAAATGAAATTGTAGAAAATATGAATGTAACACAAGGAAAACTGGTTATAGGGCTAGAAGTAAATTCGAAAGATGAAGATGAAAAATATAGTGCATTAGTTTATAATACAATTTTAGGCGGAAGTGCTAATTCTAAAATTTTCCAAAATGTAAGAGAAAAAGCAAATTTAGCTTATGCAGCAGGTTCTTCATATTTTAGATATAAAGATAATATATTTGTCACTTGTGGAATAGAAATTTCTAATTATAAAAAAACAATTGATTTAGTAAAAAAACAAATAGAAGATATGAAAAACAATGATTTTTCAGACGAAGAATTGGAAAATGCTAA
Source organism: uncultured Clostridia bacterium (assembly GCA_944386675.1). Taxonomy (GTDB): domain Bacteria; phylum Bacillota; class Clostridia; order TANB77; family CAG-508; genus CAG-269. Next base: position 9,726 of record CALXBY010000012.1, on the reverse strand, counting down.
AAAATCTATTGTAGCAATGATTTATACAATAGATGATGAACAAGATACAGGAATTACCTATTATTTTGGACAAGAATTATCAAATAATAAAAATACAATAGAGGATTATATAAACAAAATTCAAGGAATAAAAAGAGAAGATGTTTTAAATATAGCAAATAAAATAGAGATAAATACAATCTATTTTTTAAGAGATTAATAACAAAAAGATAGGAGAGAAATAAATGCAAGTAATAGATAGTTTAAAAGTAAAAGAAAAGTTATATTTTGAAAAACTAGATAATGGAATGCCTATACTGATTATTCCTAAAAAAGGAATGAGAAAAAAATACATGATATGGGGAACCAACTATGGATCAAATGACAATGTATTCGTTGTTCCAGGAGAGGAAAAAGAAACCAAAGTACCAAATGGAGTAGCACATTTTTTGGAACATAAAATGTTTGAACAAGAAAATGGAACAAATAGTTTAGATGTATTAACAGCTTTAGGTGTAGAGGCTAATGCATATACGACTAATGACCATACAGCATATTTATTTGAATGTACTAATAATTTTTATGAGGCAATGGATGAATTAATGGATTATGTTCAAAATCCATATTTTACAGATGAAAATGTTGAAAAGGAAAAAGGAATTATTGGACAAGAAATTATGATGTATGATGATTATCCTGACTGGAAAGTATATCTAAATGCGATGCAGGCAATGTATCATAATAACCCAATCAAAATTGATATTGTAGGAACAATAGAATCTATTAGCAAAATTGATAAAGAAATTTTATATAAATGTTATAACACATTTTATAATCCTTCTAATATGATAATGGTAGTATGTGGAGATTTTGAGCCAGAAAAATTATTAGAAGAAATTAAGAAAAGGCTAAAGGATACGAAGGCAAATGGAAAGATTAAAAGAATGTATCCAGAAGAACCAGAAAGTATTGTAAAAGAGAAAATAGAGCAAACATTAGAGGTTAGCAAACCAATGTACACAATAGGTATAAAAGACAAACCAATAAACAATAGAGGAGACAATTCAGATCAAATCATAAAGAAAGATATTGCACTTCAAATATTGTTAGAACTTCTTGTAGGAAAAAGTTCTAAGTTATATAGAAAGTTATATGATGAAGGTATTATTTATGGAGGTATTGGATTTAGCCACGAATTTTCAAAAACATATGACCATATATTAATTTCAGGACAAGCAGATGACCCAGAAAAGGTTTATAGTATGGTGAAAAGCGAAATTGAAAACTTTAAACAAAATGGAATAAATGAAAATGATTTTAATAGAATTAAAAAGAAATTATATGGAGAATATATAGAAGAATATAATGATGTTAGTGACATAGCCAGAATGTTTCTATCAGACTATATGAAAGGAATCAATAGTTTTGAATATTTAGAGAAAATAGAAAATATAGATGTAGAATATTTAACACTTGTGTTAAATGATGTTTTTAAAAAAGATAAAATGGTGATTTCTATTGTCAAAAATTAAAAAAATATTTATGAAAAATAATATAGAAAAAACAGTATTATAATAAAATAATCAATAATACTGTTTTTTTTCAATTTTAAGTGTCGAAATATGTAAAATTTGGTCATACGAAACTTGGCAAAAAGTATTGAAATTGCTTGACTGAGAGATTTTTGTGTGTTAATTTATAAATATACAGAAGATAAATTAAGAAAAAGGAGAGATGGATATGTTAAATGATGAAATTTGTAAATTACGTGATAAATTAAATAAAAGTATAGAAGAAGGGAAAGACTATAGCAGCATATATAAATTGAGTGTAGAACTTGATGAACTTATTGCGTCTTACTATGATAAAAATAATAAAAAAAAACCGGTAATAGCAATCATCTAACGAAATAAATCCCTACAATATGAAGCTGTAGGGAATATTTTTTTGCTTAAATGAGGTTGCCAAAATGGCCCGTCCCCTTTGGCAACTTAAGTATAAAATTTGCAATGAAGTACTTGAAAAAATTTGTAAAATAGTATATAATTTTTTGCCAAGTGAGAGGTAAAAAATATGTTAATAAATAAAAATATAATAGATAATTTATGTAGTGATGCGGGGATATCTAGAACCAAAAAAGCAAATGAATATAAAGAAGAAGGAAAGGTTAATGTCGTAGATTATGATTATCAAAGTTCGATAAACTTTGAAATAAAAGGAAATGTGTATGGAAACGAGGAATATCATACATATATATTGGTACGAAATGGGGAGATAGAAGATATTACTTGTACTTGCCAAGATTATTATAATCATTATGGAGTGTGTAAACATACATTAGCAATGGTACTTACATTTGCTGAGAAAAGTGATAAGAACAAAGATTTTTCTGAAATAGAAGACGAAATGCATAATGAAGGTTTGACGCCTTCAAATTATGATAAATATAGAGGTTTTAAACAAATTGTTAATATATTTTATAACGAGGAAATAGAAGGAATTGAAGAAGAGGAAACAGAGCTAAAAGAACAAGGAACTATAAAATTAGAACCACAAATATTCTACGATAAATTCACAGGAGATATGAAAGTAGAATTTAAAATTGGAAATAAAAAAATGTATAAAATTAAAAGTATTTCTGAATTTTATACAAGAATGTTAAATAAAGAATTATATCGATATGGTCAAAAACTTCAATTTGTCCATACAAAAGAGAGCTTTGAAAAGGAGAGTTTGCCATTATTAGAATTTTTGATGAAATATGCTGAAATTATTAAATATGCTAATTCAAACTCTAATAGTAATTACCGATTTTATGGAAATGCTTTAAGTGAAACAAATATTATTTTGAGCAATAGTGGAATTGATGATTTATTTGAGATATTAAAAGGAAAAAAGGTAAGTTTTCAAAAGGAATATAATCAAACAGAAATTGAATTTACAGAAGAACAGCCCAATATTGAGTTTAAATTGGTAAAAAAAGATGAAGAAAATTATGAAATAATACCCAATATAGAAATTTATAAGATTTCTATATTAAAGGGAAAACAGTATAAATATATATTAGATGAAAATAAACTATATAGATGTAATAAAAAGTTTGAAAAATCAAATTTGAAATTGTTGGAAATTTTTAGGCAAAATTATATGACAGAAGTAATGCTAGGAAAAGAGGAATTATCACAACTATTTTCTGTAATTATTCCTAAAGTGAAAAATGCAATAAAACTAGAAAATATTTCAGAAGAAGAAATTGAAAAATATAGACCCAAAACATTAATTACAAAGGTTTACTTGGATTTTGATAAAAATGATTATTTAGTGGCAGATGTAAAGTTTTGCTATGATAATAAAGAATTAAATCCATTAGATGAAAAACAAAAAATAGATGTTCCAAGAAATATGATTAAAGAAACAAAGGCATTAAACATATTTAGAAAAACGGGTTTTATGTTTGATGTAAAAAACTTAAGATTTATTTTACCAGACAATGATAAAATTTATCAGTTTTTAACACAAGATATTAACTACTATATGCAAAATTTTGAAGTCTTAGTAACAGACAACTTTAAGAAGAAACAAATTAGACAACCCAAAATGGGAAGCTTAGGAGTTAAAATTGAAAACAACTTACTATCTGTAGATTTAAACAATTTAGATATAGATATAAAAGAACTAGAAAAAATCATGCAAAAATATAATCTAAAGAAAAAATACTATAGATTAAAAGATGGAAGTTTTTTAGAATTAGAGGATAATAAAGAGCTTGATTTTATTGATAAATTAGTAACAGGAATGGATATAGACTATAAAGACTTAGAAGATGGTGAAGTGAATTTACCAATGTATAGAAGTCTATATCTAGAAGAATTACTAAAAGGAACAAAAGGCAATCAAGTAATAAAAAACGAAACATATAAAAATGTTGTAAATGAGCTAAATAAAGAAAATGAAAATGATGAAATGGAAGTTCCTAAGATGCTAGAAAATACTTTAAGATATTATCAAAAAACGGGATTTAAATGGTTAAAAACACTAGATAAATATCATTTTGGAGGAATATTAGCAGATGACATGGGACTTGGGAAAACCATACAAATGCTATCTGTTATTTTAGATTATGTGCAAAATACAAAAAAAGAAGAAAGAAGAACAAGTATTGTAGTATCTCCAAGTTCTTTGGCATTAAATTGGCAAAATGAAGCAGAAAAATTTGCAGAAGATTTACAAACATTAGTAATTAGTGGTACATTAGCTGAAAGAAAACAAAAAATTTCAGAGATTGAAAATTATGATATTGTAATTACCTCATATGATCTATTAAAAAGAGATATAGAATTATACAAAGAGAAAGATTATAATTTTCGATATATTATTGCAGATGAAGCACAATATTTAAAAAATAGTAATACGCAAAATGCTAAATCTATAAAAAAGATAAAAGCAGAAACAAAATATGCTTTAACAGGAACACCAATTGAAAATTCTTTAGCAGAATTATGGTCAATATTTGACTATATTATGCCAGGATATTTATTTTCTTATAAAAAATTCAAAAACCTTTATGAAACACCAATAGTAAAAGAAAATGATGTAAAGGTAATGAATAAATTAAAAATGTTAATAGAGCCATTTATTTTAAGAAGAACAAAAGGAGAAGTGTTAACAGAGCTTCCTGAGAAAACAGTGACTGTTTTAAATAATGAAATGGAAGAAGAACAAAAGAATTTATATATTTCTTATTTGGCACAGGCAAGACAAGAAGTGGCAGATGAAATTAACTTAAATGGGCTAGAGAGAAGTCATATAAAAATATTGGCGGTATTGACTAGACTAAGACAAATTTGTTGTCATCCAAGTCTGTTTATAAAAGACTACGCAAATGGAAGTAGTAAGTTAAATCAATGTATGGAAATTATAGAAGATGCGGTAAAAGGAAATCATAAAATCTTATTGTTTTCCGGGTATACATCTATGTTTCCAATCATAGAAAAAGAATTGCAAAAATTAAATATAAAATATTTTAAATTAACAGGTTCTACAAAAGTTGATGAAAGAATTGACTTAGTGGATGAATTTAATGAAAATGCCAATATTAAAGTATTTTTAATTTCTCTTAAAGCAGGAGGCACAGGACTAAATTTAACAGGAGCAGATATGGTAATTCATTACGACCCATGGTGGAACATATCCACAGAGAACCAAGCAACAGATAGAGCCTATCGTATAGGACAAAAGAATAATGTACAAGTATATAAATTGATAACTAAAAATTCAATAGAAGAAAAAATATATGAATTACAGCAAAAAAAGGCAGAATTGATTGATAATATGCTAAGTACAAAGACATCGTTTATTAATCAATTATCAAGAGAAGATATTATGAGATTATTTGAAGAGTAAGGTTTTTATTTCATCTTGGGTCAAGTATGTATATATAAATATTTTATTCATTACTCGGGTTGCATTACAGAATATATAAATTCTAACATTATCAAGCAGGCACCTCTCAAATAAATTTTGAGATTCTCCTACTTGATAATGCAAGAATTTTTACTATTCTTCCATTTACATTCGTAATTTCATAAAATATTTATATATACATACTTGACTTAGAATCAATATATAAAATGTATATAATAAATGGAAGTAAAGAAAGGTTAAGGATATGAAAGATTATATAGTAGTTATTGGTGGGGGCTTGGCAGGAACAGAAGCAGCATATCAAATTGCTAAAAGAGGTATACATGTAAAATTGTATGAAATGAAGCCTGTTAAATTTTCACCAGCACATAGTAATCCCCATTTAGCAGAAATTGTATGTAGTAATTCTTTTAAATCAAATTTATTAACAAATGCTTGTGGATTATTAAAAGAAGAATTAAGAACTTTAGATTCTTTGCTAATTAAAGTAGCAGATGAAACAAGTGTACCAGCTGGACAAGCACTTGCTGTGGACCGTGATATGTTTGCTAAAAAAGTAACAGATGAAATTAGAAATAATGAATTCATAGAAATAATAAAAGAAGAAGTAGGAGAAAATATTCATTTAAAAGACCTATGTAAAGAAGCAATTACGATTATTGCAACAGGACCACTTACATCAGACCTACTGTCAAAAGAAATACAAGAATTAACAGGGCAAGATAAGTTATACTTTTTTGATGCAGCAGCACCTATTGTAAGTAAGGATAGTATTAACTTTGATATAGCATTTTATGGTGATAGATATAGTCAAGAAAAAAAGAAAGAAGAAACAATAGAAGAATGGAGAAAACGATTAGAAGAGGAAGAAGAAACGCAAAGTTATATTAATCTTCCTATGAATCAAGAAGAATACGAAGATTTTGTAAAAGAACTAATCAATGCAGAGGTCATAACATTACACGAATTTGAAAAAAGAGAAATTTTTGAGGGATGTATGCCAATTGAAATCATGGCCAAGAGAGGATTAGATACACTGCGATTTGGACCTCTAAAGCCAGTAGGATTTGATGATCCAAGAACAGGAAAAAGACCATATGCTGTTGTACAATTAAGACAAGACAATAAACAAGCAAGCCTATATAATATGGTTGGTTTTCAAACCAATTTAAAATATGGAGAACAAAAAAGAGTTTTTTCTATGATTCCAGGACTTGAAAATGCAGAATTTATAAAATATGGTGTGATGCATCGAAATACATATATTAATTCTACTGCGTTATTAGATTATACGTATAATCTAAAAGCAAATCACCAAATATATTTTGCAGGACAAATAACAGGAGTAGAAGGATATGTAGAATCGATTTCTTCAGGAATGGTAGCAGCTTTAAATGCAATAAAAGATTTCCAAAATAGAGCTGAAACACATGAAAACCATAAAGTTATATTTTCACCATACACAATTATAGGTAGTTTAGCACAATATATATCTACACCAAACACAAAATTTCAACCAATGAATGCAAACTTTGGAATATTGCCTGAATTAGAAGGAAAGAAAATAAAAGATAAAAAAGAAAGATATAAAAAATTAGCTAAAAGGAGCTTAGAAACATTTAAATAGTAAGAATAGTAAGAGCTGTAAGGAGAGAGTGTGTTATAAAAATAACATCACTTTCTCTTTTTTGACATAGGAAAATGAATATCTATGTTATGTAAAATTATTTTTAGAGAACAAGCTAGAACTCCTATATTACAATACTATTATAATATGACAATTTTATTAAAAAACAAACAAATTTACATAAAACTATTGCCGAAATTGGACATTTATGGTAAAATATTAAATAGAGAGATTTTAAACGAAAGTTAAGAAGGGAGAATATTAATATGGATATTCAAGAAAAAAGAGAACAAATATTAAAAGAACTAGAGAAAATAAATGCAGAAGTTAGACCAGAAGACATTAAAAATGCTTCTAATGAAGATTTAGCAGAATATTTAAAGCTTAATTTAGAAATTCAAAGAAAACTAGAAATATTAGATGCAATGATAAAGAAATAAAGGGAAAATAAAAGGGAGGTAAATTATTATGGCAAAAACGAGAGAGACAATGAGTTATGAAGAAGAGCAAAGGATAAAAGATATAAATAAAGCATTAAAAGATTTAGACCAAATTATAGAAAATGCAGTAACTAATATCAGAGCAGAATTTATAAGAAATACAGGTGGAACACGAATAACTGAAACAAGAGTTACTAGCGAGTTTAAAAATATAATAAATACAATAGAAATTGATGGAGACGAAGATCTTTTAGCTGCAATAAATGAAAAATATGACAATTATATAAATACAATAAAAGAAGCTATAGAAAAAGGTAATCCAAAATATAAAGATCGATTTGAAGATGAGTTATTTAACATTACAAGGAATAAAGCAAAAGAATTTGACCCAATAAACGAAACATATCAAGAATTGTCAGATAGATTAGATAGAGGAGAAGTACAAAGAGAATATTTCCAAGATAAAGCAGACAGAAAACAAGTCGAAATTGAAGACAAAGAAGAATTTTATAAAGAAAAAATTGGAAATGCAGATAGAATTGTTAATGCATTGGAGCCAGAAGCGGAAAAAATAGCTCAAAAAGAAGCGATAAAACGACAATATAATAAATTATTAAAATTAAATAGAGATATAGAGGAAGTTGAAAAAGATTTAAAAGCTCCTGATTTAGAAGATGAAGAAAAAGCAAAACTAGAAGAAAAACTTGAAAAATTAAAAGAAGATAGAAAACAAGCAGTAGAAGAATTTTCTAAAACTGCGACAGATAAAGAAGGAAAGAAATATGAAAAACCAGAAGGAAAATCTGATAAAGATTATATAACAGAAATTGATCCTAATAGAGTAAACGAAGCAATATCAAATGCAGTTCAAGGATTTAATCAAAAAATGTCTACAATGAATCCTTCTAAGGCACAAATTACATTATTAGATATAGATTTACAAGAAGATAGTATACTAGATATGACAACACAAAGAGTAACTGACCGTGAATCAGCTGAAGAGCTACTAGATATGATTTCATCACAAAAAAGCTTGTGGCAAGAAAAAATGAAAATAGATGGATTTGATAAAGCAAAATTGAAAAGGGAACAAGAAGAATTCCAAGAAAAAGCAGATTTATATGGTGAAGAAATAGCAAGATATGATGATGAAGATAGATATCCAGTAGTGCAAGAAAAATTTGATTGGAAACATCCTATTCAATCTATTAGAAGTTTCTTCCAAAGAAGAAAAAGTCAAAAAACAATAAATGAAGATTTTGATATTGATGCAACAAAAAAAGAAGCATTGAAGTATTTGGAAAAAAATAAAAGTAAGTTACAAGAAATAAAATCTTCTGATAGAAAATCTAAGAATAAAACAACTAGAGAGAATTTCTTTAATGATTTAAGAGTTAATGTTTCATATGTAAAACCAACAGTTAAAAAATCTTGGGATAAACAAGCGCAAAAAAATAAAGGTAACGATGGAAGATAATAATAAAAATATAAAAAAGGAAAAGGTTTGGACCTTTTCTTTTTCTATCCAATAAAAAACAATATTCTTTAACTAATAGCATAAAAAAGTTCAAAAATTGAAAGATTCACCAAATGGTTAACGTAAAATTTGAAAAAATATATGTATTGTGGTATAATAATAGTATAAATGTGCATTAAGGAGGAAAAAAAGATGGCAAACAACAATAATAACAAGGACAACAACCGGTTAAAGACAGTTGGAATCCTCTTAGGAGGAATCCTGGGAGGAATGTTACTCCTGATAATTGTCGGAGCTCTTCCGGCATTATTAAAAAACGTACCGAACCTGTTTAAAGACATGGTTCCAAATTTTAAAGTAGTCTTAGGCTACATTTATGTTGGAGCTATTGGCTTCTTGGCAGGACGGTTCAGCAAGAAATGAGAAGACGCCCTCTTTCAAGAGGGCGGATTTTCACTTTTAAGATTTATTTTACATAGTAGCTTAAGAAATGCTTTAAGATTTTTATAAATTAAGTTTGGAGATAAACTGGAAAAAATTAATTTTTTTGTTGACTTATACCAATAAAAATGATACAATATATACCGTTATGATAGATTGCATGTAATATGCAATTCCGTAACGGTATATTTATTTTATATGAGACAAATATTTCAAAAATATGACAAAAAATTTCATATAAAATAAATAAAAAATTAAAATCAGGAGGTGAAATTTAAGTGCCAACAATTAATCAATTAGTAAGAAAAGGAAGACAAACAGGAGTAACAAAATCAAAA
>CALXBY010000011.1 GCA_944386675.1 uncultured Clostridia bacterium | reverse complement strand
AAATAACAGTCATTGAAAAAGGTACTTCAAACAATATAAATTTCAATTAAGTGTGACATATGTTTGACAAACCTACATAAATTATATGTGAAAAAACAAAGAGAATACTTGAAAAGTATTCTCTTTTGTTATACAATGGTACTGTCCGTAGGGACATGTAGTAATGTTGTATTCACAAAAGAATTTTATGAACATTATTATATATATAAAGGAGGAATTTTTTATGAGAAGAAAAGTAATTGCAGGAAATTGGAAAATGAATATGCTTCCAGACGAGACGATTAAATATATTGAGGAATTATCAAAATTAGTAGGTGAAACACAAAATGAAGTTATATTATGTGTTCCATTTACTGATTTATTTTATGCCTTATTAACAGCACAAAATACAAATATCAAAATTGGTGCACAAAATATGCATTTTGAAGAAAAAGGAGCTTACACAGGAGAAGTATCAGCAAAAATGCTAAAATCAATTAATGTAGAATATGTTATTATTGGACATTCAGAAAGAAGACAATATTTTAATGAAACAGATGAAAGTGTTAATAAAAAGATAAAAGCAGCATTTGCAAATGGGTTAAAACCAATTGTATGTGTAGGAGAAACACTAGATGAAAGAGAAGCTGGTAAAACAGCAGAAGTAATTACAAAACAAACAGAATTAGCATTAGATGGATTAACAAATGAACAAGTAGAAAATACAATTATAGCTTATGAACCAATTTGGGCAATCGGAACAGGAAAAACAGCAACAAGTGAAGATGCAAATAACTCAATCAAAGATATCCGTAAGAAAATTCTAGAAATATATGGACAAAATGTAGCCCAAAGCGTTATAATACAATATGGTGGAAGTGTAAAATCTAAAAATGCAAAAGAACTATTTACCATGTCTGATATAGATGGTGGATTAGTTGGTGGTGCAAGTTTAGATCCAGAAGAATTTTCAAAGATTGTAAACTTTGATAAGGATTAACCTTGTATACGAAGAAATTATTTTTCATATACAATAAAAAACACTTTAATTTTAAGAGAAAAGGATGGTAGATTATGAAAGATAAATTAACAATGCTAATGATATTAGATGGTTTTGGAGATAATTCTAACAAAGATGGGAATGCTATCAAATTAGCAAAAACACCAAATATTGATAAACTAATGAAAAAATATCCAAATACAGATATTTATACAAGTGGATTACATGTTGGATTACCAGAAGGACAAATGGGAAATTCAGAAGTAGGACATACTAATATTGGAGCAGGAAGAATCGTATATCAAGAGTTAACAAGAATTACAAAATCAATTGAAGATGGAGATTTCTTCTCAAATCCAGAATTTATTGCAGCAATTGAAAATTGTAAAAAACACAATTCTAAATTACATATTTTAGGATTGGTATCAGATGGAGGTGTACATAGTCATAATCGTCATCTATATGGATTATTAGAAATGGCAAAAAGAAGAGATTTTGAAAATGTATATGTACATTGCTTCCTAGATGGAAGAGATACACCACCAGCATCAGCTGAAGGATATATTGTAAAACTAGAAGAAAAAATGAAAGAAAAAAATATAGGAAAAATTGCAAGTTTATCTGGTAGATTTTATGCAATGGATAGAGATAAAAGATGGGAAAGAGTTCAAAAATGCTATAATGCTCTTGTTAATGGTGAAGGAATCAAAGCAGGAAGCGCTGTAAAAGCAATTGAAGATTCGTATCAAAAAGAAGTATTTGATGAATTTGTTGAACCAACAGTTATTTGCAATGGAGAAGAACCAATTGCAAAAATAGAGGAAAATGATTCAGTTATTTTCTTTAACTTTAGACCAGACAGAGCAAGAGAAATTACTAGAGCATTAGTAGATCCAGAATTTGATGGATTTGAAACAAAAAAAGATTTAAATCTATATTATGTATGTTTCACAAGCTATGATGAAACAATGCCAAATGTACATATTGCATTCAAAAAAGAAGCTTTACACAATACATTTGGAGAATATATTAGTAAATTAGGATATACACAATTAAGAATTGCAGAAACAGAAAAATATGCACATGTTACATTTTTCTTTAATGGTGGAGAAGAAAAACAATATCCAGGAGAAGATAGAATATTAGTACCATCTCCAAAGGTAGAAACTTATGATATGAAACCAGAAATGAGTGCATATGAAGTAACAGATAAAGTATTAGAAGCAATTCAAAGTGATAAATATGATAATATCATACTAAATTATGCAAATACAGATATGGTAGGACATACAGGAAGTTTAGATGCAGCAATTAAAGCAGTTGAGGCTGTAGATGAATGTGTAGGAAAAGTGGTAAGCCTAGTAGAAGAAAAACAAGGAAACTTAATTATAACAGCAGACCATGGAAATGCAGAACAAATGATAGATTACAAGACAGGAGAACCACATACAGCACATACAACAAATCCTGTACCAATTATATTAGTAACACCAGATGTAACATTAAAATTAAAATCAGGTGGAAAACTAGCAGATTTAGCACCAACAATGCTTGATTTAATGAACCTAGAAAAACCAGAGGAAATGACAGGCGAAAGTTTATTAGATAAGGAATAAAAGGATATGTTAAATCATACAAAACAGATAAAAGAAATATATGAAGAAATACAAAGAAAATTACTATATTTAATACCAGAAAAGTGGGAGGCCATATATTTATATAGTTCCGTCATAGAAAATGGTAAAAAAGAACCAACAGGAGAATTATTTTTCTATTATATTCCAAAAGGAATATTTAGAAAAAATCCTGTTAACGTCTATGAAGTACCAAGTAAATTTAATATAGATGAAAAACAATATTTAGATTTGGTTGAAAAGATTTATGATGATATAAAACTATTGAGAGAAACATTTAAAAAATCGATACCTAAAGAAGATGAAATGTGGAGTAATCTAACAATATCTATAACAAATATGAAATTTAAAGCAGAATATAGTTATGAAGATTTGGTAAATAATGCTTTCAATAGTTATGAACGTCATGTGATTTGGAGATATAAATATTTAGGAATTGGCCCAGAACAAGTTTCCAAAAAAGATAAAGAAATTTTATTTCGATATTTTAATGGAGCAAGAACATTAGCAGAAACGGAAGAATATAATGCAGGTATTTATATAGAACAAGATACAAAAAATATTATAGAGTATAATACCCAAGAAGACGAAATAGAAAATGATGGTTATATTAGAGAAGATGAGATTCAGCCTATAGGAATTGGGAAAAAATATAATCAAATTCAAAGTCATAAAATAGAAAACAATTGGGATGCAAATGTTCGAAAAAAAGAAGAAACCATGTGGAGCCATAATAATAAATCTGCAGAACAATATATTATAAAAAGTAGTAGAAATATAAAAAGGCAAAGAAAAAGTTCAAACAATGAAATGATAGATAAACTACAAAATAGAAATACTGTTACATTGAACTATGGAAAACAAAAAACAGTAAATAAAGTACAAAATGATATAGCAAAAGAAAAAATGAAAAAACTACAAGAAGAATTAAATAAAGAAAAAAACAATAAAACAAAAACAACGAATGAAAAAACAAGTAAACCAATACGAAATCAAATATTATTTTCAGAAGATGAAATGGATGAAGAGTAGAAGAGTTTTTTAATTTAGGTAAGTTTTGCCTAAAATGATATATACAAATCAAGTATTGAAAGGAGCAATGAAAATGATTTATTCAAAAGAATTAGAAGAAATGTGTGTTGTAAAAAAAGGAGTAGACCATGGACCAGCACCAATTCCAGAAGAAGGAAAATGGGTAAAAGCGAAAGAAATAAAAGATATATCAGGTTTAACACATGGTATTGGATGGTGTGCACCACAACAAGGCGCATGTAAATTAACTTTAAATGTAAAAGATGGTATCATTCAAGAAGCATTAATTGAAACAATTGGATGTTCAGGAATGACACATTCAGCAGCTATGGCAGGAGAAATTTTAACAGGAAAAACTTTATTAGAAGCATTAAATACAGATTTAGTTTGTGATGCTATCAATACTGCTATGAGAGAATTATTCTTACAAATCGTATATGGAAGAACACAAACAGCTTTCTCAGAAGGAGGACTTCCAGTAGGAGCAGGACTTGAAGATTTAGGAAAAGGTCATACATCACAAGTTGGAACAATTTATTCAAGTACATTAAAAGGACCAAGATATTTACAATTAACAGAAGGATACATAGTAGAATTAGGATTAGACAAAGATGACCAAATCATCGGATATAAATATGTTCATATGGGAAAAATGATGGATAATATCAAAAAAGGAATAGATCCAATGGAAGCTATTGAAAAAGCTTCAGGTACATATGGAAGATTTGATGAGGCTGTGAAAAAGATTGACCCAAGACAAAATTAATTAAAATCAGCAATCTGCACATTTTCCATAAAATATTCAAACTTCGATGTACAAAAGTACACCTTCAGTTTGACTATGTTTATGAAAAATGCACATCTCACTAATTTTAATCAATTTTCGAATAAAAACGAATGAAAAGCGAACAGTTTTGCTTCGTTTGAAATAATGTATGAATTTATAAGAAATAAGGAGGAAATAAAATGGCAGTAACATTTGAAAGTTATGAAAGAAGAATTGATCAAATAAAACCAGTAATGGAAAAATACGGAATAAAAGATTTTGAAGATGCATTAAAAATATGTACAGACAAAGGATTTAATCCATATGAAATCGTAAAAGGAGTACAACCAATTTGTTTTGAAAATGCAGCTTGGGCATATACATTAGGTGCAGCAATTGCTGTTAAAAAAGGTTGCACAAAAGCAGCAGATGCAGCAAAAGCAATTGGAGAAGGATTACAAGCATTCTGTATTCCAGGTTCAGTTGCAGATGATAGAAAAGTTGGATTAGGACATGGAAACTTAGCATCAATGCTATTATCAGAAGATACAAAATGTTTTGCATTCTTAGCAGGACATGAAAGCTTTGCAGCAGCTGAAGGAGCAATTGGAATTGCAAAATCAGCAAATAAAGTAAGAAAAGAACCATTAAGAGTTATCTTAAATGGACTTGGAAAAGATGCAGCACAAGTTATTTCAAGAATTAATGGATTTACATATGTAAAAACAGAATTTGATTTCTTTACAGGAAAAGTAAAAGTAGTAGAAGAAATTAAATACTCAGACGGAGAAAGAAGTAAAGTTAGATGTTATGGAGCAAATGATGTTAGAGAAGGTGTAGCTATCATGTGGATGGAAGATGTTGATGTATCTATTACAGGAAACTCAACAAACCCAACAAGATTCCAACATCCAGTTGCAGGAACATACAAAAAAGAAAGATTAGCAGAAGGAAAGAAATATTTCTCAGTAGCATCAGGTGGAGGAACAGGAAGAACATTACATCCAGATAACATGGCAGCAGGACCAGCATCATATGGTATGACAGATACAATGGGAAGAATGCACTCAGATGCACAATTTGCAGGAAGCTCATCAGTACCAGCACATGTTGAAATGATGGGATTAATCGGTATGGGTAACAACCCAATGGTTGGAGCATCAGTTGCAGTAGCTGTTGCAGTAGAAGAAGCAATGAAATAGTAGGGACGTGCCAAATCGTTCCAAAATGATACCAAAAGGGACAGACCTCAAAGAATAAACTTTTGAGAAGTTATTCTGAGGTCTGTTTTGTTATGTTTTAATTTAAATTATGTTTTGAATATTATCAACATTTAATGAAAATAATAATATAATAATATTGACAAGCGTAATACGATGTAGTACAATAATTACAGAAGGGAGTTGATAAAGATGACGATTTCAGTAAGATTAAATGAAGAAGACTCAAAATTAATAAAAGCATATGCAGACATGAACAATATTTCTTTATCTGATTTAATACGAAATGCTGTATTAGAAAAAATAGAAGATGAATATGACTTAAAATCTTATAATAAAGCAATAAAAGAATATAAGAAAAATCCTAAAACATATACAATGGATGAAGTAAAAGAGGAGTTGGGGTTATAATGCAATATAAAGTAATATTTACAGAAAGAGCAAAAAAACAATTAAAAAAACTAGATAAACATATAACAGCACTCATCATTGGATGGTTAGAAAAGAACATTCAAAATTGCGAAAATCCCAGACTTCATGGAAAAGGATTAGTTGAAAACAAGTCAGGACAATGGAGATATCGTATAGGAGATTATAGAGTTATATGCGAAATACAAGACAAGGAGATTATAGTGCTAGTATTGGAAGTGAGACACAGAAGAGAAATATATGATTGAAAGAAAGCGTTAAAAAAGATGTTTTCTTTTTTTTTGTTGAATAGAGAAAATGGGCATTCGTCCACATAATTTTCTCTTTATAACACATACTAACATATATAAATCATAAACAATAAATTAGGAGATAAGTTGTGAATAAAAAATATAGAAAGTTAAGAATAGAAAAAAGAAATCGACTTTTCGAGTTAGCATATATTGACCCAATAACAGGTTTAGGAAACTATAATGCCTATTTAGCAAGGACAAAAGAAAAATTAAAACTGAATGATAAAAAAACAATAATTATCTTAGATATAGACAAATTTAAATCTTTTAATAAAAAATATGGACATAACAAAGGAAATGAATTATTAAAAAGAATAGGAGAAGAGATAAAAAGCTCAATTAGAAAAACAGATATTGTATGTCGATTAGCAAATGATGTTTTTGGAATTTTTATGATAGGAGAAGTGAATATAGAGAACATAACAGTAAGATTAAATAAAAAAATATCTAGAATAAATATTGGAGATATATGGTATAACTTACGAATATCTATGGGGGTCTATATATGTGATAAAGAAGAAAAAAATGTACAAAGTATCATAGATAAAGCTATTTTTGCACATGATAGTATAAAGGGAAAATACAATGTAACATATGGTGTATTTACAGAAGAATTTGAACAAAAAATGATAAGAGAAAGTGAAATAGAAAACATGATGGAAGAGGCAATTAAAAATCAAGAATTTGAAGTATACTATCAACCACAAATTAATGCAAAAACAGAGAAAATAGAAGGATCAGAAGCCTTAGTTAGATGGAAAAAAGATGATAAAATGATATCTCCAAATGAATTTATTCCAATATTTGAAAAAAACCGTTTCATTATAAAATTAGATGAGTATGTCTATAAAAGAGTGTGTGCAAATATTCAGGAGATAAAAAAACAATTAAAAGAGCTTCCTAAAATTTCAGTAAATATATCAAAGGAAAGTTTATCAGAAAAAAATTTTTTAAGAAAATATATTAAGATTAGTAATAAATATAATGTAACACCAAATGAAATTCAGTTAGAAATAACTGAAAGAACGACAACAGATGAGAACGTAAATATGAAGGAAATCTTGGAGAAAATAAAAGAAAAAGGATTTAGTATAGCAGTAGATGACTTTGGAACAGGATATTCTTCTTTAAATATGTTAGAAATGTTACCAATTGATACAATAAAAATTGATAAATCATTTATAGATAAGATTGGAGAAGAAAAAAGTACGATAGATCTTTTAGAAATTATTTTATATATTACACAAAAATTACACTTAAAAACAGTAGCAGAAGGAGTAGAAAAAAGCGAACAAGTTAAATATTTAAAAGAACAAAATTGTGACTTGATACAAGGCTATTTTTATTCAAAACCATTAGAATTTGAGACGTTTAAAAAATATATAACATATAATGAGAAAAATGAACGAAAACCTTGAAAATACTGATATATCTAACTTTTAATAAATACGAACAAAAATTTTATATTTTTTATAAAAAAGTATTGACAAAGTAAAAAATAAGATATAGAATAAGAATAACAAAAGCGAACAATAATTTGCAAAACAAAAATTCAAAGATAGGAGTGGTATTTATGTATAAAGTAAAAAAATCAATTAGTGTAAGAAAGAACATAGATGTAACGTTAGAAAGACATCCAGTACCAGTATTAGGAATTGATTATAAAGTGAAAATTGTATACAAAAATGTAAAAGTACCAGAACTAAATGTAGAAAAAAAATTAATAAAAATATCACTTCCTAATAAATATAAAAAAGATAATAATCAAGAAATTTTAGATTTAGCAATTGATAAAATGTATGAACAAATTGCAAAAGTTGAAATTGAAAGAGCAATGGAAAAAACAAGATTAATGTTAGGATTTGCACCAGAAGATTATGAAATCAAAAATATGAAAAAAGAAATAGGAAGATGTGTAGATGGAAAAATCATAATTAATCCTAAGATTGTTATGTTTCATAGAGATGTAATCGATTTTATAGTATTACATGAATATTGTCACTTAAAATATAAAACACATTCAAAATATTTTTATAGAATGATAGAAAACTATGAGCCAAATTTTGAAAAATATGAAAAAATCTTAGATACTAGCTTGTTTCAATACTAGAAATACGATATAATAATTAGTATGATGAAAGAAATAATTGTAAAAAAGAAATATAATGAAAAGAAATTAAATAAAGTGATATTAGAAGAATTATCAAATGTAAATTATCCTACATTTTGTAAATTACTAAGAAAAAAAGATATAAAAGTAAATGGAAAAAGGATAAATAAGGATATTCTTGTATATGAAAATGACAGGATAAGTGTATATCTACCAAAAGAATTAGAAGATATACAAATAAATTTAGATATTGTTTATGAAGATGAAAATATATTTGTAATTAATAAGCCAGCAAATATTGAAGTGACAGGAAGAAATTCTTTGACAGAAATAATCAACAAACAGTACACAAATTGTGAATTTAAACCACAACCATGCCATAGAATTGATAGAAATACAACAGGATTGGTTATGTTTGCCAAAAATGAAGAAGCATTAGAAATTTTGTTAGAAAAATTTAAAAATCATGAAATTGAAAAACATTATTTAGCATTAGTATATGGAATTCCAAATAAGAAAGAAGAAAGATTAGAGGCATACTTATTTAAAGATAATAAAAAAGCACAAGTATATATAAGTGATACTTTCAAAAAAGGCTATCAAAAAATTATTACAAAATATATTGTGTTAGAAAAAAGAAAAGATAATACAGCTTTATTAGATGTGGAAATTGAAACAGGAAGAACACATCAAATAAGAGCACATTTAGCACATATAGGGTATCCTATAATTGGTGATGGCAAATATGGAAAAAATGAAATTAATAAACAGTTTGGTAAAAAGTATCAGATGTTGTGTAGTTATAAATTAAAATTTAATTTTGAGTCAGAGAGTGGAAAATTAACATATTTAAAGGGAAAAGAGATTATCTTAAATATAGTAAAAAAATAAAAAAGAAATCAAAAGGATGTGACGAAAGATTAATAGTCACATCCTTTTTCTATCATAGCTTCATCAATTTGATTAACTCTTTTAATTAGAGATAATAAAAATTTTGATAATATATATTTCATATTTTTTAAATTCATATTTATATTTTTAGCCTTGCAAGCATTTTTAACTTCTGTTAAGTCATTTTTTATTGCAGGAAGAAGTGATAAAGAAATACATACCATCACTTCAATTTCTTCTGTATTAATTTTAAATAGCTTTAGAGGCGTACAAATAATTTTAACTGTTTTTGCAAGTCCGTGCAACAGTAGTTGTTTGTGAATAGATAAAGGTAGCATTGCATACGATGATTAATTTTATTCCAACCCATAAAGCATTTATGAAACTATCTAAAAAAATATTAATGATAAATGTAAATAATATAAAAGGAAATATCTTAAAGGTATTTATAATTGCTTTTTTTAAACTTAACCTTGCTAAAATAATAACAAATAAATTTAGCACAAGACATAGTAAAATGAAAATATGATTTGGTAAGAAAAATATAGTAGTAGCATATACAATAAAAATTACAAACTTAAGAATATCTTTCATTATTATTTCCTTTCTGTATGTAATTTTTCTTTAATAGCGATTGAAAGCGCTTCTACTGAAAAATCTTTAATAGGTAAATCAATACCTTCGGCTTTCAATTTTATCAAAAGACTAAGTAAAGTAGGAATTTTTATACTATATTTTTCTAAAATATCATGTTTATCAATTAATTCTTGTTTCTTTATTTCAGCTACAATTTCACCATTATCTAAAATGAAAGTTCTATCCGCTAATAAAATTTCATCTGAAATATTTGTGATACATATGATAGTATAGCCTCTTTGTTTTAAATCTAGAATAATATCATGTATTTTTTCTTTTCCATAACTATCTATCATTGTTGTAGGTTCATCCAAAATAATATATTTGGGATTTTTGGCTAAAATTTCAGCAATCATAATTCTTTGTTTTTGTCCCAAAGATAAAGTATATAAATCTTTATCTTTAAAATCAAACATATCAACTTGTTTTAAAGAAGTTGATATGCGGTTTTCGATTTCTTCTTTACTTAAATTTCTAAGAGAAAAAGATAATTCATCATAAATGTTATTAAAGATAATTTGATTTTCTGGATTTTGAAAAACAATACCTACTTTTTCTCTAATCGATTTTATATCTTTAGAGATATTAATATTGTCTATCGTTATATTTCCTTCTTTTAATTTTGTGATTCCAGCAATCAATCTACCAAGAGTAGATTTTCCAGAACCATTTTTTCCAACAATGGCAATTACTTCACCATTATTTACTGAAAAATTAATATTTTTTAGGATATAATCACTATTTTTATATTTAAAAGATACATTTTCTATGTTAATCATCGCTACTCCTTATATATTTATCAAATGGTTTTCTTAATATTTTTTCAATAAATAAGATAACAATTACATGGATTGGTGCCATAATTAATTGATTAACTATTCTTGTTGCAAACAATACCATAAAAGCCTTTCCAGAAGTGATGCTTGTCCATAAAGTATTTAGTCCCATATTTACAATAACTGTAACCAAAAGAACAGAAATGATTGTTCTTATAATAAATTGTTTATCTGTAAAAGTATCAGGTTCTTTTTTATAAAGTAATATTCCATAAATAAAACCAGCGATGGCAGTACTAATAGTATAACCAACAAAAAATGCTCCTGATGGAAATAAGGTTGCTCCTATTAAGTCTCCTAAAACATTTACAAGAACAGTCCATTTTGGTCCTAACCAAATGGCACAAAGCATAGTTGGAACAAAGCCAAAACTAATTTTGATAATTGGTGTTTTCACAGATAAGAATCTTGATAAAATGATTAGCAATGCTAATAAAATAGCTGCTAATATAATTTTTTTGTTTTTACGCATAAAAAAATCTCCCTTCTATTTAATATCCGCATTAAAAGAATAGGAGTTAACATCCATAACATCTTTATTAGCGGAATGCGAAAATAGATACGCAAGTATAAAATACTTTTGCCTTAGTAACAACTTCCCGTCTACTAAGTCTTAACGATTTATTTTCTACTCTAATAATTAAATATTTAATTATGAAATATATTATACCATGCTTTTACAATAATGTACATATTTTTACAAATTTCTTTAAAATTTTATAATTATTTATGATTCTAAAAGTTATAAAACTTTATTTACACCTTTTATTTCCTTAATACATATACTAACCATTTATTATTATTAGATCCACCATCTTTATGAAAATCTTCTATTTTAAATTTAGTTTTTTGAATGATGGTATCTAAATCTTTTTTAGTAAAGTAGCTATAATAACGCTCTGCACCCATATGATATTCACCTTCAAAATCTATCCATTCATTATCAACGTCTTTAATTTCTCGGTTCATAGCATTAAAGATAAAAATTCCATTATCTTCAAGAGTGTCATATACTTTTTGTATAGTTCTTAAGGCATCTTCTGTAGTGAAATGAACAAAAACTCTCCAGCAGAAGACAGCATAATATTTTTCTGGAAAGGGATCTTTTAGAGCATTGAATTTAATTGTTTTCAAACCTTGATGTTGAGATGCTTCTATGAAAGCATCTGCAGTATCGCTTGCAGTTACTTCAAAACCTAAATTTTCAATAAACTTTGCATTTAGTCCATCTCCAGAACCAATTTCAAAAACTTTAGCATGTTTAGGTAAAGATGAAAAGTTTGTTGTAATTAATTTTTCTAATTTTTCACGTTTTTGTTTAGCTTTAGCTGGATCTAATCTATCATGTTCAATACTATTAGCCAAATACAAATTGGCTTTCTCTTTATATATCTCTAATGTCTTTTCATTTTCTTTACTCATTTAAATTCACTCCTATTTTAAAATATATTTTTAAATTTATTTTTATGCTTGGTTTAATTATAACACAATAAAATTATTTATCAACAGCTATTGTATATTGAACAAATGTTTGATATAATATTACCATCTTAAATTACGAGGAGTGATATTATGAAAGAAGATAAATTTGAATTAAAAAATAATGCTATTATACATAAAGATAATTCTTTAAATAGATTAGACTTATCTTTTTTGAAACATATAGAATTGAGTGAATATAAGAAAAGTGATTTGTTAGCATATTGGATACATGACTTTGCTGAATATCATGATGAAGAGAGAACATTTAATATTGCAAAATCTGGTATGTATTCTCGTGGCGATGTAATAAAAGTAAATTTAGGTTTTAATATTGGAAATGAATTAGGTGGGTTACATTATTGTATTGTTTTAAATAAATATGATAATACTAGAAATGGAGCTTTAAATGTCATTCCATTAACATCTAGAAAAGATAATAAAAAATATGCGTCTTCTTCCGTAAATCTCGGGAAGGAACTTTACAATATATTCCAAAGAAAAATTGAAAAAGAAAAAAACAAATTGCAACAAATATTAGATAAATTAGAAAAGATAGAAGATCTTCCTATAAACATTCAAAATATAATAGAAAAAGAACAAAAATATATTGAAAAAATGGAAAAAGAAATCAGTAAAATGAAAAAAGACAGCATTGCATTAGTTAATCAAATAACGACCATCAGCAAACAAAGAATTTTCAAAGATACTGTACGAAGAAACGTAAAAATATCTAGTGAATCACTTGATTTAATTGATAAACAAATTATCAAATTTTTTACGAAATAAAAAGGAGAGTTGCTAGAACTCTCCAAAATCATTTAGGCTCCCGTCTTACTACAAAAGTAGTAGAGGGTTAAGTTAAATATATTTTAACATATAGTATTTAACTTGTCAAACCAAATTTGACATTAATATTATATGAATGTTTATTAAAATTATGCATTATAATTTATAGTAATAATTTTTGGAGCGGGTAGTGGGAATCGAACCCACGCTATCAGGTCGGAAGCATGACATTCTACCACTAAATTATACCCGCATATACCTTATTATATAATGAAATAAAAAAAATTTCAATAAACATATTTAAATTTCATTATTTTCATGTTATAATGTTATAGATAGATTATTATAAAATGGAGAGGTTTATGAATCAAATATTAGTAACGAAAAAATTATACATAACGCCTGAACTAAAAAGGAAGAAAAAAGTATATAAAGTTAATTTCATATTATCTGTATTTTTCTTAATTGTGTTAATCTCTCTTTATATATATGCAGCATATGATAGAGATAAAGCAGAAGCTATGTCACAGGACATTTTAGCAAATGCTGAACAAAGAGAAGATGATGATACAGTAGTAGATAGTGATGTATTAATCGCTGTATTAAATGATACAACAGATGATGGAACTGAAACACCAGTAGCCATGGCAGAAACCAATCAAAACACAAAAACAAAACAACAATCACAGTCAGGATATACATATGTAACAGATGGAAAAATAACAATTCCTAAATTAGGAATCGAGTATGGTATACTAGATGGAGAAACAGATTCTGAAGCAGAAACAGAAGAATTATTAAAAATGTCACCAGTTAAATTCCATGGTCCAGATATTAACACAGTAGGGAATTATTGTATTGTAGGACATAATTATAGAAATACAAGATTTTTTAGTAAAGTACCAACATTGGTAAATGGTGATGTTATACAAATAACAAATTTTGCAGATAATAGTACAATAAGTTATGAAGTATATGATAAATATATAGTTGACCCAACAGATGTAAGTTGTACTTCTCAAAATACAAATGGCAAAAAAGAAATTACATTAATTACCTGTACAGATGATAGTAAACAAAGGGTAATTGTAAAAGCAAGAGCAATTTAAAGAATATCAATATTGAAAATATAGAAAACAAGTCATTTTGACTTGTTTTTTTGTTGTTTTCATTATATAATAAGAACCAAATTAAAAGTAGGAGATGATTATATGCAAGTAAGTAAGGAAGAAATTTTGCACATTGCAAATTTAGCTAATTTAACATTGGAAGAAAATGAAGTTCAACAATATTTGGATAATTTACAAGAGATATTAGATTTTGCAAATATCGTAAATAATGCAAATACAGAAAATTTAGATATTACAATAGGTGCAAATGAAGCTAAAAATGTATTTAGAAAAGATGAAGTAGAAATATTTGAAGATAACAAAGCATTATTTATGAATGCACCAAGTGAAGAACAAAATATGTTTAAAATACCAAAAGTAATTAATTAGTAATTTTTAGAAGAATATTGGGAGAAATTTTATGAATATAGGAATTGATATAGATGATACAATAGCTAATACATATGATGTATTATTCAATTATGCACAGAATTATACAATTAATGATATTGGAAAAGAAATAAAAAATATTGATAGAAATTCTATTACACATATGTATTGTACAGAGTTTCATAATTGGAATCAAAAAGAGGATAAAGAGTTTTTAGAGAAATATTATGAAAAGACAGTATTAAATGTACAGCCTAAAATGTATGCAGTCGAGAATATAAAAAAATTAAAAGACAATGGAGATAGTATATATTTAATTACTGCAAGATTTTTATCAGATAAATTTGATGTAGAGAAATTAACCAAAGAATGGTTAGAAAAATATAAGATACCATATGATAAATTAATATTAAATTCTCAAAATAAAGTAATTGTGGCACAAGAGAATGAAATAGATATATTTATCGATGATAGTATAAAGAATTGTACACAAATGGCAAATGCAGAAATTAAAACATATATGATGGATACAATTGTTAATAAAGATTTCGAAAATGAAAATATAGAAAGAGTATATTCTTGGCCACACCTATATCAAAAAATAGAAAACTATAAAAAAATTATGAAATAAGAAGAATTAAAAGAGGAGGATTATAGATGGATATTACAAAATTAACGGTTCACGAATTACAAGAAAAGTTAAAAAGTAAAGAATTAACCATAAAAGATATAACAAAAGCATATACAGATAGAATTCATGAAAAAGAAAAAGATGTACAAGCTTTTGTAACAGTATTAACTGAAGACGCTACAAAAAAAGCAGAAGAAATGCAAGAAAAAATAGATAAAGGTGAAGTAAAAGGGGATTTTGCAGGAATTCCAATAGGAATTAAAGATAATATTTGCACAAAAGGTGTGAAAACAACTTGCAGTTCTAAAATGTTAGAAAACTTTGTATCACCATATGATGCAACAGTTATGAAAAAAATAAATAATGAAAATATGATTAACCTTGGAAAATTAAATATGGATGAATTTGCTATGGGAGGCTCAACTGAATATTCTTATTTTTATCCAACAAAAAATCCATGGAATTTAAATAAAGTACCAGGAGGTTCTTCAGGAGGAAGTGCAGCAGCAGTAGCAGCAAATATGGTACCATGGGCATTAGGTAGTGATACAGGGGGATCTATTAGAGAACCAGCAAGTTTTTGTGGTGTTGTAGGATTAAAACCAACTTATGGATTGGTATCTAGATATGGATTAGTTGCTTTTGCATCATCATTAGACCAAATTGGACCTATTACAAAAGATGTTAGAGATTCTGCTATGTTATTAAATATTATTGCAGGTCATGATAAAAAAGATACAACATCAGTAGATAGAGAAGAAAAAGATTATACAGCTTGCTTAAAAGGTGATGTAAAAGGTTTAAAAATTGGTGTTCCAAAAGAATTTTATGCAGAAGGAATTAATGAAGAGGTAAAAGAAAAATTAGAGGAAGCAATTGATAGATATAAAAAATTAGGAGCAGAAATTGAGGAATTTTCATTAGATATCGCAAAATATTCTTTAGCATCATATTACATTATTGCTTGTGCTGAAGCTAGTTCAAACTTAGGAAGATTTGATGGAATCAGATATACATATAGAACAGGAGAATTTAAAAACTTAAAAGAATTATATAAAAAATCAAGAAGTGAAGGATTTGGACCAGAGGTAAAAAGAAGAATTATTCTTGGAACTTATGTATTGTCATCAGGATATTATGATGCATATTACAAAAAAGCGCAACAAGTACGTACATTAGTAATGAATGAATTTAATAAAGCGTTTGAAAAATATGATGTCATTTTAGTACCAACATCACCAACAGTCGCATTTGATATTGGTTCTAAATCAAATAATCCATTGGAAATGTATTTAGCAGATATCTGTACAGTTTCAGTAAATATTGCAGGACTTCCAGGTATTTCTATTCCATGTGGGGTAGATAAAGATGGCATGCCAGTAGGAATGCAATTAATTGGAAATAAATTCTGTGAAGAAACCATCTTAAATGCAGCTTATACATTTGAACAAGATTTGAAATTTAGAGAAAACTATAAACCAGAATTTAAGAAATAAAGAGTATTAAAAATAGGAGGAGAATAAATGGCTAGAGAAGATTATGAAGTGATTATAGGACTAGAAGTGCATGCAGAGCTATCTACAAAAACAAAAATATTTTGTTCATGTCCAACAAAATTTGGGGCAGCTCCTAACACACAAACTTGTCCAATTTGTATGGCAATGCCAGGAACATTACCAGTATTAAATGAAAAAGTAGTAGAATATGCTGTAAAAGCAGGATTAGCAACTAATTGTGAAATATCTAGAAATAGTAAAAATGATAGAAAAAACTATTTCTATCCAGACTTACCAAAAGCGTATCAAATTTCACAATATGACAAACCATTATGTGAGCATGGCTATGTAGAAATTGATACAAAAGAAGGAAAGAAAAAAATCAGATTAACCAGAATTCATATAGAAGAAGATGCAGGAAAACTAAATCACGATGAATTTGCGGGAGGAAGTTTAGTAGACTTAAACAGAGCAGGTGTACCTCTAATTGAAATTGTTTCAGAACCAGATTTAAGAAGTAGTGAAGAAGCAGAAGAATATTTGAGAAAATTAAAATCTATATTAGAATATATTGAAGTTTCTGACTGTAAAATGCAAGAAGGTTCTTATAGAGCAGATGTTAATGTATCTGTTAGAAAAAAAGGAGATACAAAATTAGGTACACGTACAGAGATGAAAAATATGAACTCTTTTAGAAGTATCACAAGAGGAATTGAATATGAAATAGATAGACAAATTGATGTGATAGAAGAGGGAGGCGTAGTAGAACAAGAAACCTTAAGATGGGATGATGTATCAGGAAAAACATTCCCTATGAGAGATAAAGAAGATGCTCAAGACTACAGATATTTCCCAGACCCAGATTTAGTAGCGATTAAATTATCAGAAGAATATATTGAAAATATTAAAAACACATTACCAGAATTACCAGAAACTAGAAAAGAAAGATATTTACAAGAATATGGATTATCAGAAAAAGATGCAAATATTATTACTTCTTCAAAATATTTATCAGACTTATTTGAAGGTGCAATCAAAGTATGTAATAATCCAAAAGCAGTAAATAACTGGATTATATCTGATATATCAAGAATATTAAATGAAACAGAAATGGAACCAATTGAAATTCCATTTGATAGTAATCAATTAGGAAAATTAGTAATATTAATTGATAAAGGAACCATTAGTTCAAGTATTGGTAAAAAAGTATTAGAAGAATTATTCGAAAATCCTAGAGACCCAGAAGAAATTATTAAAGAAAAAGGATGGATACAAATATCAGACGAAGGTGCAATAAAAGAGGTTGTGTTGAAAGTATTAGAAGCAAATCCTCAATCAGTTGCAGACTATAAAGGTGGAAAAGATAAAGCTTTAGGTTTCTTAGTTGGACAAGCAATGAAAGAAACAAAAGGAAAAGCAAATCCAAAAATGTTAAATCAAATGTTTTTAGAAGAATTAAAACGTTAGGGACGTGCCAAATCGTTCCAAAATGATACCAAAAGGGACAGACTATTTTAAGAATCTGTCCTTTTTTGAATATTTAATAAAATATCTATTGTTGATTTAACTTTTCTATAACATTTTTTGCTTCCTCATATCCCTCTAAAGTACTTAATTTTACACTTTCAAAATCCACATAAATTTTATTTTTAT
This sequence comes from uncultured Clostridia bacterium, assembly GCA_944386675.1. Taxonomy (GTDB): domain Bacteria; phylum Bacillota; class Clostridia; order TANB77; family CAG-508; genus CAG-269. The sequence continues at coordinate 32,732 of CALXBY010000011.1, read as the reverse complement.
AAACATAAACATCAACAGGAATATTTATTGGTTTTGCAACAGGATAAGTGTGTGTATCTAATATCAGTTTTAATATTTCATAAGCATTATTATCTTGTAAGTTATAAATATTTTTAACTTTTTCTTTATAAACGATAGCAATATAATATAGATTACGCCCAGAATTTTCATTTTTAATATGACCATGGCATTTAATAGCAGCATATGAAAAAGCTGTAACAATAGCAAGGGAAACGATGGGGTTACCGCCAGAATTAGCAGAGCGACCGTGGTCGAGTAAATCCTGTATCTACTATATAGGCAGTGTCTTTTTTTCCAATATTTTTTATGTATTTATACGCTTTATTATTTTTAGGAAATAAGTAAATATATAATGCAAGCATTCCAAATATACAGCTATAACTAAACGCAATAAGTAGTGAAATACCAATGGATTTTGATATAACAAAAATAAGTACTGATAAAAGTATTACACCAATTAACCATATGGTAAAGAATAAATATTTTATTTTTTTTCTTGTAAAAATATCATCAGTTTGTATTTCTTGCAATTTATATTTTTCTTCCATAACTTTCTCCTTACTAAAATAGTTTATCTGTACATTATTAATTATAGGTTAATAAATTTTAAGTGTCAATGGGGATAAAAGTTTAATAAGAAATATCGAAATTAATTGTATCTGTTTACATAGCTATTCTTGAAATCATTCTTAAGGTCTGTCCCTTTTGGACAAAAAATGTCCATTTTGGCACGTCCCCAATGAACAAATTTTAATAAAGTAATTGCAAAAATCATAAACTTATGATATAAATGTTACAAGTATATTTATATAAATTTTTAAGAAAAAACAAAAGGAAAACGAGGTGAAAACATGATAAAGGCTTATGCAAAGTCAGATATAGGTAAGGTAAGAGAACAGAATCAAGATTATTACTATATAGCTAATTCACTAGATGAAGTTCAACTATATATGTTAGCAGATGGCATGGGGGGATATAAAGGTGGAGAAATAGCAAGCAAACTTGCTATCCAGTCAGCCAAAAGTTATATAGAAAATAACTTTAAAGAAATTCCTAAAGACAAGGAAAGTATTATTCAATTAGTTGGAAGTAGTATGGAATATGCTAATATGGTGGTATATGAAAAATCTAAAGAAGAACCAGAATTAGAAGGAATGGGTACTACTTTAGAAGTTTGTTTAATATATAATAATAGAGCCTTTATCGGTCATGTTGGAGATAGTAGAATATATAGAATTAGAAAAGATTTCATGAGAAAATTAACACAAGACCACAGTTATGTACAAAAATTAGTAAAGGATGGGACAATAACGCAAGAACAAGCAGCACACCATCCACAAAAAAATATGTTAATGAAAGCTTTAGGATGTAATGCTTTTGTGGAACCAGATGTTATGGTAAAAGGTTTCTTAAAAGATGATATACTGATTATCAATTCAGATGGTTTAACAAATTTAGTTTCACAAGAAGAAATATTTAAATGGGCAAAAAAAGATATAGAACAAGCTCCTAAAGAATTAGTGAAATTGGCTAATGACAATGGGGGATATGATAATATTACAGTTATTGTAATAAAAAATATATAATAAGCAAGAGCAATCCACATATTAAACATATTAAGGAGAGATAAATATGATTTTAGAAGGAAAAATGTTAGGAAATAGGTATGAGATTATCGAAAAAGTTGGAAATGGTGGTATGGCTACAGTTTATAGAGCAGAAGATAAAGTGTTAAAGAGAAATGTAGCTGTAAAAGTTTTAAAGGATGAGTTCACTACTGATGAGGAATTTATTAAAAGATTTGAAATAGAAGCACAATCAGCAGCAAGACTTACACATCCTAATATTGTATCTATTTATGATGTTGGTTCAGAAGATAATTTATATTATATTGTAATGGAACTAATTAGGGGAAAGACATTAAAAGAAATTATTGTAGAAGAAAGAGGACCACTTCCATGGAAATGGTCAGTAAATGTAGCAATTCAAATTGCTTCAGCATTGGAGATGGCACATAAAAATAACATTATTCATAGAGATATTAAGCCACATAATATTATTATAACAGAAGATGGTATAGCAAAAGTTACAGATTTTGGAATTGCAAAAGCCGTTTCAAATTCAACAATTACAGCATTTGGAACAACAATTGGTTCTGTACATTATTTTTCACCAGAACATGCAAGAGGAGGATATACAGACGCAAAATCAGATTTATACTCTCTAGGAGTAGTTATGTATGAAATGGTAACAGGAAGGGTTCCATTTGATGCTGATACTCCAGTTTCTGTAGCTTTGAAACATATGCAAGAAGAACCTGAAGAGCCAATAGAATTAAATCCAAATTTACCATCAGCAGTTAATAGAATTATCATGAAGGCTTTAAAGAAAGATACAACATTAAGATATCAGTCTGCAACAGATATGTTAGCTGATTTAAGGCAAGCCCTAAAAAATCCAAATGGTGATTTTGTTGATGATAGAGATTATGATGTAACAGCTAAAACACAAAAAATTAATACAGATTTATATGGAAATATAGAGGACGAAAATAATAAGAGAAATGAAAAACAAGACAATAAATTTGTAGCGTTTATAAAAAGACATAAAGTATTAAGTTCTTTTATAGGACTCGTTTTACTATTTGCAATTGCTTTAGGAGGAACATTAGCATATTTAAATATAACAAATCCACCTGAAGTAGAGCTTCCAGAAGTTGTAGGAATGTCAAGAGAAGAAGCTAAGAAAACAGTAGAAGATTTAAAATTAATATTTGAAGTATCAAGTGAGGAATTTAATAAAGAAGTTCCAGAAGGTTATGTCATTTCTCAAGATCCTACATATATAGCAGATTATAATGTAAAAGAAGGAAGTACTGTAAAGGTTGTAATTAGTAAAGGACAAGAAAAAACAACTGTCCCAAAAGTAGTTGGTATGACTAGACAAGAAGCAGAAGATGCTTTAGAAGAAGCAAATTTGAAGGCGGAAGTTATTGAAGAAACTAGTAGAACAGTAGAAGAGGGATATGTAATTTCTCAAGAGGTAGAAGCAGAATCAGAAGCATATGCTGGAGATACAATTAAAATTCATGTAAGTAAAGGAACAGGAATTAGACAAGTTACAGTTGAAAATGTAGTTGGTCAAACAGAAGCAAATGCAAGAACAACATTAGAAGGTCAAGGATTAAAGGTGACAGTTACTTATGTAGATGCAACAACAGATAATGGAAAAGTTACAAAACAAAGTGTTACAGCAGGAACAACTGTAGATGAAGGAACAACCGTTACTTTAACTGTAAATAAAGTAGCTGAAACAAAAAATGTATCTGTTATTATTAATTTAAAACAAATAACAGGTGGATATACAGAAGATGAAGAAGATGAAACAACAAGTAGAACTGTAAATATCAGTGTAAATGGAGAAACAAGAACCGGTGTTAATAAAAATGAAACAGCATATTCTGCAATTTCTTTATCAGGAAAAGATGGAGAATCTTTAGAGATAACAGTTACAATTACAGATCCAAAAACAGGAAGTCAAATATATCGTTCAAGTAAAACTGTTACATTAGGTTCACAAGATTCTGTTACATTTAATTGATATGGATAATTAATAGTAAATACGTTTTATAAAAATTTGATAGTAGTAATATAAAAAAGTTCAATTCATAATTGCGAATTGGACTTTTTTCGTATATAATGATAAAGAAGAATGTTTTTATAAATTGTACAAAATGGAGGAAATATGCAAGGAGTAATTATAGAGAATATATCAAATTTATATAAAGTGGAAGCTGAAAACGAAATATATGAAACAACGGCAAGAGGAAAATTTAAGAAAGAAGAAATAACACCAGTTGTAGGTGATATTGTAAGTATAACTGTAACAGATGAAAATAACCAAAAAGCAGTTATAGAAGAAATTCACGAAAGAAAAGTATATATTAAAAGACCAAAACTTGCAAATATTACCCAAATTATATATGTAGTTTCTAGTAAAGAGCCTAAACCAGATTTACTAATGTTAGATAAACAATTGGCTTTTGCAGAATATATAGGTGTTAATAGCATTATCGTGTTAAATAAGACGGATTTAGATAAAAAAGAAGAATTTAAAAATATAAAACAAATATATACTAAAATAGGATATACCGTAATATTAACAGATGCTAAACAAAGAAAAGGAATAGATGAACTAAAAGATATATTAAAAAATAATGTGAATGCATTTTCAGGAAACTCTGGTGTTGGAAAATCCACATTAATTAATGGTATATTTGATAGAGATGTTACACAAGAAGGTGAAATTAGTAAGAAAAATAAAAGAGGAAAAAACACAACAACAGCTGTTAAATTATATGAAATTGATGACAATACATATATAGCAGATACGCCAGGTTTTTCAACTTTTGATATATCAGAAATAGAAAGTAAAGAGTTATATAAATATTTTAAGGAATTTCAACAATTTGAAGAAAATTGCGAATTTGTGGGATGTACACATATAAAAGAAGAAAACTGTGGAATCAAAAAAGCAGTTGAAAATGGAAAGATTGATAAAGCAAGATATGATAGATTTTGCAAAATATATCAAGAATTAAAAGAAAAGGAGGAAAGAAAATGGTAGAAGTTTCAACATCAATTCTTTCAGTACAAAAAGGAGAGGAGTCAAAAACATTTTTTGCATTAGAAGCATCTAAAACAGATTATTTTCATATAGATGTTATGGATGGTAAATTTGTGGAAAAAGATACTTATCAAAAAATGTTAGAATATTCAGCATACATAAGAAGAATATCAAATGCACCGCTAGATGTACATTTAATGGTAGAAAATATCCAAAAGGCAGTAGATGATTTTAGTGCAGTAGAACCAAACATTATAACATTTCATTTGGAAGCATGTAAAAATGAAGAAGAGGTATTAGAAAACATAAACTATATAAAACAAAATAATTGCAAAGTAGGAATATCTGTAAAACCAAATACAAATGTAGAAGAGGTTTATAAATATTTACCATATATACATATGTGCCTAGTTATGACAGTAGAACCAGGAAAAGGTGGACAAACATATTTAAGTGAAATGACAGAAAAAGTAAGAACATTAAAAAACTATATTGATGAAAAGCATTTAGAAATTGATATAGAAGTAGATGGAGGAATTAATTTAAAAACTGCACCAGAAGTAAAAAAAGCAGGAGCCAATATCTTAGTTGCTGGAACAGCTATATTAAATGCGGTAGATTACAAAGTAATTATAGATGAATTAAAATGTCCAATTGGGGATGCATCCTTATGAGAGAAAGTATACAAGAATTGCAAAAAACAAGAAAATATGGTATCATTAACAATGACAATAGTCTAGTATATATAAATATAACTTGATTAAGGAGGTATTAAGCATGAAACGGTATGAAAAGATTGTACTTGAGGCAGAAAGTGGGATAACATATGTTGTGACAGAAGGAAAAAAAGGAGAGTTAGTTATCAGAGCTAGAGCTTTGGACAAGATTCGAAATGAAACTTACAAAAAACTGCCTACTGTACAACCAGGGGAATATGCAAATGTATTATCTATGTATAAAGATAAGGACGGAAATAATGCGGTAGTTCCACCTGGATGGACAGTATCTGGAATAAGAAAAGAAAATGTTATTTGGGGCAAAAACGAAGGGCTGGTTATTTACCAAATTCCACAAGAAGAGGGAAAAAACATTAGCTGGTTAAATTTAACTGAAAAAGAAATAATAGACTTGCAAAAAAAATATAATCAGTTTACATGGTGTCCGGTTGAAAAATTGAAACCCAATGGAACACTTGATGGGACTCATTTTGATAAAAAAATCGGAAGGAGAAATTTTTGCAAAGATATATTTCATCTAAAGCGCTATCATGAAGAATTAACAGATGAATTGGTACTACAAATTGAAAGCATAGAAAGATATTTTGGCTTCTTCATTTCGAGGTATAACATTTCGAAAAATGCAAAAACAGAAAAGCCTCAATCGAAAAGACAAAGAGCAGCTTGGTCAAGTATTGGTTTTGATGAAGCTATGCAAGTGGCAGCTTCAATCGAAAATAACGAAATTGTCAAGAGTCATTTACCTTTTGGAGCAGAATATGATTCTGTTCTAGAATGGTTTTGGGAAACCACAAGAACTTATGACGAGATTGCAGTAGATTCGAGAAGTTGGGGGCATTATTTTGAATATGACTCGATGTATAATTATGAATTACCAACAGGAAGCTCATGGTCAAAAGAAAGTACCAACAATATTTTTGATTTTGCTGGTAATTATAATGAATTGACCCAGGAAAAGTACAGTGAAGATAAAGCGTGGAGAGTTGTGCGGGGAGGTTATACCAACAGGGCTAAGAAAAGCGATAAACCAGTTGCTTATCGTGAACCTTTTTATAGGGGACACGGAGGTCGTCGATATACAAGTTTTCGTGCAGTACTGTGTATAAAGTAATGTAGTTAATATCTATAATATAAGAAAAAATTTATAGATATTAATTAGAGAAAGAAGGAATCTGACATTGCAGATTCCTTCTTTTAAAATATATTTTTTTGTTTATTTCGTTATCCTATTTTTGGTCTTTTGCAGTTCCATCAGACTTATCGGTTGTAGCAGGTTTATCATTATCATTTTCTTTTATAAAAAGTTTATAAGAAACACTACCAATACCCCATATAACAGTAATTACTGAAAGAATAGCACCTAAGTAAGGGATAAATGTCAATAGCCAGTAAATGAATGTAATAATAATTAAAAAACCTAATTTATATACATTTTTTGAAATATTACATTTATTGCAAATGCCATCATTAATATCAATTAATGTAACAGATGTACTAATAAAGAACAATATCATTAATAAACCAAGTAGTAATATGACAAATTGGCTAGCAATAGGAATAAGAAGAATGATAAACGCCAATAAAGTAGCAATAATAGGTACAATAATTCCTAATCCTATAATTTGTAAAACTTTTTTCCATGACATTGTTTTGTTTGTATGTTGTAATAGTTTTGGAGAAATCCATAAACCAATTAACCATATGACTATAGCAGATACTAGTATAGCACCTAAAGAATACATGTAGATTGAAATATCAAAAGTATTATTTTTTAAAGATGTAAAATTGGTTTCTCCAGCGACAGCGCCTTCAGGAATAGTAATTTCTTCATCAGAATAATAGTTTAAACTTCCTTGAATATTTCCATAAGATGCAACACTTGGATTACTTTCTGCTTTTTCTTTAAAATTTATAGAAGAACAATTTGCAAAGACATTTCTTCCGACCATACTATTAATATTAAGAGTATTACAGATACTTCTTACATCTCTATATACAAATCCATCTATTGTTAATGTATCACTAACAGAATAAATATTATATACAATACCTTTCATATTAATTGTGTTTGCAGAAGCAAATACATTACTTAAAATATAAGCATTTTCTTCAATATTAATTGTGTTAGCACAGATAAAAGCGTCACCACCAACTTGAGAATTAATCGTAACTGTATTGGCAAATATGAATAAATTTCCATCAACAGGAGTATCAATTGTTACATTATCTTGAAATAAATACTCATCACCATCTTTTATCGTTATTGTTTCTTGATTTTCATTTTCACTGATAGGGTCTACTTGGTCAGTTGTTGTTGTTTGAACATCAACCTCATTTTCAGCCTTAACAACAGGAATTAATAAGGAAATAATCATCAAAGTAATTAAAACAATAATTTTTATTTTGTTTTTTAACATAAAAAACCTCCTTTTAAATTTGTTATCAATAGCAATATATACCGTAAAACAAATTTTGTCAATGAAAAAGATGTTCAATACTGAAAAAGGTTGCCAAAGGGGACGGGCCATTTTGGCAACCTTTGAAAACTTTTATTGCTAAAAAAAGAAACTAATTATTGAAAATTAGTTTCTTTTTCTTCTGATTTATCAACAAAGTAAGCACATTCACTGGTTGTGGAAAAAGTAGATGGTGTAATGCTAGAATAAGAACATTTACCATCTTTTTGATAAATACAATTTAGTGAACAATTAATATTTGTCAAAAAATCACCTCTACATAGTAGTATGTAAAAAAGATAAATAAATATGCAAAAGATTTTTAGAAGAAAAGAAATAACATAGAAGATTTTGTCAATGCATATTTTTTATATAATATTTGCAATACTTATTAATTGTACAATTATCACATTTAGGACTTCTAGCAATACAAGTATTTCTACCATGCCAAACAAATAAATGATTAATATCTTTTAAATATTCTTTAGGAAAGATTTTTAGCAAATCTTGTTCTATTTTTTCAGGTTCTTTTTCATTAGATAAACCGATTAGATTTGAAATTCTTTTGGCATGAGTATCAACAGCAATGCCTTCAGCAATTCCAAAAACTTCTAATAATACAACATTGGCAGTTTTTCTACCAACACCGGCTAAACTCATTAAATCTTCCATAGTATTTGGAACTTGTCCATTGAATTTTTCTAAAATTTGATTGGCACACAACTTAATATTTTTGGCTTTATTCTTAAAAAAACCACAAGGATGAATTAAATCTTCAAGTTCTTTTATATCAATATTTGCAAAATCTTCTGCAGTTTTACATTTTTCAAAAAGGGTAGGTGTTGTTTTATTGACTCTTTCATCTGTACATTGTGCAGAAAGTATGACAGCAACAACTGCTTGAATCGGTGTTTCAAAATCTAAACTACAAGTAGCATCTGGATAAGTTTGTTTTAAAATTTCTACTATTTTTACAGTATCTGTTTTCTTCATATATAATCCCTTCTATCATATTATTAATTGCTATTTCTAATTTCACCATATATTTTAAAGAAAAATTAAAGAAAAGTCAATTGTTACCATAATTGTAACACATGAAAATAACCTAGAATATAATATACAAAAGAGAATGGAGGTAATAGAAATGTTAAAATTGTTTAAAAAGACAATTGCAGTTTGTCTAATAGGACTGGGATTAGGAATATTATTAGTTTTATTACTTCCGATGACTGGCTGGCTATTTATAATAGGTTTAGTGGTAGTATGCGTTGGATTTATGTGGTTAGCATGTTAATATAAAAGGAGGGATACATATATGACAATTGTAGTTAAAAAGGTTCCAAAATTCTTGAGAGGATTTGTGAAATTGATATTTGGAATAAAAGATAAGAATTAAAAAATAGAAAAGAAAGAATAATAGAATTTAAAATAATAAAAAGTAGAGTTCGCTTTAAGCTTTAATTTGAACTCTACTTATTATATATCAAAAAAAGAGCTTATGCTCTCTTTACTTTTCCATCTCTTAAACATTTAGCACATACATAAATTCTTTTTGTTTCACCATTTTCTGTAACTTTAACGCTTCTTAAATTTGGTTTCCATGTACGTGGTGATCTTTTACTGATGTGTGAACGTGTAATGCTAAGTTTATTTCCATGATTAACTGATTTTTCACATATTGCACATTTAGCCATTCTTAATTGCACCTCCTAATTTTTTAAAATAAACTGACTATTAACAAGTTTAACACAAAAGTATGAAAAAAACAAGTATTTTTTAAAAAATATTTAAAAATCCTTGCAAATTGGGAAAAATGTGGTATAATAATTAAGCTATATGAATAAAGAAAGGATTGAATGATAATGGAATGTAAAGTAGAAAAAACAGAAAATGCAAATGAAGTAAAATTAAATGTAACAATAGAAGCTGAGAAATTTGATGAGGCTATTAAAAAAGTATATTTTAAAAGTGCAAAATATTTTAATATACCAGGTTTCAGAAAAGGTAAAGCTCCAATGAATATTGTAGAAAAATATTATGGAAAAGAAATTTTCTATGAAGATGCTTTTAATGAAGTAGTTCCAGAAGAATTAGAAAAAGCAGTAGAAGAAAATAAGTTAGAAGTTGTTAGCAGACCTGATATAGATGTTACACAAATTGGAAAAGGACAAGACTTAATTTTTACAGCTGTATTCCAAACAAAACCAGAAGCAGAACTTGGAAAATATAAAGGTGTAGAAATCAAAAAAATAGAATATAAAGTAACAGACGAAGATATAGAACATGAATTAGGACATATGCAAGAACATAATTCAAGATTAATATCTGTAGAAGACAGACCAGTAGAAAAGGGAGATATTGCAAATATTAATTTTGAAGGATTTGTAGATGGTGTTGCTTTTGAAGGTGGAAAAGCAGAAAATCATGATTTAGAAATTGGAAGTAACACATTTATACCAGGATTTGAAGACCAAATTATAGGAATGAAAATTGGAGAAGAAAAAGATATAAAGGTAAAATTCCCAGAAGAATATTTTTCAAAAGATTTAGCTGGAAAAGATGCTACATTTAAAGTAAAAGTAAATGAAATTAAGAAAAAAGAATTACCAACATTAGATGATGAATTTGCTAAAGATGTTAGTGAATTTGATACTTTAAAAGAATTAAAAGAAAGCATTAAAGAAAAGAAGCAAAAACAAAATGATGAAAGAGCAAAATATGAAACACAAGATGCTGTTATAAAAGCTGTATGTGAAAATGTAAAAGTAGATATTCCATCAGGAATGGTTGAAACAGAAACAGAAAATATGTTAAAAGATATGGAACAAAGATTAGCATATCAAGGATTAAAATTAGACCAATATCTTCAAATGATGGGAAAAACAAAAGAAGAAATGCAAAAAGAATATGAACCACAAGCAATAGAAGCAATTAAATCTCGTTTAGCATTAGAAGCAGTTATTAAAGCTGAAAAAATAGAAGTAGCAGATGTTGATGTTGATGAAAAAATAAAAGAAATGGCTAAAAATTATGGTAGAGAAAATGATGAAGAATTCTTAAAAAATGAAAATGTAAGAAATTATATTAAACAAGGATTAGAATCAGAAAAAGCAATAGAATTTTTAGTAGAAAATGCAAAAATAAAATAGAATAATACATATAGAAAGGTTGGGTGTTAAATGTAATAGTTAAATTTTAACCCCAGCTTTTTTGACAATTATTGTTAGTTAGAATATAGTAACTATGATTGTCAGAAAGATTATCATAAATGATTGAATAAGACATACAATGTTACTTTTAGGATAAAATTTAGAAGGAGGAATTTAATATGTTAGAAAAAGCAAGTTTAGTACCTTATGTTATAGAACAAACTAGTAAAGGAGAAAGATCATATGATATTTTCTCAAGACTATTAAAAGATAGAATTATATTCTTAGGAGAAGATGTTAATCCAACAACATCAAGTTTAATAATAGCACAATTATTATTCTTAGAGTCAGAAGATCCAGATAAAGATATTAACTTATATATCAACTCACCTGGAGGTTCTATTACAGATGGAATGGGAATTATAGATACAATGAATTATATAAAATGCCCAGTTTCAACAATCTGTATAGGAATGGCAGCTAGTATGGGAGCAGCACTTTTAGCTGCTGGTGAAAAAGGAAAGAGATTCGCAACACCAAATGCAGAAATTTTAATTCACCAACCATTAATCGGCGGGGGCGGACTTTCAGGTCAAGCAACAGAAATTAAAATTCATGCAGATCACTTAGTAAAGACAAGAGAAAAATTAAATAAGTTCTTAAGTGAAAGAACAGGTCAAACAGTAGAGCAAATCCAAAAAGATACAGAAAGAGATAATTATATGACAGCAGAAGAAGCTTTAAAATATGGATTAATCGATGGAATTATGGACAAAAGAAAATAAAATCTTTAAAAATATTAGAAAAACAAGTGTATAATAATTGTTAATTTTAATATAATATATGAAAGAAAGAAGATTTTAGGAAGGAATGAAAAAACAAATGGCAAAAAATGATGTACCAAAAAGTGTAAGATGTTCATTTTGTGGTAAGGCACAAGAAAATGTAAGAAAAATTGTTGCAGGACCAGGTGTATACATTTGTGATGAATGTATAGAACTTTGCAACAGTATTATAGAAGCAGAATTATATGATGACGATAAAGCAGGATATACTTTAAATGAGTTAAATGATATTCCAAGTCCAAGAGAAATAAAAAAAGTATTAGATGATTATGTGATTGGGCAAGAAGATGCGAAAAAAACATTATCAGTTGCAGTATATAATCATTATAAAAGAATTGCACATGAAGAGGCAGCAAGTAAAGATGATGATGTAGAAATCCAAAAAAGTAATATCCTATTATTAGGACCAACAGGTTGTGGAAAAACATTACTTGCAAGAACTTTGGCAAGAATATTAGATGTACCATTTGCAATTGCAGATGCAACAACACTTACAGAAGCTGGATATGTTGGAGAAGATGTTGAAAACATCTTGTTAAAATTAATTCAAGCTGCAGATGGGGATATACAAAAAGCAGAAAAAGGTATTATCTATATAGATGAAATTGATAAAATAACTAGAAAATCAGAAAATCCGTCAATTACAAGAGATGTTAGTGGAGAAGGTGTACAACAAGCATTATTAAAAATTATAGAAGGAACGATTGCATCAGTACCACCACAAGGGGGGAGAAAACACCCAAATCAAGAATTGATTCAAATCAATACAGAAAATATCTTAATTATTTGTGGAGGAGCATTTGAAGGATTAGAAAATATTATAAAAGATAGAACAGGAAAGAAATCTATTGGCTTTGGTTCAAAAATAGAAAGTACGAAAGATGTTAGCCAATATGAAATATTTAAAGAATTATTGCCACAAGATTTATTAAAATTTGGTTTGATTCCAGAATTTATAGGAAGATTACCAATTGTTGCAACTTTACAAGAATTGGATAGAGAAGCTTTAATAGAAATATTGAAAGAACCTAAAAATTCATTAATCAAACAATATCAAAAATTATTTGAAATAGATGGTGTAGAATTAATCTTTGAAGAAGAGGCATTAGGAGCAATTGTTGATAAAGCAATTGAAAGAAAAACAGGAGCAAGAGGATTGCGTTCTATTATTGAAGAAAGAATGAGAGATATTATGTTTGATATACCATCAAATCCAAACATCGAAAAATGTATCATAACTAAAAGAACAATATTAGATAATGAAGCACCAGATATTATTGTAAACGATAATAAGCAAAAACAACAAAAAGGAAAGAAAAAAAGACAAGTGCCAGAAAGTGAAGAAAAAGAAACAGCTTAAAAATAAATATACAATTAAATCAAAATTATACAAAAGCTAGGTAGGTAAATTTATGGAATGGCTAATAAAAATAATTCAAAAACTATTCAAAAAAGATAAGATAAAGCTTATAGAGGAACCAAAAAATATACAAAAAACAAAAGAACAAAGAAATGATTTTATATTAGATTTAGTACAAAATGCAGATTCAGAAAGAGACGATAGAAATGGATATAAAATTATTCCCAATATACAGTTAAAGGATATGTTATAAATGGATATAGAAGAATTAAAAAGAAACCATGAGATGAAGGTAGATGAATTAGGTAAATTTACAAGAATTCAAGTTAGAGAAGACGAAGATAATGCATTTTATCAAAATCTGGCAGAATATATAAAAAGTTGTGATAGAGAAGTATCAGTAGCAAATACAATTATTGGTAATGCATCAAAAGAAGAATTTTTACAAGCAGAAGAGATAATTCAAGAAATTGTGAAAGATATAAATCCGGACTGGACAAAAAAACAAAAAGCGGCATATGTACATTATGAAATGGGAAAAAGAATTTCATATGTGCCTGATTTTAAATTTAGAGGAAGCGACCTTGGCTCAAAACTTCCTAAAAATGTGAAAAATATATGGAAATCTATTGTAGAAGGACAGAGCATTTGTGATGGTGTAACAGCGATAGAAAGAAATATATTATCAAGAGTAGGGGTAAGTACAAGAGAGATTTCATCTAAAACACATAGTTTTTTATTAGTGGAAACAGAAGAAGGCAATATCATATCTGATGCAACATGGGATTTAAAGAACTCCTTATATGGCTCAAAACCAATGTATTTTGGTAAAACTTACGAGCAAGTGCGTGAAATTGAAAAAGGACAATCAAATGCCCATAAATTAGAAAATCCTCCGGAAAATGTAATAGAGATACCAGACAAAGAATTAAGAGAAATTTTTCACAGTTTGGGATATACAGATGAAGATAGAAAATTTTTATTTCCAATGTATTATAAAATACAGGAAATAAAAGATAAAGAACATGATAGCCAAGAAGAAATGATAGATGAATTTTTAGATATGTTTACACAAGATTTTTCAGAAGAAGCGATGCATTTATCAGAAACAAGAAACATGTTAGAAGGAGCTATGAATGAAATGGGAATAAGCTCAAAGGATTTGACTACAAAATTTGTCTATCAAAAAAGTGATGAAGAATGCGAAAAACCATTATTAAGTCTATTTGTGAAAAATGAGCAAGGAAGAAATGAAATAAAGCTTTTAGACATAGATGAAATGCAATTTAAAGGCATAGATGTTATAGATTTTGATAAAGAATATAAGCCACATGATTTAGATACAGTACAGCCTTTTTGGAAACAATATTTACCACAAATGGAAAAAACATATAGAGAAAATGAAATGGAAGAAAAAACAAATTAAAATAATTATTAGTGAAAATATAAAATGGTAGAAAAAACGAAAAGTAATACGAAAGCATTATTTTTCGTTTTTTTATGCTTTTAATTAAGAACTTAAACTTTTAGCTCTTTATCATCATAAATATCTACATTTTTATATTTATCTAGTTCCATTTCATCTAAAGAATTTTGAATACAACTTACAACAACATTATTAAAACTCATATTTTCTTTTTTAGCAATTTTTTTCAACATTTCATTCATATTTTCAGGTAACCTGATAGAAATTTTTACATTACTTTTTTTATATTTAGAAATTTCAAACATATATATTCCTCCAATTAATAATTAATTTTATTAATTGTCGCACAAAAATGCCTCGAAAAATACCAGACAAAAGTATTGCACTTTTTGTTTTTTATTGGTATATTTATGGTAGGAAAAATGAATAATAAACAAAAGAAGGAGGAAAACAAATGTTAAAAGAAAAAAGAGGAATTACTCTGATTGCATTAGTAATTACAATAATTGTATTGTTAATATTAGCAGGAGTAACTATTGCAACATTGACAGGAGAGAATGGAATATTGACAAAGGCGGGAAATGCTAAATTGAATACTGAAATAGGACAAGAAAAAGAGGAATTAAATTTAGCAGTAAGTTCGGTAAAAGCAGATAAAAAAATAAATAATGATACTAGTGCAATAACAGATAAAGAGTTAAATAAAGAATTTGATAATAATAACACAAAAGCAACAGCAGTGCAACAAGGAGAAAATACAATAGAAGTTACTTTTGAGTCAGGCAGAAAATATATAGTAAATAGTGATGGGAGTTTTTATGAACAAAATGTAGCAGAACAACCAGAAAAAGGAGAAAAAAATATATTCAGTAGAAAGAATGGAAAAGTAGATATTGTTTTTTTAGAAGGCACAAGTTATAGTATATCAAATGAACCAAATGAGCCAAATTTATCAGAAGATATGGTACCAGTAAAATTCAGCGATACAGATGGAGCTTGGATTGTTTGTAATAAAGATGATCCTGAATGGTATGAGTATGTAGCTAAAGAAGGAGAAGGAGACAATAATGAAAGTAAATGGGCAAATGTTATGTTAAGAGATAAGTTAACGGTGGATGGAATTTCGAATGCTCAGAATGCTACATTAGAAAATATGGTAGGAAAGAAAGTTACACAAGAAGGAAGTATGTTTGTATGGATACCTAGATATGCTTATAAAATTACTTATTACGATGTGAACGATGAAAATAAAACGGGGCAACCAATAGGATATTCAGATGCAAGAGGAATAATAGATAGTGATTATAAAAATGTGACAGGACAAGATGCTATAACGGCTATTCCAGTTGGCGATTATTATAGAACACATCCTTGCTTTGAAGAAGATTTAGAACAAGGCGGATGGAGTAAAAAATTAACTGGGATATGGGTAGGAAAATTTGAATCAAGTAAATCATCAAGTGGTCAAGCTCAAAGTATACCAAGTGTAAACACTAATTGGGAAGAGGGGGCAACCATCGGTGATAAATATAATTATGCATATAACTTTAATAGAAACTTAGAAAGCCATATGGCAAAGAATAGTGAATGGGGGGCTGTTGTATATTTGACTAATAGTAAATATGGAAGAAATCAAACAACAATTTCGAGAAATGCTAGTAATTGGATGGCATATGGTGGAGCAATTGCAGGAGGAAGCCCACAGAAGGGAAAATATTTAACAGAAAATGTGAAACAAACAACAACAGGAAACCTATATGGAATATATGATATGTCTGGAGGAAACGAAGAATTTATAGCAGCATATTTACCTACAGGAACGAGCAATGAAGGAAATAGTTTTGCTTCTGATAATCCTGATGAACAAAATTCAGTAAATGATAAAACAACGAGTACACAATATGCTACAGTTTATCCAACAAGTCAATCAAGTGACATTATAGAAAATTATAATCTTCTTTTAAATAGAAAATTTGGGGATGCAGTAATTGAAACATCAGAAAATACTGGTACATCTTCAGCAACGAATTATTATACATGGGAAAAAGATACTTGTAATTATATGGGAAATGAGAAAGATAGAGTATATCCATTTATGAAGAGGGGAGGAAACTATACTATTTTTGGAGGTTGTATCTATAAAATCGTGCGTTTTCATGGAACTGACACTAGTAAGACCTTTAGATTAGTGTTAGCATTTTAATTTGGAATTATTGAGAAGAAATGGTGATATGTACAATATGTATATATCACTATTTTCTATATTAAAACTTGTTAAAACAAAAAAAATTTGATATACTTGTCCTGGTAAAAAGGAGAGAAAAATGGTAGCAGAAGTCATCATAAATAGAGGAGCAAAAAAACTAAATAGAACCTTTGACTATAATATACCAAAGAAATTAGAAGAACTAATATTAGTAGGAAGTAAAGTATTAGTTCCTTTTGGTAATGGCGAAAAACTAACAGAGGCATTTGTTGTAGGATTAAAGGAAACATCAGCTTTTGAAGTAAAAGATATAGCAAAACTAGAAGAAAATTTGAGCGATAAACAAATTACACTTGCCAAATGGATGGCAAAGAGATATTTTTGCAATGTATCAGATTGTATAAAATTAATGTTAACGCCAGGAACAAGAAATAAAAATAAAGAAAAAAGAATTCAAGATAAAACCATCAATTGTGTGTACTTAAAAAAAGATAGAGAAGAAATTGATTTTGAAATTGAAACAGGAAAAATAAAATCAGAGAAACAAAAAAGATTATTGAACTTTATAAAAGATAATGAAGGAGCAACTGTGCCAGAAATTGAAATGTTTACAGATTGTGCAAGAGGAATCGTAAATACATTGGTCAAAAATGGATATTTGGAAATTGTAGAAAAAAAGGTAGAACGAAATCCACTTTTGGGGAGAGATTGTGAAAAAACATATAAATTAAATCTAACAGAAGAGCAAGAATACGCATATAGGCGTGTTGAAGAGGCGATTGATAGTGAAACATATGAGCAATTTTTGCTATATGGTGTTACTGGTTCAGGAAAGACGGAAGTATATTTACAATTGATTGAAAAAGTATTAAACATAGGAAAAAATGCGATTGTATTAGTTCCAGAAATATCATTAACACCACAAATGTTAGATAGATTTATTTCTCGATTTGGAAAAGAAGAGATTGCCATTTTACATAGTAAATTATCCATTGGTGAAAGACATGATGAATGGGAAAGGATTCGAGAGAAGAAAGCAAGAATTGTAATAGGGGCAAGGTCTGCCATATTTGCACCTATTGAAAACATTGGAATCATTATTATTGATGAAGAACATGATAGTTCCTATAAATCAGAAACCAATCCTAGATATAATGCAAAGGAAATTGCAAAAATTTTAGCAAAAGAAAATAAGGCACCATTATTACTTCGGAAGTGCTACACCAGATATGACTACTTTTTATAATGCGACAAATGAAGATGAATTTGGAAATACTAAAATCCAATTATTAACCCTAACCAAAAGAGCAAATCAATCTTCACTTCCAAAAGTAGAAATTATTGATTTAAAACAAGAATTAGCAAATGGAAATCGTTCAATGATTAGTATGGAGCTTTATAATTGTATAGAAGAAAACTTGAAACAAAAAAGACAAACAATTTTATTTTTAAATAGAAGAGGATATTCTACATTTATCATGTGCAGAAATTGCGGATATACAGTAAAATGTCCAAATTGCAATATTAGTATGACATATCATAGTTATGAAAGAAAGTTAAAATGTCATTATTGTGGTCATGAAGAAAATGTTGTGACTATTTGTCCAGAATGTCATAGTGATAAGATACGTTATTTCGGAACAGGAACACAAAAACTAGAACAAGAAATTC
Source organism: uncultured Clostridia bacterium (assembly GCA_944386675.1). Lineage (GTDB taxonomy): Bacteria > Bacillota > Clostridia > TANB77 > CAG-508 > CAG-269. Next base: position 14,235 of record CALXBY010000011.1, on the reverse strand, counting down.
ATAAACAATTTCCAGAAGCTTCAACCATTCGAATGGATATTGATACAGTAACCAAAAAGAATTCACATGAAGCCATTTTAAATAAATTTAAGAACGAAAATATTGATATTTTAATTGGAACACAAATGGTAGTAAAAGGACATCATTTTCCAAATGTAACATTGGTAGGTGTTATTGCAGCAGATAGTTCTTTAAATATTGATGACTATCGAGCAAATGAAAGGACATTTCAGATTTTAACACAAGTAGCAGGAAGAGCAGGAAGAGAAAATTTACCAGGAAAGGTAGTTATCCAAACATATAATCCAGATAATTTTAGTATTATTTGTGCACAAAAACAGAATTATGATATGTTTTATGAAACAGAAATTGCACTAAGAGAGCAGTTGAAATATCCGCCATTTTGCGATATAATATTAATTGGATTAAATAGCTATCAAGAGTTAGAAATAAAAAATGTATCTAGTAAAATATATCAATATTTAGAAAAAAGATTAAACAAAGAAGAATTTAAAGTTTTAAGACCAATGCCTTGTCCAATTGATAAAATTCAAAATCGATACAGATGGAGAATTATTATAAAAGGAAAGATGACGAAAGAGGCAAATGAAGTTTTAAATGCTTGTTTAAAAGAGATATATCAGGACAATATAAAGGATACAAGAATTGCAATTGATATTAATCCAAACAATATGAGTTAATCTAATAGATAAATATAAAAAAATAAACAACAAAGAAGGGAAGGAAAATAGATGGCAATTAGAAATCTAAGATATCAAGGGGATGAAATTCTAAAGAAGAAATCAAGAGAAGTTCCAGAAGAAGAAATTGCAAGTGAAAAAATACAATCTTTAATTGATGATATGATAGAAACCATGCATAAATACAATGGAGTGGGACTAGCTGCAGTTCAAGTAGGAGTATTGAAAAGAATTGTGGTGATTGATTTATATGATGACCATGGACCTATTGTACTAATTAATCCTGTTGTCATAAAAACAAAAGGAGAACAAGAAGTTGACGAGGGCTGTTTGAGTTTTCCAAATGAATTTGCAAAAGTGATTAGACCAGCAGAAGTGGTAGCTGAATTTACAGATAGAAATGGAAAAAGAATGAAAGTAAAAGCAAAAGAATTATTAGCACAAGCTATCGCACATGAACTAGACCACTTAGAGGGAGAATTATTTATTGATAAAATTATTCCAGGAACATTAGAGTATATTGAACCGGAAAAGTAGAAGGAGAAGTTTATGAAAATTGTATTTATGGGAACACCAGATTTTGCAGAAGAAAGCTTAAAAGCAATCTATGAAGCAGGTCATGAAATTATAGGTGTGGTAACAAATCCAGACAGACCAAAGGGAAGAGGAATGAAAATGATTCCAAGCCCTGTAAAAGAATTTGCAATGGAAAACAACTTAAAAATTTATCAACCAGAAAAAGTAAAGAATAATGAAGAATTTGTAAATGAATTAAAAGAATTAAAACCTGATGTTATTTGTGTAGTAGCTTATGGAAAAATATTACCAAAAGAAATATTAGATATTCCACCATATGGTTGTATTAATGTTCATGCATCATTATTACCAGAATATAGAGGTGCTGCACCTGTTCAATGGGCAGTATTAAATGGAGATAAAACAACAGGTGTAACAACTATGTATATGGATATAGGAATGGATACAGGAGACATGATATTAAAAGAAAAGATAGAAATTGGTGAAGATGAAACAACAGGAGAATTATGGGATAGATTAAAAGTAATTGGTGGAAAATTATTAGTAGAAACATTAAAACAAATTGAAAAAGGAATAGCGCCAAGAGAAAAGCAAGGAGAAGACTATACAGTAGCGCCAATGTTATCAAAAGATATGGCAAAAATTGATTGGAACCATAAAACAGCTGAAGAAATTAAAAATTTGGTTAGAGGACTAAACCCTATCATGGGAGCCTATACATTTTTAAATGAAAAAAAGATAAAGTTCTGGAAAGTAAAAGTTGCGGGAGAAGATGAAATATATGCAGAAAATTTAGGATTTTTAACAAATGGTACAGTGATTGTATCAGACCCTAAAGATGGTATATATATAAAATGCAAAGAAGGCATTTTGAAAGTTTTAGAAATACAAGGGGAAAATGCTAAAAGAATGAAAATACAAGATTACTTAAGAGGAAATCCAATACAAGAATTTGATGTTTTTGAATAAAACAAAGTTGCCAAAGGGGACGGGGCAAAATAGCAACCCCTTGGTAATTTTCTTAAAAAAGTGTAAATATTGTGAAAATAGTTGTAAAATTCATAAAAAATTGATATACTTATATAGAATTTTAAGTATATCTTTTTTATGTTGAAGGAGGAAAGATTATGGAAGAAGAAAACAAAAACGTGGAAAATGGGGAAGTTGTAGAATTAAATGAAGAAATAAAAACAGACAATGAAGGAATCCAAATTTCTAATGATGTTGTAGCAGTTATAGCTGGTGTAGCAGTATCAGAAGTACAAGGAGTTTCTGGAATGTCTGGAGGATTTGCTGGAGGTATTACAGAGGTATTGAGTGGTAAGAAGAATTTAGCAAAAGGAATCAAAGTGGAAATTAATGAAGGGATTGCTAAAATAGATGTTAATATCATTGTAGAATATGGATCAAGAATACCAGATGTAGCATTTGAAATTCAAAATAGAGTAAAAAAATCAGTTGAAAATATGACAGGATTAAAAGTAGAAGAAGTAAATGTTCATGTACAAGGTGTTAATACAGATGCAGTTATGAATGAAAAAGAAAATGATAGTAAAGAAGAAACAGAAGAAAATAATATTAATGAAAACTAGAAATATATGATTTGCAAATATAAAATTTGATAAGATAAATAATAATACATATAAAAAGAAAAATAAAAAATAAAGGAGAATTAGAAAATGAAAATTTTAGAAAAAGTGACATTAATTATATATTCTTATATCATGTTAGTATTATCCATTTTAGCTTGTTTACTAGTATTTGGATGGCTAGATGTAGACTTAGTAGGAAAAATTGTAAATGGTGCAATTGTAAGTAATGTATGGGGAAAAGTAATATTAGGAGTAAGTGTTGTATTTATATTACTTTCAATCAAATGCATATTTTTTGATTCAACATCAAAGGAACAAATAAAAGAAAGACAAGGTGTTTTATTAGAAAATGAAAGTGGAAAACTAATGATTTCTAAAGAAACAATTGAAAATTTGGTAAATTCAGTGGCAAAAGGATTTGAAAGTACAGAAGACGTTGTTACAAGAGTAGAACTAGATAAAGAAAATAATGTAAAAGTATATGCAAACTTAGTAGTAAGTTCAGAAGCAGTTATTAAAGATTTATCTGCTAAATTGCAAACAAGTATTAAAGATAAGATAAAGAAAGCAACAGATTTAGAAGTAAATGAAGTAAATATTACTGTAAAAAAAGTTGCTGAAAAGAAACAAGAAGAATAATGCTTCAATTGAAGTAAGAAAGGTTGTGGAAGCATGAACAATTTTAAGGATTTTTGGAATCAATACAAAGGAGCTATCATAGGAGTAATCATAGCAATATTAATTTTAATAACTAGATTGGATAAATTAATTTTAGCAATTGTTGTGCTATTCTTAGGTGCTTTTATTGGAAATTATGTACAAAGAAATAAAGAAGATGTAAAAACAAAATTAAAAAATTTTATAGATAAAATGTAAAGTAGAAGGGAAAAAATATGAACAGAACAGCAATAAGGGAAAAAGCTTTTAAATTAATATATAGTTTAGAAATACAAAAATATGATAGTTTAAAAGAACAAATCGATTTGTATTTTGAAAGTGAAGCTATAGAAAATATGGAAGCAAAACAATATATAGAAGATGCCGTTTTAGGGATAGAAAAGAATAAACAAGAAATAATGAGTTCAATAGAAAAAAACTTAAAATCGGATTGGAAAATTGAAAGAATTTCTAAAATTGATTTGTCAATATTAAAACTTGCAATTTATGAAATAAAATATAAAGATATACCATTTAAGGTGGTTATTAATGAAGCAGTTGAATTGGCAAAGAAATATGGAGAAGATTCATCCAAAAATTTTGTTAATGGAATATTAGCAAGTATTGTAAATAAATAAAATGACAGGGATATTTTATAGAGGGAAAACTTCCATAAAGATATCCCTAGTTTAAATAGAGGAAGTAATATATGAAATATGAGCAATTCGCAGTAAGTGTAACAGATTTAAATAAGTATATAAAGGATAAAATTGCAGATGACGAGTATTTAAATAACATTTTAGTTAAAGGTGAAATATCTAATTTTAAACATCATTATACAGGACATATGTATTTTACATTAAAAGATGAAAAATCCTTAATTAAGTGCATCATGTTTAAATCATATGCACAAAAATTAAATTTTGAGCCAAGAGATGGTATGAAAGTATACATATTAGGAAGTGTTTCTGTTTTTGAAAGAGATGGTATATACCAAATATATGCTAAAGTGATGGAAGAAGATGGACTAGGAGATTTGTATACAAGGTATCAGAAGTTAAAAGCAGAATTAGAGGAAAAAGGATTATTTGATGAGAGTCATAAACAAAAAATACCAATGATGCCAAAAGTAATCGGTGTATTAACTTCTCAAACAGGTTCTGTTATTAGAGATATTATTAATGTATCAACAAGGAGAAATCCAAATGTATATATTAGATTATTGCCAGTACCTGTTCAAGGAGAAGGAGCGGCAGAAAAAATTGCTTATGGTATTGATTATATGAACAAAAATGAGCTAGCAGATGTTTTAATCTTAGCAAGAGGCGGAGGCTCATTAGAAGATTTATGGCCATTTAATGAAGAAATTGTAGCAAATAGTATATATAATTCTAAGATTCCAATTATATCTGCTGTCGGACATGAAACAGATTTTTCAATATCAGATTTTGTAGCAGATTTGAGAGCACCTACACCATCTGCGGCCGCGGAGCTTGCTGTACCAGATATTTATGAAGTTAAGCAAAAAATCAATACATATCAAAATCGATTAAGAATGTCTTTAACTAAAAAATTAGAAATTATGAAATTAAGATATGATAAATGTATGTCAAGTTCTGTTTTTAAAGAACCAACAAGAAGAATAAATGAAAATTATATAAAAATAGATACCTATGTCAAACAGTTAGAAAATATAATTAACAAAGTGAAAGAAAAAAATAAGAATAAATATATAGAATTAGTAACAAAACTTGATACCTTAAGTCCGCTAAAAACATTAACAAGAGGGTATTCAATTATTGAAAAAGATGGTAAGATTGTAAAAAGTATATCTGATTTGAAAACAGAAGATAAAATCGCAATTAGATTAAAAGATGGAGAAAAACAAGCAAAAATTATATAAATAGCAAAAGACTTGAGAAAGATGAAGGAGAATGAAAAACAATGGGAATAAAAGAAAAAGTACTAATGATTATTACGATAATATTATTAATTATCATGGTAGGAATGGCATGCTATAGCTTATATAATCGACAAGAAAATACACGGTGATGAGCGTAATGTTATTAATGAAATTAATTTAAATGAAGCAGTAACCCAAAATAATACAGAAGTAGAAGACGAAGCACAACAAAATGAAATAAGTAATAGCGTAAATGAAAATGTAACACCTACAATCCAGCCAAATGCAACAGAAGAAGAAATAAATAGTGATTATGTAGGAGCAGAAGAGCAAGAAACAACAAATGATGAGCAAACAGAAGAAGAAAAAGTAGTAGAATTAGTAAAAGAAGCATATGGGACAGAACAGGGAGTAACATTTAATATTGCTAATAAAGAGGGAAACATATATCATGTATCTGTTAATGATAATAATACAACAGCTGTTTTAGCATGGTATAATGTAGACATATCGACAGAAACAGTCACACAATAATAATTTATGTTAGTTTGTATTATTTTTCTTATGCAACACTTTATTAATACAAATATAATAAAAAAGTATTGTAAATAAAAAATAGAGGAAATAAAAAATGAAAAAAAGTTTTGAAGAGCAAATAGCAGAATTAGAAAAAATTATTAATGAACTAGAAAATGGAAATTTAAATTTGGATGATTCTGTTGTGAAATTTGAAGAAGGTATGAAAATTTCAAAAGAATGTAATAAGATGCTAGAAAATGCAGAAAAGAAAATAACCATTTTATTAAATGGTGAAGATGGAGAAATGAAAGAAGAAAATTTTGAAACAGAGTAATTTAAATAATTTAAGGGGGATAAAGAAAGGTGAATGGTTTTTTGCAATTTATTCAAAATAAATATATATATGTTCCGTTACTATTATGGTTTGGAATACAGTTATTTAAGTTAATATATGACTTAGTAAAAACCAAAAAATTTAATTTTAAAAGGATTTTGGGAGCAGGAGGAATGCCAAGTTCTCATTCAGCAGTTGTAACAAGTTTAGCAACATTAATAGGAAAATATGAAGGCGTTAATACACCTTTATTTGCCTTATCTTTTGTATTTGCATTTGTAGTTATGTATGATGCTTGTGGTGTTAGGAGAGCAGCAGGAAAACAGGCAGCTCTATTAAACAAATTAGTTGAAACTCCGGGACTTACAGGAGTACAAGTATCTGAAAAATTAGTAGAAGTCTTAGGACATACACCTATACAAGTATTAGTAGGAGCTTTAATAGGTGTAGGAGCAGGATTAATTATATAAAAAAATAAAAGGGGGGAATGTGAAAAGATAAAATAAAGTTTTGCAAGATGAGAATTGTCCTGAAATGTAGTTGAACAATAAGAAAAAATGCGTTAAGGAAAATGAAATAATTTAAAAGGAGTGAAAAAAATGACAGATATTGAAATTGCAAGAAATACAAAATTAGATAATATTGTAGATGTAGCAAAAAAGGTAGATGTAGAAGAAGAGGATTTAGAATTATATGGAAAATATAAAGCAAAATTTTCTTCTGAACTATATAAAAAAGTAAAGGATAGAAAAAATGGAAAATTGATATTAGTAACAGCTATTAGTCCAACACCATTAGGAGAAGGAAAAACAACAATGTCTATTGCAATTGCTGATGGATTAAGAAAAATAAATAAAAAATCTATATTAGCATTAAGAGAACCATCTTTAGGACCAGTATTTGGAATTAAAGGTGGTGCAACAGGTGGAGGACATGTACAAGTTGCTCCAATGGAAGATATTAACTTACATTTTACAGGAGATATTCATGCAATAACAGCAGCAAATAACCTATTAGCAAGTTTAATAGATAACCACATTTATTTTGGAAATGAGTTAAAATTTAAAGAAGTTGTTTGGAAAAGATGTGTGGACTTAAATGATAGACAATTAAGAGTTGTAGAAACAGGACTTTCAGGAGAAAGCAAAATTGTTCCAAGAAAAGATAAATTTGATATAACGGTTGCTTCTGAAATTATGGCAGTTTTATGCTTATCAGAAGATATAAAAGACTTAAAAGAAAAATTAGGAAATATTTTAATTGGATATAATGAAGAAGACAAGCCAATTTATGCAAAAGATTTAAATGCACAAGGAGCAATGGCTGTATTATTAAAAGATGCTATTAAACCAAATCTAGTACAAACATTAGAACATACACCAGCAATTATTCATGGAGGTCCATTTGCTAATATTGCTCATGGATGTAACAGTATTGCAGCTACAAAACTTGCTTTAAAACTAGCAGATTATACAGTTACAGAAGCAGGATTTGGAGCGGATTTAGGAGCAGAAAAATTCTTAGATATTAAATGTAGAAAAGCAGGAATTAAACCAGATGCAGTAGTTATTGTTGCAACAATAAAAGCACTTAAATATCATGGTGGAATTGAAAAAGATAAAATTCAAGAAGAAAATATTGAAGGTCTTGAAAAAGGATTAGATAATCTATATAGACATATATCAAATATTAAAGATAAATTTGGATTAAATGTGATTGTAGCAATTAATAGATTTAACTCTGATACAGAAGCAGAAATTGAAGTTTTAAGAAAACATTTGGAAGAAAAAGGTGTAGAATTAAGCTTAGTAGAAGGATGGGCAAAAGGTGGAGAAGGTGCTATTGATATTGCTCAAAAACTAGTAAACTTAACAGAGAAAGAAGAAAACTTCCAATATATGTATGAACTAAATGAAGGAATTAAAGAGAAAATAGAAAAAGTAGCAACAAAAATTTATGGGGCAAAAGGCGTTATATTTGAAGAAGCAGCATTAAAAGAAATGGAAAGAATTGAAAAATTAGGATATGCAAATCTTCCAGTATGTATTGCCAAAACACAATATTCTTTCTCAGATGATCCTAAAAATCTAGAATGTAAGGACGAATATAATATCACAATAAGAGATTTAGAATTAAAAACAGGAGCGGGCTTTATAGTAGCACTTGCAGGAAAAATTATGACAATGCCGGGATTACCTAGAATACCAGCAGCAGAAAGTATTGATATAGATGAAAATGGAGAAATTGTAGGAATATTTTAGAAGGAGTTCAATTTTGAACTTCTTTTTTTTCTAAATATATGATATATTTAGAAAGAAAGGAAGGATTTAATCGGGTTTTGCTATACAGATGAAGATTTTATAAATGGAAAATTAAATGAAATGTAAAATAGATAGGAAAATTTTTCATAAAAAAGGAGAAAAGAGATGAGCAATGAAACAAAATATGATGAAATAAAGCCAGAATTAAAAGAATATATTGAAAAAGAAATTTTTCCATTATATGCTAGAAATGAAAAAGCACATGGAATCCGGGCATATTCATACAGTTATTAGCAGAAGTCTAAAGATTGCTAAAGGATATGATGTAAACGAAAATATTGTATATACGGTAGCAGCCTATCATGATTTAGGACATTATATTAATCCTAAAACGCATGAAAAATTATCTGCAGAAATTTTTATGAAAGACAAAAAAATAAAGAAATGGTTTACTGAAGAAGAAATTGAAATTATCAAAGAAGCAATTGAAGACCATAGAGCATCAAGCAACCATGAACCAAGAAGTATATATGGAAAAATTGTAAGTACGGCTGATAGAACCATAAAAAGTATAGATGTTTGTATAAAAAGAACATATTTATATGGCAAAAAGAATCATCCAGAATTGACAACTAAGAAAGAGCAAATTAATAGAGTTTATGAACACTTAAATGATAAATATGGAAAAAACGGATATGCAAAAACATATTTATATGATGAAGAGTTCGAAGCTGCAAAAGTAAAATTTATAGAGGCATTACAGGATAAAGAGGCTTTTATAAAGAGAATTGAAAATGTAATAAACAGTATGGAGGAAAAATAAAATGATTCTGTCAAGCTTATGTTATATAGAAAAAGATGGTAAGTATTTAATGCTACATAGAACGAAAAAGAAAAAAGATATTAATAAAGATAAATGGTTAGGAATTGGAGGAAAACTTGAAGAAGGTGAAAGTCCAGAAGAATGCATAGTAAGAGAAGTAAAAGAAGAAACAGGACTTGCATTAAAACAATACAAATTAAGAGGATTTGTAACATATGTATCTAATAAATGGGAAACAGAATATATGTATGTATTTACAGCAAATAAATTTGAAGGAAACTTAATAGAGTGTGATGAAGGCGATTTAAAGTGGATAAACAAGGAAAAAATAAATGAATTACCGACTTGGGAAGGAGACCATATTTTTATGGAAAAATTACAAAAAGATAATGGATTTTTTTCTGCAAAGTTTGAATATGATGGAGAAAAACTAGTGAAATATGAAATGACAGAATATTAGAATAAGCGTTTAGGAGAGAAAAGAATGATTTTAGGAGCAGGACCAGTTACAGCACATGAAATGAACTTTGAGGACAGTCCTTAAAGTTCATTTTTTTTGTGAACTTTTAAGACTGTCCTTAAAGTTCATTACCCAAAGTTCATTATAAAACAGCACTTAAAATAAATATACCAATATTATCATTATAAATTTCATCAAATTGTGAAATTGGAAGAGGATTTTCTCCAATACCTGCTTCAATCGTATATCCTGGACGATTATAATTTTGTATAAACCAATCCTTGTATCCTGCAAAACTTGAATTATATGGTGTTTCGGCAAGTCTGTAGCCACTTGCTTCTGCTAATTTTTGACCAATTTCTAAACTGCTTGGTGGATTAAAGTTTTGAAATTGCCAATAAATTTCTTGCCCTTGAGTGTGATAAGCAAGTACTAATTTAAAATCATGCATTAAGGTGAAGTTATAAATTGCTAAAGATTCTGGCTCTGTTAAAGGACCAAATCCAACAAAATCACGAGGTGCAGGTTGGTTAAAGCCTTGAGCATATTTGATTTCTTTAGCCTGTTCCCAACCAGCAGGAAATTGCAGGTTTAAATCCACACCATTGATATTGGCTTTCCAACCAGAGGGAAAAGGAATATCAGGAAAACGATTGCTAATTGTAATAGCTTTTTGGTAAGCGGTAGAATTTCTATTTATGTAGCCATTTACTAAATCAACACCATCAGGATTTACCATGGGCATAATGTAAATAGAAGTACTATTAAAAAGATTTCTTATAGAATACCCATAAAGTGAACCATTTGTAATGTAGGCATTACAATAATCTTCTATGAATTTCATTAATAAAACAGAAGTAATCCATTCATTTGCATGAATAGAGCCTGAATAAAATACCTTATTAGGACCATTTCCTAATTTCACAACATAAATAGGTTTGCTCAACACACTATTTCCAACAACTTGAACATTTAAAAAAGGAAATGTATGATTTAATAAAATTAAGTTTTGCCTTAAAAGATATGAATTATATAAGACATTTGTAGGAACAATATTCATTTTTATCACCTAGAAATATTATATGAAAATCTCTAATATTTGTTAAAACAAAATTATATGTTTATCTTATGATAAATTTATATAAATTTTATAAAAGCTAAAAAATTAGACTGGATAAGTAAACAAATTGATTTTTCTCTAATATCCTATATTAGGAGGAGATAAAATTATGAATGAAATGAATCCGATTTTGCATACCATACGACCAGGAGATACATTGTATAATTTAGCCATGCAATATGGAACAACGGTACAAAACATAATAGATACTAATATAGCATTAAATCCATATGATTTACGAGTAGGTCAACAAATTTATATTTATCCAAACTATGAACAAGATTTGAGTTATTGGATAAGTATGAATCAAGTTCAATTATTGAAACAAATGAATTTAGTTTGGGAGCAACATATCATGTGGACACGAATGCTTTTAATTAGTATTGCTGAAAATCTAAAAGACCTAGATGCAACACAAGCACATCTATTACGAAATCCAAAAGATATAGCAGATGTTTTTAGAAAATATTATGGAAATGTAGTAGCAAATAAAATTCAACAATTGTTAACAGAACATTTAACAATTGGAAAAGATTTAATTGTTGCACTAAAAAATAAAAATCAAGAACAAGCAACAATGTTAAATACAAAATGGTATCAAAATGCAGATGAAATGGCAGAGGCATTTAGTAGTATAAATCCATTTTATCCCAAAGAAGAAATTCGAAATATGTTATATGAACATTTACGTCTTACAACAAATGAGGTAAATAACAGATTGCAGGGAAATTATGTGGCAGATATAAATAGTTATGATATGGTACAAAAGGAAATTTTGAAAATGTCTCAATTTTTTGTTAATGGTATTGTAAAACAATTTCCAAATTTGTTTTAAAAAATATATAAAGGAGAGTAACTAGAAATTTATAAAAGTTATAGACTAAGTTTTTTTCTATAACTTTTTTATTGTATAGATTTATCTTGAACTATATGGGAGTCTTGTATACAATAAGGTTAGTTTTTCTTATTAATATATGAAAATTTGCATAAAATCTTGAAATAAAGATAAAATAATGATAAAATTATGATAATCTATTTTTAGGAGGAATTAATATGATTAATATAAGACCAGTATCAGATTTAAGAAATAAATATCCAGAAATTGAAGAGTTAGTTTTAAAAGAGGATGAGGCAGTATATTTAACAAAAAATGGATATGGATCAATGGTTGTGATGAGTTTAGAAAAATATTCTAAATTAATTAGTGATAGAGAATATGATGAATATATTGAAAATGCATTAGATGAAGCTGATAAAGAAGCTGAAGATCCAAATACAAAATACTATACACATGAGGAAATGAAAAAAATGGCTAGGAGGATATTAGATGGCGAGTAAAAAATACACAATAAAATATACAGCTACTTTTATTAGTCAATTCAATAATATTTTAAAATATTTTATGAGTAAATTAAATAATAAAATTGCAGCAGAAAATTTTTATATGGAAGTAACTTCAGAGATTGAAAAAAGAAGTCAAAATCCTGAGAGTTATGAAAAATATATATCACAAAGAAAAAGAAAATATGCTTACTATAGAATTTATGTGAAAAATTATACAGTTTTTTATACAGTAAAAGATGATGTTATGGAAGTAAGAAGAATTTTATATTCAAGAAGAAATTTTGAAAATTTGATTTAAAATAAGATTAGGAAGTAACGTTCTATAAGAAATCACTTAAGCACTTACAAAAATTACTTATTGATAAAATCATTTAGATATTGTATAATAGATACGTACATGGGGATGTACTTGGTTTCGACATAATACTAGAAGGATAGATAGCAAGTAGTGGATTCTCGTTGGCCACTTTAAAAAACGGGAAACTAAATATAAACGCAGAAAATAATAATGAGTATGCTTTAGCTGCTTAGTTGCAGCTACGCTTTCCTAAATGTTCCTACGCATTTAGATAAAGTGTCATATCAGTAGGAAACAAAGCTATCTGTGCTTTGGAGATAGTGGGTATTTCAAAAGCTATATCTAATTTAAACCTGTTTATTGGTGTGAGCTAGATGAATATAAAAAATAAACTAAACTTGTAGAAATTTATTTGGAAGGTATTATGGACAGGAGTTCGACTCTCCTCATCTCCACCAGTTTAATAAAAAAGAATATAATTAAAAAAAGTTGGTATTTTCTAATAGATGCCAATTTTTTTGTTTATAAATTAAAAAATAAAATATGGTTTTAAAACTTATTTTTGTATATAAAAATAACTTGATAAAAATAATAATATTCGTCAAGAATTCACCAAAAAATAACATAAATTACTTGTAAAAAACCATATATTGGTGTAAAATACTCATGTATTGCAAATATGCTAGGAGGAAGAGAAAACATGAGATTTGTAACAGATGAAAAATCAAAAGAAGAATATAAAAAATTTTTAGAAGGACATGAAAGATGTAACTTTCAACAATCATTAGAATGGGCAGATGTAAAAAAGCCAAATTGGAAACCAGAAGTCATATTGGCTGAAGACGAAAACAAAAATATTATTGGTTCTCTATGTGTATGGGTAAGAAAAATGCCTATATTTGGAAACATGATGTATTCATCAAGAGGACCAGTTTGTGATATACATGACGAAAATGTCATGAAGCAATTAACAGATGGAGCAAAAGAATTAGCGAAAAAATACAATGCTTTTGTATTAAGAATAGAACCAGATATTGTAAGTGATGATCAAGAATTTAGAAAAGTAGTTACAGACTTAGGATATAAAATTAAAGATGATGCAAAAGATTTTAAAGATGAGATTCAACCAAGATATGTATTTCGTTTAGATATAAAAGATAAAACAGAAGAAGAAATTATGGCAGGATTTCATCAAAAATGGAGATATAATATAAGATTAGCAGGAAGAAAAGGTGTAACAGTAAAAGATGGAACAAAAGAAGATTTAAAAGATTTCCATAAGATAATGGTGGAAACTGGGGAAAGAGATGGATTTATCATTAGACCATTAGAATATTTTGAAAAAATGTATGATTGCTTAGGACCAGAGCATATGAAGGTTTTAATGGCATATTATGATGGAGAACCAATATCAGGTGTAATACCAATTTTCTATGGAAATAAAACATGGTATTTGTATGGAGCAAGTAGTAATAAACATAGAAATTTAATGCCAAACTATTTATTACAATGGGAAATGATAAAAATGGCAATTGCAAGACATGATGATATCTATGATTTTAGAGGAGTTTCAGGTGTTGTAGATGAAAGTCATCCACAATATGGATTATATAGATTTAAGAAGGGATTTGGAGCAACTTTTACAGAATTTATAGGAGAAGTATATTATCCTTTTAAACCATTAAA
>CALXBY010000010.1 GCA_944386675.1 uncultured Clostridia bacterium | reverse complement strand
AATAAAAACTATGATGAGGATTACAATCCAAGATTCAGAAAACAAAGAAAAAAAGTATGTTTATTATGTAGTGATAAGAACTTTGTATTAGATTATAAAAATCCTGAACAACTAAGAAAATTCATAAGTGATAAAGGAAAAATCTTACCAAGAAGAACTACAGGAATGTGTGCAAAACATCAAAGAGATATTACAATTGCTGTAAAAAGAGCAAGACATATTGCTTTATTACCATATGCACAAAAATAATGAATATCAGAAAGCTGGAAAATAGAAATGTTTTTTAGCTTTTTTTGTTATATAAGAAACAATATGAAAACTTTCGAGTTTATAATGCAGAGCCAAAAATCTAATATTTTGGTAAAAAGCTTAGGTGCAGTTAATAAAAAAATCAATTTATCTTGTAATATTATGCTTTAATTTAGATCATATATTTTGGGTAAATGCTGTGTTATATTGAAAACAATACAGCATGACACAAAGGCTACATAAAACGAGTTAAATAAAGCAGTATTGCTAAATTATGTAAAATATAGTACAATATATGAGTCAGAATAAAATTGAAGGGATATGAGTATAAAATGAATAAAGAATTATTAGAATTAGCAAGTAAAATAGAAAAAAAGATAGAACCACAATTTAAAAAAATAGAAGAAATTTGTAGTAAAAATAGTGTGAAAGTTATAGAAGCTTTTCAAGAATGTAATTTACAAGAAATGCATTTAGCAAGTTCAACAGGATATGGAATAGATGAAATAGGAAGAAATAAAATAGAAGAAATTTATGCGAAAGTTTTTAAAGCAGAAGATAGCTTAGTAAGAGCACAATTTATTTCAGGAACACATGCCTTAGCAATTACATTATCTGCTTTACTACGTCCAAATGAAACAATGCTTAGTATAACAGGTGCACCATATGATACTTTGCAAACTGTCATTGGAATTGGAAAAGAAGTAAGTGAAAGTTCATTAAAAGCTTTTGGAATACACTATGAACAAATAGAATTAGTGAACAATGATTTTGACTTAGAAAAAATTAAAGAAAGATTATCAAAACAAGATATTAAATTAGTTGAAATTCAAAGATCAAGAGGATATTCTACAAGAGAAAGCTTAACAATAGAGAAAATTGAAAAAGCAATAAAAGCTATAAGAGAAGTCAATAAAGATGTTATCATCATGGTAGATAATTGTTATGGAGAATTCGTACAAGATAGAGAACCAATTGAAGTTGGAGCAGATATTGCAGTAGGATCATTGATGAAAAATTTAGGAGCTGGAATTGCTACAAGTGGAGCATATATTGTAGGAAAAGAACACTTAATTAAATTATGTGCAGAAAGATTAACAGCACCAGGAATTGGAAAGGAAATAGGACCTTCATTAAATCAAAATACCAATTTATTAAAAGGACTATTCTTTGCACCACAAGTAGTAGCTAGTAGTGTCAAAACGGCAGTATTTGCAAGTGCTATTTTAGAAGAACTAGGATATACTGTAGAACCAAAATATAATGAAGAAAGAGCAGACATTGTACAAACCATTCATTTAGGAACAGCTGAAAAGTTAATAAAATTCTGTCAAGGAATTCAAAAAGGATCTCCAATTGACTCATGTGTAGTACCAGAACCAAGTCCAATGGGAGGATATGAGGATGAAGTCATTATGGCAGCAGGAACATTTACAGAAGGATCAACAATAGAACTTAGCTGTGACGGACCAATAAGAGAGCCATATATAGCCTATATGCAAGGGGGACTAACTTATGATTATGGAAAATATGGTATATTAAAAGCAATAGAAGAAATGAAGTTGCCAAAGGGGACATGTTAAAATGGCAACTTTTGAACTTTAGGTAAACTTTAGGGACAGTCCCTAAAGTTCAGAAAGGAATTTTTGTGAGTAAAGTAATTGTAATAGGTGGCGGTCCTGCTGGAATGATGGCAGCGATTACTGCTAAAGAAAATAAAAATGACGTGGTAATAATCGAAAAAAATAATCAGCTAGGTAAAAAATTATTAATCACAGGAAAAGGAAGATGTAATATAACATCTTCTTTGGAGATGGAGGAATTTATTAAAAACACACCAGGAAATGGTATGTTTTTATATAGTGCCTATCAAAAATACACAAATAAAGATATTATCCAATTTTTAAAAGAGCAGGGATTAGAGGTTAAAGAAGAAAGAGGAAATCGAATATTTCCAATAACAGATAAATCCATAGATGTTTTAAAATGTTTTACAAAAAAGATTAAAGAATTGAATATAGAAATAAAATATAATACAAAAGTAAAAGAAATTCTAATAGAATCAGCAGAAGGAGAAAACAAAGTAGTAGGTATAAAAACAGACACAGAAATTTTAAAAGCAGATAAAATTATATTAGCAACTGGAGGAAAAAGCTATCCTTTAACTGGTTCAACAGGTGATGGATATAAATTAGCTCAAAAGTTAGGCCACACAATTACACCAATAAAACCATCACTAGTACCATTAGAAACATATGATAAAAATGAATGTAAAGAATTACAAGGATTAAGTTTGAGAAATGTTGGAATAAAATTGTTAGACAAAGAAAAGAATAAAACAATTTATGAAGACTTTGGAGAAATGCTATTTACACATTTTGGAGTTTCAGGTCCAACAATTTTAAGTGCATCAGCACATTTAGTTAGATATAAAAATATAGAAAGACTATTAGAAGAGAAAAAGATAGTTTTAGAAATAGATTTAAAACCAGCATTGGAAAACAAAAAATTAAATGATAGAATCTTAAGAGATTTTGAAGAAGTAAAAAATAAACAGTTTAAAAATAGCTTGGACAAATTGTTACCACAAAAATTAATACCAATCATCATAAAAAGAAGTAAAATAAATCCAAATAAAAAAGTAAATGAAATAACCAAAAAAGAAAGAGAAGAATTGATAAAAACAATAAAAGATTTTGAAATTTTTATAAAAGATTTTAGACCAATAGAAGAGGCAATTATTACAAGTGGGGGAATTTCTATTAAAGAAATAAATCCTAAAACAATGGAATCAAAAAAAGTAAAAGGATTATATTTTGCTGGAGAAATTATTGATGTAGATAGTTATACAGGAGGATTTAATTTACAAATTGCATATTCTACAGGATATGTAGCAGGAACATTAGGAATGTGATAGCGCGTCTGCTTAGGTGACTTGAAAAAGAAATGTATTCAATTGGATATAATCGAATAACCAGTTAAACAAAAATAAAAAAGAGAAGGAACAAAGAATGAATCGTTTTTTTACAATAAAAAATCAAATAGAAACAGAAATAGTTGTTAAAAAATCAAAATTTATTGCAAATTTTATAAAAGTAAACTCAAAGGAAGAGGCAGAAGAAGAAATCAAAAAAATCAAAAAGAAATATTTTGATGCCAGACATAATTGTATTTCCTATAGAGTGTTAGAAGATGAAAAAATAGTAGAAAGATTTAGTGATGATGGAGAACCATCTGGAACAGCAGGAGCGCCTATGCTAAATATTTTACAAAAAAATAACTTAGTAAATGTCCTAGTCGTTGTAACAAGATATTTTGGAGGGATTTTGTTAGGTACAGGAGGACTAGTTAGAGCATATTCAGATAGTTTGTTAAAAGCGATAGAAGAAAGTAAAATCTTAGAACTTATCATAGGTATTGAATGTGAAGTAAAGTTAGAATATAATCAATTTGAAAAATTTAAATATTATTGTAGAAGTAACGATATAAATATAAAAGATACAAGTTATGCCGAAGAAATTGTTTGTAAAATAGAGATGGAAGAAGACAAAAAAGAAAGATTACTAAAAGATTATGAATTAAAAAATATAAATTTATTGAATATAAAGGAATTATCTAAAAAATATATAGAGAAAAGTATACAAAAATAGTTGTTTTATAAAATAAATGGAAAAAATTACCAGTTTATATTGCAAATTATCATCTGTAAGCATATAATTCAAATTGTAAAATATTTACAATTTATTTATTTAGGAGGAACAAATGAAAGAAAAAATTACAGTTTTAATAGCAGATGACAATCAAGAATTTAGTCAAACATTAGCATCATATATTGATGCACAAGAAGATATGGAGGTTATTGCGAAAGCAAAAGATGGAACAGAAGTAATAGATATTATAGCAAATACAGTACCAGATGTAATTTTATTAGATGTTATCATGCCACATCTAGATGGATTAGGTGTTTTAGAAAATATTAATAAAATAAAAATAGCAAAAAAACCAATTTGCATTATGCTATCAGCAGTTGGACAAGATAAAATAACCCAAAGAGCAATAGAACTGGGAGCACAATATTATGTTGTAAAACCTTTTGATATTGAAGTGCTAATACAAAGAATTCGAGAGTTTAAATTTTATAAACCAACAACACAAAATACAAATAACAACTTTATAGCTAGAGATTCAAAACCACAATACATAGAAATTTCTTCAGACAATACAAAGACAGAAGAAAATTTAGAAGCATTAGTTACAAATATTATTCATGAAGTTGGAGTACCTGCACATATTAAAGGTTATCAATATTTAAGAGAAGCCATAATGATGGTTGTAAATGATATTGATGTGATTAATCAAATAACTAAAAGCTTGTATCCACAAATTGCTCATAAATTTAATACAACACCAAGTCGCGTAGAAAGAGCAATCCGTCATGCGATTGAAGTTGCGTGGGGAAGAGGTCAACAAGAGATTGTTGAAAATATCTTTGGGTATACCATTTCAGCTGCTAAAGGAAAGCCAACTAATTCAGAGTTTATCGCAATGATAGCTGACAAGCTACGCCTTGAATTAAAGAGTGCATAGGATATACTTAAAAACATTGCAAGAGTAAAAGTACATAAAATTATACAATCTACCTACAAGGCTATAAACTTCCAAGATTTATTGGTTAATATTTTAAAATGTTAATCAGTAAATCTTGGGAGTTTTTTCATATTACAGTAGTAGAAAAGAAAACAGACCAATAACAACAGTACAAGCATATAGAATAATAAGCGAAGCGGCAAAAAGAATAGTTTTAGAAGAAATAGGAACACATACAATGAGAAAAACATTTGGATATTGGCATTATCAACAATACAAAGATGTTGCAATATTACAAGAAATTTTTAATCATTCATCACCATCAGTAACTTTAAGATACATTGGAATAAATCAAGATAACATTGATAAGTCATATATGAATTTCAGTTTGTAATATAATATTAACTTTTTGTTTTTATAACTCTTTTAAAATATAAAAAAATGTGATATTATTATGCGCAAGAGGGGGAAGGGCTATGGAAAGAGAACTTAAAGTTAAAGAAGATAGTATTGATTCATCAGGAATAAAAAAGGATTATAAAGAGGCTATTATAGAATATATTTGGAATGGATTAGATGCTGGTGCAAATAGAATTGATATTACATATAAAAAAAATAGTTTAGATGGAATTGATAGTATTTGCATTTCTGATAATGGAAGTGGAATTAAATATGAAAATCTTGATAATACTTTTGGTGCATTTTTAAGTTCTGAAAAAAAGGTTAATAGTAGTTATATTACTACAGTACATGGAAGTAAGGGAAAAGGTAGATTTTCTTTTCTTGGTTTTGCTAACAATTGCAATTGGAAAACTATTTATCAGTTAGATGATAAAAAATACAAATTTTCTATAAACATTAATGCAGAAACACCAAATAAGTATTATCCTAGTGAAAAAGAAGAAGTAAACAATGAGGAAACAGGAACAATAGTAACAATATACAATATAAATAATTTATTGCAAGAACAAATGGAGTCAAAAGAGCTTGAAGAAAGTTTATTAGAAACTTTTTCATGGTATTTATATTTGAAAAAAAATGAAAATTGTAAAATTTTATTAAACGGAAAAGAAATAAAATATAGTAAATTTATTGATGAAAAATTAACTCAAGATTTTGTAGAAAATATAAATGGAGAAAAATTTAATATTTTTTTTATTCATTGGAAAGGTAATGTAAAATACAAATATTATTTTCATATGCTAGATGAAAATAATAATCAGAAAGCACTACAACACACAAAATTCAATAATAATGCCATAGGATTTGCTCATAGTATGTTTATAAATTCTGAATATTTTAATGGTTTTGAAAGTTTAAAGTGTAGTAAAGATGAACTTGAAGAACAGATAAATATTGATAATAAAAAGAACGAAAGAGATGAAACATATAAAGAGTTAATAAAAAAGTTAGATGTTATTGTTAATAAAAAGTATAAAGAATTTATTAAAGAAAAAAGTAATATACTTATAAAGAGTTTTGAAGAAGAAAAAATATTTCCTGAATTTACAAAAGATATTTATGGAAAAATTAGAAAGAAAGAATTAGAAAATACAGTAAAAGAGGTTTATTGTGCTCAACCTAAAATTTTTAAAGGAGCTAGTAAGGAACAAAAGAAGATAATAGTACATTTTTTAGACTTATTATTGAATAGTGATGAGAGAGAACATATATTAAACATTATGGAGAATATAACAAAATTATCAAAAGAAGAAAGGGAAAGTTTATCTAATGTATTAACTAGGACAACTCTAAGTTGTATAGTAGAAACAATAAAAATGTTAGATGAAAGAAATATAGTAATAGAAAATCTAAAAAAATTGGTATTTGAAACGGCAGAATTCACGAATGAGCGAAATCATATACAAAAAATAATGGAAAGAAATTATTGGATTTTTGGTGAGGAATATAACCTAGTTACAGCAGATAAGCCTTTTGAAAAAGCGTTAAGTGAATATAGATATATATTGGAAGGATATAAAAGCAAGCGAGAATATGAAATAGAAAATACAGAGAAAAAGAAAAGAATGGATATATTTATGTGTGCAAAAAGGCCATTAGATGTTTATCCAAATTCATCGATAAAGGAAGAAAATATAATCTTAGAGTTGAAAGCACCAAAAGTTCCAATTGATAAAGAGATATTTCAACAAATTGAGAGTTATATGGAGATAATTAAAAACGAACCAAAATTTAACAGTAGTTTGAGAGAATGGAAATTTTATGCTGTTAGTAACCAAATAAGTGATTTTATAAAGGATAAATATGAAGAGAACGAAGCAAAGGGACAGCCATTTTTGGTAAAAGCATTAAGAAATTATAAGATATTTATTATGACATGGGATGATGTTTTTAAGAACTTTGAACATAAGCATAGATTTTTATATGATAAATTAATAATAGATAAAGAAAAACTAGAAAAACAATTTGAAGAACAAGAAAAAAGTAGAGAAGGAGCCAATAACTTAACAGAAGAAATAAATAAAAGAGAGGTGGGATAAAAACCACACAAAATTTTCCTATTGAGATTTTTTAAAAAATCTCTTAAAATCATACTAATAAACATTTTTGAATAAAACAAATAAATATTTATTGGAATGGAAAAATTTATTGCCTTTGCAACCTTTAGTAAAAAACGAAAAGTTTGTTTTAGAGCAATCCGTCATGCGATTGAAGTTGCGTGGGGAAGAGGTCAACAAGAGGTTGTTGAGAATATATTTGGGTATACCATTTCAGCTGCTAAAGGAAAGCCAACAAATTCAGAGTTTATCGCATGATAGCTGATAAGCTACGCCTTGAATTAAAGAGTGCATAAAATATACTTGAAAACATTGCAAGAGTAAGAGTATATAAAATCACACAATCTACCTACAAGGCTATAAACTCTATGAAAATAGGCATAGATTAAGTGAAAAATCAGCAACCAAAGTGATAAATGAAACATTCATAAGAAAATAAACTTCCAAGATTTATTGATCATTATTTTAGTATATTTATTAAAATAATGATCAATAGAAACTGGAGTTTTTTATTATAGAGAAAATTGATTATGAAATAGATGGTTTTATGAAGTATTGTGATTATAAATTTTTAGAAAAAACTGTAAAAATTTACTTTATTTCCTGGACAAATAAGTAAAAGTATACTATAATGGTCGGTATAGGGAATGAGAATAAGCAGAGTGTGTTACCACCTTTAACTTTTTGATGTGTACATATTTATTCCACGGCTTGTAGCTCGTGAGATTGACAACTGGGGGTGGTGCTATGGTAGAATCAGTATTATTAGTAATCATCAAACTACTTTTCTTTGGATTAGTAGGTGTAACTATCATAAATTTTGCCTTAGTAATCATCATCTTGTATTTACTACATAGGCAATAAAAAATAACCATTCTGCTTTGCCGGGCGGATGGTTATTTATCATTCTTGTGGCAACCACTTTGTGGTTTCTCTATTTCCTATAATTATTATACACAGATTAAACGAATTTGTCAAATATAATTTTGATGAACAATTTTAAAATTAGATAGTACAAGGAGCCAATAATATGGAACAAAAGAAGAAAGAAAAAAAGGTAACATTTTCAGAAGAAATAGATAATAGTATTAGTGGATTTGCATTGGTAATAACATTTATAATGGTTGGAATATTTTTATTATTTAATAAAGATTATTTTGGAAATCAAATAGTAGCTACTGTTATACAATGGCTATTTATAGTAATTGGATGTTTAGGATTTGGAACAGAAATTTCAAAAATGAATAAAGATAGAGGTATCAAAGGAATTGATAACTTAATTACAGGAATAATGGTAGTTGGTATATGGGCAGTTATTTATTATTTTGTAAAAAATTGGATAGGAAATCTAATTGGATTTTTCTTTTTAATTATAGGACTTTATGGTAGTTGTAGGGGGATAATTGAGATAGGATATTCTATTGCGAAAATAAATAAAGAACATAAAGAAACACAAAAAAGTAAGTTGGAAATTATAAAAGAAATTATACTAATTCTTTCAGAGATAGCTGGTATGGCTTTAATTGTAATACAAATATTGCAAGCTATAAAAGTTATATAAATCTTCTAGAATTATACCAATAATAAAACCAATAAATATTTATTGAAATGGAAAAATTTATTGCCTTATGAGCCTTTGACAAAATCAAAAAAGTTTGTTTTAGAGCCATTCGTCATGCAATAGAAGTCGCATGGGGAAGAGGTCAACAAGAAGTGGTTGAAAATATTTTTGGTTATACGATTTCAGCTGCTAAAGGAAAACCAACCAACTCAGAATTCATTGCTATGATTGCTGATAAATTACGTATAGAATTATAGAGTATGCAAAAAAATCTTTCAGGATGGACTCAAAAAAATATCGAATAAATAAAATTTGTTAAAAAGTGAAAACAAAAATTTTATGAAACAAATAAATTAAACTTCCAAGATTTATTGGTTAATATAAAAATGTTAATCAATAGTTTTGGAAGTTTTTATATTTTATAAATTGCTTTTACACACTAGACAAATGAGTAAAAATATACTATAATGGTAAATGTAAAATGAGAGTTACTATATACAACGTTCACTCGAATAATATACAAATTGATTCATATTTTGACGACGTTATAAATCGAGTAGATCGTTAACTTTAATTCTTCGATGTGTATATACTATTCCACAACTTTTTATTGGAAAATGGAATTAGGTGATAATATGGTAAAATGGATTAAACAAATATATTCTAATTTAATAAAAATAATTAAAGCAATACAAAAACGAAAAAAAATATTTGATGAAACACAACTAGGTGATATGCTGTGGTGTAATATGCCATTATCCAAAAAGGAACTGAGACAAATAGAAGAGAGCCATAGGATAAGACCATATTTAGTAGTTGAAAAAGGACCCAATTTTTTACTATGCTATCAAGCGTCATCTAAAAGTAGAGAACATTTTAATAATTATGAAGAATATTGCGTCAATACCGGAAAATATAGAAATAAGAGAAATAGTTGGATTGATTTAACAAATATAACTAAAATTTCTATAAAAAATATCAAATCAGAATATATAACATTAAATCAAATAGATATAAAGAAAATAGAAAAAAGAATATGTATAGGACAAAATAGGGGAAATGCCGAACTATTAAGATTTAATGAACCAATTTACATAGAAGTTGGTGATGTGATTGTGAAAGATAGAAAATCATATTATATATATTCGGAAGATAATGTAAATATATATGGATTTAGAGTACAAAAGAGAAAAAAAGAAAATCAAATGCTTGAAAAAATAAGAATAAATAGAAAAATATACTATACAGATTTTAAGGAATTAAAAACAATAAATAGAAATGAAGATATTGAAATTACGAATATTGCCTATAAAGAAGAAATTATAGAAATTTTAGAGAGAAAGCATGAATTAAAGTCAGTTACCTATTCAAAAGTAGAGGAATCAATAAAAAGAGATAAAAATGAGTTTGAAATTGGTTCTGTATTTGCATATGGGAATTCTACTGTTATGTATTTATATTATGATAATGGAAAATATTATGGTGTAGATTTATTATGGTATTTGATAAAACCAAGAATATTTGAGATTAAAGGAATTAAACAAAGAAAATTGATAGAAACAAAAAATCTAGAAGAAATTAATAAAGTATTAGAGTTTTTAATTGAAAAAAATGTACAAAATAATAAAGTAAAAAAGATATATAAATATGTAAGAAATTTACTATTTTCTTCTGTAGCTTAGACTTCATAATAAAAAAATAACCATTCAGTTGGATTGCACAGAATGGCTATTTTTTTTTATTCCACACCCTCATTTTTCCTTCTCCAGTATGGGCTTACAACAAAATAAAATGGCTTTCTTTCATAAACTTTTCCATATTGAGCATTAAAATTTTGGATTTCTTTTTCAATTCTATCTAATATTTCATCAGGCTTACTACCGATTTCAATTGTATAATTTTTGCGAGGGATATTGTTAGGATTTGTTTCTCTAGTGAAGCACATTTTATAGGTTCCATCTCGTAACATTCTAATAGAAATACCATAATGCCTTCTAGCATCTGGATAAAATGCACTAATACATAAAGAATATGGATTTCTGGTAGCACCTTCCCAAACAGAATAAGTGTATTTTGTAGAAAGTCTACAAATAGAATCTGTTAAACTTTCGAAAGACTTTTCAAGCAAGATGTCTAAATCATCTAAATATTTCCCATTAGGATATTTTTTATCAAACGCATCTAAATGCATTTTATAATTTCCAGTAATAGTAGAAATATTTCCATAAGGATGTCCAAAATGGTATGAAGTTCTACCCACCTTTAAATTCCAGAATTTATATAGAGCATGATCTGTTATAATATTTCTATCTGCTAGTTCTTCTTCAAATCGTTTATGGTAAATTTTCTCATATTCTTCTAAAGCACGAATTCGAAAAGAAGTATTATAAAAAGGAGCATGAAGAGATTTAATCCAATCCCACATAAACTGCCTATCTTCTACGTTAGGTGCTTCTTCATGACATTGGGAGCATAATAATACAAAATTGCTTGGTTCATCTTTTCCACCAAGAGAGTCAGGAATAATATGACAGCGATAGAGCTTTCTTTCATATCCACATCTCCAGCAAACCTTGTCAGCTTCTGACCAGTCAAAATTTGAATCACATTCGTCTATATATTGAATCCAATAATCAATAATATCTTTAACTTTTGTCTTTATTGGTTTACGATTTCCCATAAAACCATTCCTTTCATTTTCAAAATTTAAACCATAACCCATAGAGCTCAAGCGTTCTCATGATTTTTGTTGCCTACTATTATAGCGATGGTTCCCGGGGATTGTCAAGGAAAATTAAACAATATTCAAAGATACAAGAATTTTACGAAGAAAAAAGAATCAAAATTTATGAGAAAAATCTTAAAAAAATGAGAATGTTCGCTAGACAAATAGAAAAACCTATAATATACTGAACAATACAGCAAAAATGGTAAATGCATATAAAGAAAAAATAAAAAAGGATGTGGTAATATGGAAGAAATTAAGCAATTATTTCAAGAACCTGAAATAAGAAAAATCGAAAATCTACTAAAAGAAGTAATTCAAGAGATAGAAACTGCAGATAAAGAAGAGCAAGAAAAATTAATAAAAGAAGTTATAAAAAATGCAGAAAAAGCAAGAACAAAATTAGAAGAAACATATACATTAATGGAAAGTATAAGATTTTTTCCTGAAGAGATAGCACCATTAGCATTACTAGCTGAAGAAATTACAAATGACATCCACAATCATGAAAATGTGTTAAAGGTTCTAAAATTTAATTTGAATAATTATTTTGGACAATTTAAAGAACCACAAGAAGATGATTGGCATATGGAAATAAAAGATTTTCAGAAAGTTGTAAGTGCTTTAACTATAGAGTGTAACTTTTTTAAAGTTTTACAGAAAAAAGGAATTCATTTAAGTATTATGGTATTTCCTGCTAGATTTAGAAAAACAAAGATGGAAGTCTTAAATTATAATACTGTAAATAATACAAATTTTGCAATTCATAGTTATTATTGTAAAACGAACCAAAAGGACAAGGAAGAAATTTTAGAAATTGCATTAGAACAATTTGGATTTCTATTGAAAGAGATTATTGTAGGAGAATTACAAAAAGCGCCAGACAATTTTATGGATTTATTTGATGGTATAGATATGCCAAAAGTAGATGAAGAATCAAAAGAGCTTACCGCTTTATTTGCCAATGCATTTGCACATTATATTATTGAAAAAATGGAAATGAGAGTGGCAGAAAAGTTTGGAGAAGATAAAATACAACATTTAGAAACAAGAGATGATTCTTTTGCAAGTAAAATTGTTTCTTATTTTGATAAACTATTAGAAAATTTATTAGAAGAAGAGGAAGAATGGGGAGACAATGAAAAATGTCCTTGTGGCAGTGGAAAGACTTATAAAAAATGCTGTAAGAAAAAGAAATTAAAATATTATAAAGGAAAAGATGGAAAGAGTTACAAAAGAGTAGTGCCAATACATCTGGAACTAAAGCCTGTGCTTGAAGAAGAAAAATTAAGGTTTAAAAGTATATTTGGTAGAATGCCAGGAGATAAGGATTATATACATGGTGGTGTTTTATTAAAAGATTATAAAAGGGCATATAAAATCATAAAAAGAAATGGAGAAATTGATAAAGCTTGGCTATATGCTTCAGATAAAACAGGACTTATGCTTACGGATGAAGGATTTAATACCAGAAAGAGATGTAAAGGAATTTACGAAATATGT
This sequence comes from uncultured Clostridia bacterium, assembly GCA_944386675.1. Lineage (GTDB taxonomy): Bacteria > Bacillota > Clostridia > TANB77 > CAG-508 > CAG-269. Next base: position 38,650 of record CALXBY010000010.1, on the reverse strand, counting down.
AAAAGAATATGAAAAAATTATGAAAAGTAAAATAAAAGGAAACAGGTGGAATCTTTTACAAGCAGTAGATGCAACAAGTTTCATATTGGAATCTATGTTAGCACACGATCTTCCCAATATGATTTATGTATTAAATTTATGTGTGAATTTTTATAGCCAAGATACAAATGAAAAGGAGAATTTTATTATTCATAATATTAAGGATTTTCTTGTCTTTTGTGCTTATAAAGCAAGCATTCAATTAACTGTACTAAAAGAATTAGTAGATGGGGAATATTATGATACAGCTATGGCAGAAGTAAGAATTATATTTGAAATTCTAATTTCTATGAGAGCATATAAAAGAAATCCAGATGTTTTTGAAGAAAAAATATTATCTGTAATGGGTGTAGAATTAGGTACACATCGAAAAATGAAAAATATTATTGAAAATATAGAAACCGGAAAACAATATAAATATAATATACAAAAAAAGCAATTGGCAGAAAAAGCAGGAAAAAATTTTGAAAATTTATATAACGCTTTTTATGACGAGCTTTCAGAATTTATTCATTTAGATACTAAATCAGCTAAAAAAATATTTCAAGATAAAGATTTGTTTGAAGACGTTGATGAATGTCTAATTGCTGGGAATGATATTAGAATTAGAAATTATTATGGAATTAATTGATTTTGAAGGAAGTAACAAAAAGATGAGTAATGATTTGAAATATTTTTCAAATATGTTATTAAAAGATTTTTTGGCAGTTTTACCTACTTTAATTACTATAGAAGATAAAGAGGTATATCATATTTTAGAAGATACATTAAAAGAATATAAAACGGACTATAAAATTAATTATCAAAGAAATAATAAATATGAAATATTTTAAAGAAAATAAATTATCATATATGAAAAACAAGAATAGATATCAAAAAGATTGATTAAATTGATAATGAGAAGAATTTGCAAGAAGAGAGAAAATTTGATATAATATAAGAACAAAAAAAGTAGGAGGTTTGTAAAAATGGACAAACGGAAGGCAATAGTTGAAAAAATTTTAAGAGGGCTTATTTTATTAATCATTGGAATTGCAATGGGTAGCATAATGATGGAGTCATTTAATTCCAAAGAATACTTGCAAGAAAGACAAAAGTATGCTCAAAATGCATACAACTTGGGAAAGGCAGAATGGTTAGCAATACTCAATATGCCACCAGAAAAAGCGACCAAGTTGCAAGAAAAAATTGAAGAAGTCATGAATTCAGAGCTTTCCTTGAAAGAACAGGAAGAGGCTATGGACGAAATATTTCAAATTATAGAAAAATATATTGCCGGAGAAGAAGAGCTAAATGAACCTATTGGTTTATAAGCTATCAAAGAGAGGGGACACATCTAAATCAAGATGTGTCCTTTATCCATATATTAGAATAGTTCTTTAAATAAAAAATCGAAATCGTTTTGTATAAAATGAAAAAATCTGGAAATAATGAGGATAAATACATAAGAATTAAGGAGGTACAGATGGAAGATATAGATTTAAAAAATATGGTTATATTAAAAGACTTACCATCTAATATTGTGAAAGAAGCATATGTGGTTTTTAAATCCAACAAAATGATAAAAAAGTTTCAAAAAATAAATAAAAATAATGAAAAAGAACAGATTAACAAGGATAACGAGGATAATCAATATGCAATAAGAGAAGCGGAAATGTTGGTAATGGATTATATAGAAAAAACAGAAAAATCAGAAAAAGAAGTTATCTTAAATTCTAGAATAAATAAAAGACTAAAAAAATATGCATGCATTACAAGTATTATCATGTTTATACAATTTATATTATTAATTATTAAGTAAACAAGCATAAAATACCTTTTCCAAACATATAGTTTAACAAGAAACCAAGGAAGAGGTGTTTTTTTATGGAAAGAACAATGACAGTAGAAGAAAGAATTAGACGAGCAGAAGAAATATATGAACGTCGAAAAAGAAATCAAGGATTAACAGTTGTTAATGAAGAAAAGAATGAAGAAAAGAAAAATGAAAAAAAAGATATGAAATTATTAAAAAAAATGGTGACACAACTGCTAGTTTGTATATGTATCTATTTAGTAATTTATACAATACAAAATAATCAATATATTTTTTCAGAGGATTTTATTAATAAAGTAAATGAAATTATTTCTTATGATGTTGATTTAAAAAAATTATATGAAGATACAAAAAACTATGTAATGAGTATGTTTAGCCGAAATAACGAGAACAAAACAGAGGAAAACAATGAAAATGTGGAAGCAAATAATGAAGTAAATACAACGGAAAATAGTGAGGCAAATAATGGAATTGGAGGAGCTGCAGAAGAAATAGAACAAACATCAGAAAATGTAGAGCAGCCACAAAATTTAACACAAGAAGAACAAGATATTGTGAATGTAAAAAACACAACCAGTTTTATAAAACCAATAGAAGGCACAATAAGCTCAAGCTATGGATTTAGAGAAACAGCGACAGGTAGTGTACCTAAAAACCACACAGGGACAGATATAGCAGCAGTAACTGGAACAAAAATAAAATCAGCGACTGATGGGCAAGTGGTACTAGCATCAGAAGAAGGAGATTATGGAAAACACCTGAAAATACAAATAGGTGAAGTAAGTGTCATTTATGCACATTGCAATAGTTTATATGTAAAAGAAGGAGATACAGTTACACAAGGACAAGAAATAGCAGAAGTAGGTTCTACTGGAAATTCAACAGGACCACATTTACATTTTGAAATTCGAATATCAGAAAGAACTGTGGATCCACAAAAGATTTTAGAATTATAGAGGAGAAATGATGAAATTTAGAATTGATTTAAAAATATTTATATTTATACTGCTATTTCTTATCACGAATCAAATAAAAATATATGCCATGATAATGATATTTGCCGTCATACATGAATGTGGTCATCTAATAGCTGGAATTTTACTAGGAATGAAACCGGATAAAATGGAAATAAAACCATTTGGAGTATCTATTAGCTTTGATATAAAAGAAAAAGATTATAATATAAAAATAAAAAAAGGAAATCTATTAGAAATAAAAAAGATATTTGTAGCACTAGCAGGACCACTTACTAATATTTGTATAATATTTATGTTATGGATGTGTCCAGTATTTTATATTAGTGAAAATGACAAAATATTAATGATTTTTTCAAATCTTACATTAGTTATATTTAACATATTACCAATCTATCCACTAGATGGTGGAAGAATACTAAAAGGTATACTTTATTTTTATAAAGGAAAATATCAAGCAGAAGAGTACATATATAATATATCATATATAACATTAATTATATTAACAGCCATCAGTAGTATAGCGTTACTATATTTAAGAAATATTGCTATATTTTTAGTGATTATGTTTTTATGGGGATTACAAATAAGAGAAAACAAAATATATAGAAACAGAAAAAAATTATATGAAACGATAAATAATGAAATGGAAAAATATGATATGAAAAATATAAAAATTCCTATTGAAAATAAAATCAATTAATAGTAAACTATACTAAAGAAGGTTGGAGGTAAATGCAAATGATAAAAAATAATAGAGGTGTTACACTGATTGCTTTAACAATAGTGGTAATCATCATTTTAACGATTACAGGTATGCTTGTGTATTCAGCAAAAGATAGTATATATGTAAAAAATTTAACAAATATGCAAAATGATATAGCAAATTTAAGGGATAAAGTTTCTTTATATTATTCTGAATATGGAAAAATACCAGCTCAAACAGAATATACAGATGTAAGTAATTTACAAGCAGCAGGTGTTATTGGTGCAAATGATACTGGGAAATTTTTGATTATTGAATTAGAAATTTTAGATGGACTAACTTTAAATTATGGTAAAGATTATGAAAGATATAAAGCAAATGATTATGAGAACATAACAGACTTAACAGATATATATATTATTAATGAAAATAGCAATAATATATTTTATGTACAAGGTGTAGGTGTACAAGAGAACAATACAACAAAGATGTATTATACAGATTATACTGAGGGAGATACAGAAGCAGTTGTTTTGAAAGAAATAGAAAGTTGGCATGAAGAAGAAAATGAAGATGGAGAAACCATAATAACAAATGGTATTGTGCAATTGAAAATAGGAGACTATGTGGATTATGATCCACAAGCAGGTGCAACAGAAACAGAGTATAAATCATCAAAGGAAAATAATGGTTATGGTGAGCAAATCTTTCAGCTAGCAAGCTATCAATATGGTTGGAGAGTATTAGGTGTAGATGAAGAAACAAATGAAATTTTATTAGTATCAGAAGATTATATTGGACCAGATAGTGGGGGGCAAGAAGAAAATGAAAGAACATATTATTATTTAAAAGGGCAAACAGGATATGTAAATGGGGAAAATGAGCTTAATGCTATAAGTGAATTATATGGACAAGGTGAAGGGGCAACTGCTGCAAGAAGTATTAAGATAGAAGATGTGAATAAAATTACGAAATATAATCCAGAAACAGAGGGGTATGGAAAAGGAGAAATATTTGAATATGAAAATAATGTTACATATACAAAGAATGTAGAGACTGGAAATATAGAATATAAAGGAAGCAATGGAATAAAAGGAACATCAACAGAAACAAGTTTTAAATATTATGATAAAGAAAATAAAAAATGGAAGAATTTAGAAAATGGAGAGAGCATTGAAATAGATAGTAATTATTACAATTATATAGGAGAGACATATTTAAGTACAAGTGCCATAGAATATGAAATGTTATTTAAAAATAGTGTAAACAGTGAAATAAGTAGCAATTATCAAGGAAGTACACAAGGGTGCTGGTACTGGCTCGGAAGTTCTTTTACTCATGCACAGCCAGGAAATGTTTATTTTGGATTATTTCGTGTGTATGTCGGTAGTGTAAATGTTAATAATAGATTAATAGATTCTAACGGTTCTGTTTCTATGAATACATATAATGGTGTTCGTCCGGTAGTTTCTCTAAAATCAAACATTAGTATAATAGGTGGAGAGGGAATCGATGGAAGCTCACCAGATAAAGCTTGGAAAATACAGTAGTGGAGCTGGTAATTAAAAGCAAAAGGATAAGATGTTTAAAAAACTTAACGAAAAAGTCTTAAATAGTAAGGAACGTAAACTATTTAAGACTTTTTTATAAAATCTTTAAAATGTTATAAGAATATTACAAAGAATTGTAACAAAATTGTAACATTTTAGCAATCTTTTTGTAATTTTAGTGAAGATTATCATTGACAATTAATGGATTTCGTTATATGATATACACATCAAAAAATATGTGTTTTTAAATCCTAAGGAGGAGAATTATGGGAGAAGTAATCGTTATAACATCAGGTAAAGGTGGAGTAGGAAAAACAACAACAACAGCAAATTTAGGTTCAAGTTTAGCATTAGAAGGTAAAAAAGTAGTACTAATCGATACAGACATAGGGCTACGTAACTTAGACGTTGTTATGGGACTAGAAAATAGAATTGTATATGATATTGTTGATGTTGTAGAAGAAAAATGTAAATTAAGACAAGCATTAATAAAAGATAAACGATTCAAAGAGTTATACCTATTACCAGCAGCCCAAACACGAGATAAAAGCGCAGTAAATGAAGAACAAATGAGAGATTTAGTAGGAAAATTAAAAGAAGAATTTGACTATATATTAATAGATTGTCCTGCAGGAATTGAGCAAGGTTTTAAAAATGCAATTGCTGGAGCTGATAGAGCAATTGTTGTTACAACAGCAGAAATATCAGCAATCAGAGATGCAGATAGAATTATAGGACTTTTAGAATCATCTGATATAAAAAATCCAGAATTGGTTATTAATAGAATAAGACCAAACATGGTAAGAAAAGGTGAAATGATGGATGTTGATGATATTGTAGATTTATTATCAATAGACTTAATTGGTGTTGTGCCAGATGATGAATATATCATTACACAAACAAATAAAGGAGAACCAGTTATTCAAAATAGAAGAGCACCATCTGGAAAAGCTTATATAGAAATTGCAAAAAGAGTATTAGGAGAAAAAATAGAGGTTACAATACCAGGTAGAGAAAAAGGTTTTTTCGCAAAATTAAAAAGATTATTTAAGAAATCATAATAAAACAAAAAGTTGGAGGGAAATTTAAGAATGTTTGAGAGCATAATGAAATTCTTTAATAAATTGAGAAAAAAAGAAGAAAAAATGGCACCAAATTCAAAAGAAGCTGCTAAAGAAAGATTACATTTAGTTCTTATGCAAGATAGAGCAAATGTTTCAGCAGATTTTCTAGAATTAATGAAACAAGAAATTATAGAAGTAATAAAAAAATATATAGATATAGATGAAGGGGCAATAGACGTAAGACTAACAAATAAAGAAAATGAAGATGGAACAAATGGAGCTCCAGCTTTATATGCGAATATTCCTATTTTAAATATAAAAAATGAAGCAAGAAAAATAGATAAGCAAGATAATAAAAAAGAAGAAGCAAATACTAAAAAACAAGAAAAAAATAATAAAGAAGAAAAAAATGTACAAGAAAAAGAAATAAAAAATGAAAAAAATATAAAAAAAGAAGAGTCTAAAGACAAATCTGAAGATACAGAAAATGCAGATTTGAAAAAGCAAGAAGAGCAAAAAGATGAAGCAGATGAAAAAGTAGAAAATAAAGAAGAAAATATAGACTTAGAAAATGAAGAAAAAGTTGCAGAAGAAAAAGAAACAAAAGAAAAATTAAATCAAAATTAATGAAAGAAAAAGAGTGATTTAATGAGAAAAAGAGAATTGAAAAATATGGAGTGGGGAATTCTAATTACTGCAATTATTCTATGTGTTATCCGGAATAGTTGCATTATTTTCTGCCACACAAGAAACTGAATATGAAGAATTTACAAAACAAATTATATGGTTTGCTGTAAGTATTATCGCAATGGTAGTTGTCATGTTTATAGATTATAACTTATTGTTAAAGGCATCTCCAGTATTATATGGCATATTTATTATATTATTAATAGGAGTGTTATTTACATCTCCAATTAATGGAGCAACAAGCTGGTTTAATATTTTTGGATTTTCATTCCAGCCAGGGGAATTTGACAAAATCATTGTTATCCTGTTTTTAACATATACAATATTAAAGATACAGCGTAAAGGACAAGATGAGATAAATAGAGTGACAAGACTATTAATTGCATTGGCTGTTGTTGGATTGCCAATCTTATTAATTGTTATGCAACCAGACTATGGAACTGCTTTAGCCTATATAGTAGCAACAGCTTTAATGTTGTTTGCGGCAGGATTGGATAAAAAATATATTATTGGAACAATCTTATTAATTGTGATAGCTGTACCATTATTATATAATTTTGTGTTACCAGAGCATGCAAAAACAAGAATTGATGTATTTTTAAATCCAGAGTCAGATCCTAGAGGTGCAGGTTATAATATTATACAATCAAAACTTGCGATTGGAGCAGGTGGACTAACAGGAATGGGATTATTAAAAGGAAACCAAACACAGTTAGGATTTTTATATCCTAAAACAACAGACTTTATATATTCTGTTATTGGAGAAGAAATGGGCTTTATTGTAGCAGGTGCTATCATTTTGTTATATGTGTACTTAATAACTAAATGTATCTATATTGCTAAAACTGCAAAAGATAGAGCAGGTTCGCTAATTGCAATTGGAATAACAGGCGTATTTTTATTCCATGTACTAGAAAACATCGGTATGGTTATGGGATTATTACCAATAACAGGTGTACCACTACCATTTGTAAGCTATGGAGGTAGCTCTTTAATTACAAATTTCATATTCATAGGAATATTATTAAATATTAGTGGAAAAAGACAAAAAACAATATTTGTACAATAAAAAGGAAAAGTTTATTTTCCTTTTTGTTTATTTTTAGAAAATTAGAAATCTTACAAACAAATACATTTTATCTAGATTTTATTGTGATATTAACATATAAGAAATGAAATTAATTATTATCATAAAAAATGAGGAGAGCAATGAGTTATATTAAAAAATTAAAAATTGGAAATGTGGAATTAGAAAATAATTTAATATTAGCACCAATGGCAGGTGTAACCAATAGACCATTTAGAATGATATGCAAACAATATGGGGCAGGTATGGTATGTACAGAAATGGCAAGCTCTAGAGCGATGTTTCATAATGATTTAAAAACAAAAAGATTATTAAATACTGATGGAGAAAAAAGACCAATTAGTATGCAAATTTTTGGTAGTGATGAAGAATCAATGGCATATGCAGCAAAATATGTAAGTGATATTGCAGATATTGTAGATATTAATATGGGATGTCCTGCACCTAAGGTTGTAAAAAATGGTGATGGTAGTAAATTATTATTAGATTTAGAAAAAGCAGAAAAGATTTTAAAAGCTGTTATAGAAAATTCAAAAGTTCCAGTAACATTAAAAATAAGAAAAGGATGGGATAAAGAAAATGTGGTGGCTGTTGAAATTGCAAAAATAGCACAAAGGGTAGGAATTTCTGCCATAACAGTACATGGAAGAACAAGAAGTGAATTTTATACTGGTAAAGCAGATTTAGATATTATAAAACAGGTAAAAGAAAGTGTGAATATTCCGGTAATTGGAAATGGTGATGTTATAGACGGAGAATCTGCAAAAAAGATGTTTGAATATACTGGTGTAGATGGAATTATGATAGGAAGAGGTACTTTTGGAAGACCATGGATATTTAAAGAGATATTAGAATATTTAGAAAATGGTAAAGAGATAGAAGAGCCTTCTAATATGGAAAAATTAGAAATTATTAAGAAACATATAAATTTAGCTGTTGAAGAAAAAGGAGAAATAGCAGTTAAAGAGTTAAGAAAACATATAGCATGGTATACCAAAAATCTTAAAAATTCTAGTGAATTTAGAAATTCTATTAATAAGATAGAAACAGAAAATGAATTAGTACAAAAAATAGAAGAATATTTTAAAAGTCTTTAGAATAAAATTTAGCAAGAATTTGTTTTTAAATAGAGCAAATTACTTGCTATTTTTTGATATAGGAGGCTTTTTTTGAATAGAAATAAATTATTAAAAAGAATTATTGTAATTGTACTTTTAATTTTAACTATCACATTTCTTTTTATATTTTTTTATATGAATAAGAGTAAAAAAATGAAATTTGGAAATACTATGAGTAGTCAAGAAATCATTAATAATATTTTAAATATTAGTGAATATGAAACTGTAATAGAAGCTGAGATAAAAAGTAATAAAAACACCAATAAATATATAATGAAACAAAAATACATAGCACCAAATATATTAGAGCAAGAAATAATAGAACCAGAAAATATACAAGGAATAAAAATTATAAAAAAAGAAAATGAGCTAAAGGTTGAAAACACAAGATTAGATATTTCCAAAATATACAATGATTATGAATATATGACAGATAATTGTATGGACTTAAATACGTTTATAGATTCTTATAAATCAAATAACGAAAAAAAAGTAGAAGAAAAAAATAATGAAATTATACTATATACTGAAAATAAAGATAGTAAATATACAAGATATAGAGCATTATATATAAGTAAAGAAACGGGAAAACCTACAAAAATGGAAATAAAAGATGATAGCAAAAAAACACTAATTTACATATTATATAAGGAAGTAAAGTTTACTAGTTAAGAACTTTACAATAGCTAATATTTAAAATAAAACACATACTTGATAATATAACAATATTGGGAGTGAAACAGATGGTAATAAAAAGAGGAGATATGTTTTATGCAGATTTAAGCCCAGTAGTAGGTTCTGAACAAGGGGGAATAAGACCAGTATTAATTATACAAAATGATTTAGGGAATAAATATAGTCCTACAGTAATCGCGGCAGCAATTACTTCACAAACAGGGAAAAATAAATTGCCAACACATATAGAAATTGATTCAGAAAGTTGTGGACTAAAGAATAATTCCGTAGTTCTAACAGAGCAAATAAGAACAATAGATAAAAGTAGACTAAAAGAAAAAATAGGGCATATAGATGATGAAAAAATCATAAATCAGGTAAATAATGCTTTAGGAGTAAGCTTTGGGCTAGAAGAATAAAAGAGGATTTAATTAAATTTAAATCCTCTTTTATCTATTCAAAAATATATAAATCTAAACATGTAATTTTTTTATAGATTTAATCTCACTATATAATTTATCAATAATTGCTTTTCTAGTATTATAGGCTTCTATATATTCTTGATAAATTTCCTTGGTATTTTCAAGTGTTTCACCAGGTTTTAATAAAAGTTTCATACCTTCTAAATAATAGTTTTTATCTTTTTCTTTTTTTGCTTTTTCCATTTTTTCTCTATATTTTTCTATTTGTTTAAAACGTTTAATATCTTCTTCTAAAGAATCTACATAGCTTTGTGTACAAGTAATTTCATAACCAATATCATCAATAACAACTTTAAATAAGGTACGAACAATAACTGGGTTACTTTTTCCAAGCTTAGCTTCTTCTGCAAGTTGGTTCAAACTTCCAGAATAATCTGGCGTAATAGAAGGTTTCGTTTCATCTATTAAAATCTTTAATGTATCAGATATTCCAACATGAGATTTATATTGTCTTTTACTAACGATTGCATCATATTCATCGGCAACTCTAATAATTTGTCCTTCATAAGGAATATCTTTTTTTGTTAAACCTTGAGGATAGCCTGCTCCATTTAAAGCTTCATGGTGATATAAAGGTCCAGCAGCATAAGGCCTTAATTTTAAATCCTTCATACACATTTCATATCCTAGAGTAGTATGTGTTTTCATGACTGCATATTCTTCGTCTGTCAATTTTCCAGGTTTTTGCAAAATGGCAGGTGGTATAAATAATTTTCCGATATCATGTAAGTAAGCACAGATTGTACAGTATTCAGTAAAGCCTTTATTGCAGTGTAAATATTCACAAAGTCTACAAGTTAAAGATGCTACATTTTCACAATGTTTTCTAGTAAAAACATCTAATGTATCTAACATATCTAATTGATATCGCATAGTTTTATCTAAGTTATATGATTTTAAACTAGTTTTATCATAAAAATCAAATTCTGGTTGTTTCATATTTTTCAACTCCTATCTAAAAATATCATATCATTAATTAAAAAAAACTGCAATAAAAATATGAATTATTGTAATATGAATAAAAATATGATTTAATGAATAAGAGGTGAAAGGTATGTTTTTTAAGGATAGAGAGGAATATGAAAAATATTTACAAAAAAATGAAATTGAAGAATATATGTATGGACAAGAAAATTATTTTAATTGGACAGAAGATGGATATATAAAATTAGAAAGTGATAAATTTTTAAAATCCAATAAAGATGTTAGTAAGTATACCAATTGTATGGGATGGAGATTGTTAAGTGATGGAAAGACAATGGTATTAATCAAAAGACCATTTGGAGATATTTATAGAGATTTGTCTTTACAAGATTATTATAAAACGATATATAATAATATTATATTGCCACAAGTTGCAAAACGATTTCAAATATCATCAGCAACATATTATCTTGCAAAAAAAGATAGCAAGAAAAAAACAAAAGGATATGAACCAACCTATATTGTGACAAAAGATTTTAAACACAAAGATGAAGAACTAATTCATGGGGAAACGATATTAGAAGAAAATGAAGCAGATATTAATGAGTTAAATATTAATCAGTTGATAGATAATATTATGATATATTTAGAACGAAATGGGTATACCAATGCTAATAGAGAACAAATTAGAAGAGAATTTATAAAACAGTCCTTTTTTAATCGATTTGTAAAGCAAGTTGATGAAAACAACCATAATTGGGCATTGTTGGTAGACGAATTTGATAAAACAGCCAGAATGGCACCAGTATATGATTTAGATTGTTGCTGTGAAATTGGGAAAAGAGGTAACCATATAAGAAAAACAGATGATGGGAGTACTGTTTCCTTAGATGCTTTTATATGTCAATATAAAGACGAAGAATGGTTTAAAAAATACATTGAAGAAGTAACAGAAAGATTTGACATAGAAAAATCATTTTTAGATGCTAAACAAGAAACAAATTTTGATATGTCAGAAGAATATAAAAATAAGTATAGAGATTATTTTGCGTTAAGAAAAAGAGAACTACAAGAAGCATATGATAAAGCATATAGTGAAAATCAGGAAAATAGGGAAATATCAGAACAAAGATAGATTGATTGACATAAATTGGAAAAAGGTGTATAATATTGTCGGAAACTTGGAAACCCTAAATTCAGAAAAAATGGGAGGTTGAGGACAATGTCAGAAAAAGCCAGTTTAGACCATTGGAAGAAAGAATATAATTTTATTAAGGGTTATGCAACAATGTATAAAATGCGCAATACCTTGATTGCGCTTACACTAGCTCTAAAATATCATGATGGACAGTATCGGGATGGAGGAGAACCATACATCATTCATCCATTACTGGTGTGCAAAAGTTTAATTCTTTTAAATATAGAAAAATGTTTAGAAGAATGGTATCCTGATAGAAATATTTATCAGATAAGACACCAGTGTGATGTCATGTATGCTGCGGCGATATTACATGATGTCATAGAAGACTGCAAGCTTCCAAATAAGGGGAGAGAACTTGTGGAAATCTATGATCTTGATAAAGAGGTTTGGCAGATAGTGTGGCTATTAACTAAACCACCTAAAGTCAAGAAGTGGCCTTGGTCTCCTGTTTATGACCCGGAAAAATATTTTGGGAACATTAAGATGGACTGGAAGGCCACGCTTATCAAAATTGCTGATAGAGCCAATAATTGCAGTACAATGCAAGTGTTTGATGAGCAAAGAAAAAGAAAATATATACTTGAGACAATTCAATATATATATCCACTTTGTTCAGAAGGCAAAATCCGGTATCCAGAATTTTCAGATGCAATATCTATCTTAAAAAATCTGATTGTATCTGTATGTGAAACATTAGCATCTCTTCTGGGAATGCAAGAAGTAATATCAGATGAGGCGGAAGAATACAAAAAGACAGTTCATTTCATAGAAGGAATGAGCAGGAATGAAATGCCTAACACTTACAAAGCCTTGGCAATTGCACAGAAGTTTCATGAAGGACAGACAAGAACAAGTGGAGACCCATTTGTCATTCATCCAATTAGAGTTTGCTCATATCTCATGACATTGGGGGTTCATGATGACTATACTTGTGCAGCAGCTTTATTACATGAAATTCCGCAGATGTGTCATACTTCTGGAAATGGAGAAGAATTTAGCAAAGATTATGACATCGAAGAAGAAGTAATTGATGTCGTAAAATTAGTTGCTAACAAAAACAAACCGCTCGAGAAATATTATGCAGATATTGAAGTGAATCCCAGAGCGTTGTTAGAAAAACTTTCTAACAGAGTTCACACCTGTACATTTCTCGCAAAAGCAAGTAAACAAGACATGGTGGACTACATAGCGGAAACCAAAGAATATATGGTTCCGATGTGTAAATACGGTATGTTGCATTATCCTGAATATGCAGACAAGATAGAAATTATGCAAAGTCATATTCTGGCGATTTGCAATATTCTAGATGTTGCGACGAAACAAAAAACTGGTTTAACCTCACAAAGAAGCTGACGATTTGTTGGCTTCTTTTTTTTATCTAACCATTGAAAAATAGCGAAAATTATGGTAATATAGGTAGGATAAAAGAAACGGGGAAAAGGTTGAGAAAATTCAATTTTTTTCAACTAGATTGGTACCTAAAGAAGGGAATGAGATGTATGTACAGAACAAAAACTTGCGGAGAATTAAATATTAAAAATGTAAAAGAACATGTAGAACTTGCCGGATGGATTCAAAAAATAAGAGATTTAGGTGGAATGACATTCATCGATTTAAGAGATGAATTTGGAATTACTCAAATTGTTGTAAATGATGAAGAATTAAAGAAATTTGTAAAGGAATTGCATACAGAAACTTGTATCCACATAGAGGGAGAAGTTGTGGAAAGAGCCAGCAAAAATCCTAATATGAAAACAGGGGATATTGAAGTTGTAGCTCAAAAAATAGAAGTATTAGGAAAATGCAAAAATGTGCTTCCTTTTGAAATTAATACAGACCAAGAAGTTAGAGAAGATTTACGATTAGAATATAGATTTTTAGATTTAAGAAATGAAAAACTACATAATAACATTTTACTACGTTCAAAAATCTTAAAAACACTAAGAGATAAAATGGATGAACTTGCGTTTACAGAAATTCAAACACCAATTTTAGCAAATTCTTCACCAGAAGGAGCAAGAGATTATTTAGTTCCAAGTAGATTAAATCCAGGAGAATTTTATGCGCTTCCACAGGCACCACAACAATTTAAACAATTATTAATGGTTAGTGGATTTAACAAATATTATCAAATTGCACCATGTTTTAGAGATGAAGATCCAAGAGCTGATAGAGCACCAGGAGAATTTTATCAATTAGATTTTGAAATGAGTTTTGCAACACAAGACGATGTGTTTAAAGTTATCGAAGAAGTGGTACCATATACTTTTGAAAAATTTACAGATTGGAAAGTAGATAAAGGACCATTTGTTAGAATTCCATATAAAGAAGCAATGGAAAAATACGGAATTGATAAACCAGATTTAAGAAATCCATTAATCATTCAAGATGTTACGAAATTATTTAAAGATTCTGAATTTAATGCTTTCAAGGATAAAACAATTAAAGCCATTATAGTGCCAAATGGAGCTGAGCAAGGAAGAAAATTCTTTGATAAAATGGGTGAATTTGCAACAACTGAAGAAGTAGGAGCAAAAGGTTTAGCTTGGACCAAATTAGACAATGAAGGAAATGTGCAAGGTGGTATTGCCAAATTCATAACAGACGATATAAAGGAAAAATTAGAAAAGGATTTTGGATTAGAGAAAAATGCAAGTATTTTCTTTATTGCAGATGAATTTGAAAAAGCACAAAAAATTGCAGGCTTAGTTAGAATTGAATTAGGAAAACGATTAGATTTAATAGAAAAAGGAGTATACAAATTTTGCTTTATTGTAGATTTCCCAATGTATGAATTATCTGATGAAGGAACAATTGATTTTAATCATAATCCATTTTCAATGCCACAAGGTGGATTAGAAGCTTTAGAAAATCAAAATCCACTAGATATAGTTGCTTACCAATATGATTTAGTATGTAATGGATATGAAATGGCATCAGGAGCAGTTAGAAATCATGACCCAGAGATTATGGTAAAAGCATTTGAAATTGCAGGATATAGAGAAGAAGATGTAAAAAATCGATTTGGTGCATTATATAATGCATTCCAATATGGTACACCACCACATGCGGGAGCAGCAGCTGGAATTGATAGAATGGTTATGCTAATTGCAGATTCACAAAATATAAGAGAAGTCATTGCATTTCCAAAAAATAAAAGAGCAAGAGATTTATTAATGAGAGCACCATCAGTTGTTACAGAACAACAATTAAAAGATGTACACATAAAATTGGATATGTAATTTATAGGAAAAGATGGGAATAATGCCCATCTTTTATTGAATCTAATGAAATAGCATGATATAATATAAAAAGATTGATTTTACTATTCTTATATGAATTTAAAATGAGAATTAAGTATAGTAAAAGAAGGGAGAATATAAAATGGAATATAGATATAAACCAAGTGGTGTTTGTTCAAGAGAAATGATTATAGAATTAGATGGAAATACCATAAAAAAATTAACAATTGTAGGTGGATGTGCAGGAAATACAGTAGGTGTTTCTAGATTAATTGAAGGAATGAATATTAATGAAGCTATCAGAAGGTTAAAAGGAATTCCTTGTGGTATAAAAGGAACTTCTTGTCCAGACCAATTATCAAAGGCATTAGAAGAAGTAAAAGAGAAATATAAAATTAATTAATATGATTGAACTTAAAAGATAAAAATTTTATATAAATAAATATAGAAATAGAATGAGGAATTTTAATGAAAGAAAAAGTATTATTAGGAATGAGTGGCGGCGTAGATAGTTCTGTGTCAGCCATTCTTTTAAAAAAAGCAGGATATGAAGTTGTGGGTTGTACCATGAATTTATTAGAAGAACCAAATGAAGAAGCGATAAATGATGCTAAAAAAGTATGTGAAAAATTAGAAATTGAGCATCATGTTTTTGATTGTAGAAAAGAATTTAGATGCCATGTAATTGATGCTTTTATTTCTGAATATGAAAATGCAAGAACACCAAATCCTTGTGTAGAATGCAATCAATATTTAAAATTTGGTGCTTTTTATGATAAAGCAAAAGAGCTAGGATGTAAATATATAGCAACTGGGCATTATGCCAAAAAAGAATATTCAGAAAAATATAAGCAATATGTGTTAAGAAAATCTAGTGAAGAGAAGAAAGACCAGACATATTTTCTATATACCATTCCAAAAGAGAAAGTAGAAAATATTATCTTTCCATTGCAAGATAATGTGAGTAAGGAAGATACAAGAGCAATTGCTGAGCAATATGGCTTAGAAATTGCAACCAAAAAAGATAGCCAAGAAATCTGTTTTATTAAAGATGATGATTATCAAAAATTTTTAAAGGAGCATATGCAAAAAGTTCCTAAAAAAGGTAACATTATTCTAACAACAGGAGAAATTTTAGGAAAACATAAAGGATTAGTTAATTATACAATTGGGCAAAGAAAAGGATTAGGAATTTCCTATAAAGAGCCATTATATGTTGTAAAATTAGATACCAAAAATAATCAAGTAATTGTTGGTACAGAAAAGGAATTATATCATAATGAATTAGAAGCAATGAATGTCAACTGGATTATAGATGTTGAAAATAAATTAGAAAAGGGATTAGAATGTTTGGCCAAAATTAGATATAGAGCAAAAGAAGCAGAGGCAAAAGTAATAAAAGAAAATGAAACAATAAAAGTTGTATTTCAAGAACCACAAAGAGCAATAACTTCTGGACAATCTGTTGTATTTTATGATGAAGACGGAATTGTTTTAGGTGGTGGAAAAATTAAATAGAAAAAATATAATAGCTCATAATATAATAAAAAATAATGATGAATTGATTTGAGAAAAATTAAGTTATAAATTCTTAATAAATTTTATGGAAAGAGTTCAAACCTTGTGTTTGGAAGGGTGCCATAAAATTTATTTAGAAGTTATACGCAAATTTTGGGAACGATATTCATCATTATTTTTTATTATATTAGGAGCTATTTACTATTTATAATTTCATCAGCTTGTGCTTGTGTAATATATTCATTTTCCACCATCGTATTTAACACATGAGCTTGTCTTTGATTTGCCAAATCTGGATTAACAGTTGGAGCATATACAGAAGGTGCATTTGGAACACCTGCAAGCATTGAAGCTTCATCTAAATTTAAATCTTTAGGTTCTTTTCCATAATACCCCATACTAGCGTCATAAATACCATAATATCCATCACCGAAATAAGCACTATTTACATATAAAGCGAAGATTTCATCCTTGGTGAATTTTTTTTCTAAATCATAAGCAGCAAATAATTCACCTAGTTTTCTAGATGCGGTTTCTTCCTGTGTAAAGACTAAATTTTTTGCAACTTGTTGGGTAATCGTACTACCACCTTCTCTAAGTTCCCCAGTTCTAAAGTTTGTCCAAAGAGCTCTAGCAATTCCAATAAAATCAACAGGTCCGTGGTCATAATATCTTCTATCTTCTACAGAAATAACAGCATTAATATAATCTTGAGATAGTTCACTAAAAGGTGTATAATGTTCATCACCTGTTACCTCGCCTGTTCTACTTAACAGTGGCTTTTCATCTAAAGCCTTAGAATAGGTAACAAAACCAATAATACCACATATAATGACAGCAGTTAAAATCAATATAAAAATAATTATTAATAATTTTCTAAAAAGTTTCATAGACACCTCTATATAATCTTTTTCTTCATTATATAGTAATATTTATGTTTTTACAATAATAGAAAAGTTAAGATTTTATGAATTTTTGATATATTAATAATTTATTTAGACAAATAAAAAAGGTGTAGCTATGCTAAATAAAATACAAAAACACTGAAACTTCAAATAAATTGCTATTTACAAAAAAAAGATACTGTGATAAAATCCTTAGGTAGAAGCATATAATTATATGATTCTGTATATTAATACCTAAAAGAGGTGAAAGAAAATGATAAAATTTACAAAAATGCATGGGCTAGGGAATGATTATGTCTATATGGATGCTATCCACCAAAATATAGAAAATGAATCATCTCTAGCTCGATTTGTTAGCAATCGAAATTTTGGAGTGGGTTCTGATGGGCTAATTTTAATATGTAAAAGTGAGATTGCAGATTTTAAAATGAGAATGTTTAATGCAGATGGTAGTGAAGCAGAAATGTGTGGAAATGGAATTCGTTGTGTAGGAAAATTTGTATATGATAAAGGACTTACCGATAAAACAGAAGTTACCATAGAAACATTAGCAGGTATTAAAATTCTTGAATTACATGTAAAAGATGGAAAGGTAGAAACAGTAAAAGTGGATATGGGAGAACCAATTCTTACCCCAAAAGAAATACCTGTCATTTCAGAAGAAGAACCAGTTAAGAATTTAAGACTAAAAGCGAAAGATAAGGAGTTTACATTTACTTGTGTGTCAATGGGAAATCCACATGCGATTACCATTGTAGAGAATACAAAAGAATTTGATGTAGAAACTTATGGAAAAATATTAGAAGTAGATAAAGCATTTCCTAATAAAACAAATGTGGAATTTATTGAAATTGTAGATAAGAATCATATCAAAATGAGAGTTTGGGAAAGAGGAGCAGGAGAAACGTTAGCTTGTGGTACAGGTGCTTGCGCATCTGTGGTAGCATGTTGCTTAAATGGTTTTACAGAAAATACAGTAAAGGTAGAATTATTAGGGGGAACTTTAAAGATTGAATGGAACCAAGAAGATAAGCATGTATATATGACAGGACCAGCAGTTACTGTTTTTGAAGGTGAATTATTGCAAAAAGAATAAAATAAAAAAGAGATAAAAATTAAAAAGTAAATGAAGAAAGTTATAAATAAAAAAAGAAAGGAAAGAATTTTATGAGTTATATAAATGAAAATTTTTTAAATTTACAAGATAGCTATTTATTTTCTACAATAGCAAAAAAGGTAGCAGAATATACCAAAAACAATCCAGGTAAAGAAATTATTAAATTAGGAATAGGAGATGTTACAAAACCAATTGCTCCAGCATGTTTAGAAGCAATGCATAAAGCAGTGGATGAAATTGGAACACAAGAAGGATTTAAAGGATATGGACCAGAACAAGGATATGAATTTTTAAGAAAAGCTAT
Source organism: uncultured Clostridia bacterium (assembly GCA_944386675.1). Lineage (GTDB taxonomy): Bacteria > Bacillota > Clostridia > TANB77 > CAG-508 > CAG-269. Next base: position 19,241 of record CALXBY010000010.1, on the reverse strand, counting down.
TGTAGAAAATGATTACAAAGCAAGAGGTGTTACTATTGAACCAGACGAAGTATTTGTATCAGATGGAGCAAAGTGTGACTCACGGTAATATTGTAGACATATTTGCAGTAGATAATAAGGTAGCAATTACAGACCCAGTATATCCTGTATATCTAGACACAAATGTTATGTCAGGTAGAAGTGGGAATTATAATGAGGAAAAAGGAATTTATGAAAATATAGTGTATTTGCCAGTAACAGCTGAAAATGATTTTAAACCAGAATTGCCAAAAGAAAAAGTAGATATGATTTATTTATGTTTTCCAAATAATCCAACAGGAACTGTGCTAACAAAAGAAGATTTAAAGGTATGGGTGGATTATGCAAAAGAAAACAATAGTATAATTTTATATGATGCAGCTTATGAAGTTTTTATAGAGGAAGATAATATACCACATAGTATTTATGAAGTAGAAGGCGCAAAAGATGTTGCAATTGAATTCAAAAGTTATTCAAAAACAGCAGGATTTACAGGTACAAGATGTGCTTATGTAGTCATTCCTAAAACAGTAAAAGGATATACAAAAAATGGAGAAGCAATCGAATTAAACAAATTATGGAATAGAAGAACTTGTACAAAATTTAATGGTGTATCATATATTGTACAAAGAGCAGCAGAAGCAACTTATTCAGAAGAAGGAAAAAAACAAATAAAAGAAAATATAGCATATTATAAAGAAAATGCAAAAATTATAAAAGAAGGATTAGAAGAAGCAGGATTTACTGTTTATGGAGCAATAAATTCACCATATATTTGGTTAAAAGTACCTGAAGGAATGACATCTTGGGAATTTTTTGATAAACTATTAGAAGAAGTAAATATTGTTGGAACACCAGGAAGCGGATTTGGACCTCATGGAGAAGGATATTTTAGATTAACTGCTTTTGGAACAAGAGAAAATACGAAAAAAGCAATTGAAAGAATAAAAAATTGGAACAAATAATAGAGTAAATGCTTGATATCTCCAATATAATATAAAATCATTCACAATTTTGTATTATATTGAAGATATCAAGCATTTTAAAGTTTTATATCTTGAAAAAAATTTATATAAACAGTATAATGAAAAAGGAGAAAGGGATGATAATAAAAATGCCAAATATTCCAAAAGAAGAATTGTTAAATAAAATGATAAAAATAATAAAAGAGCAAGAAAAAAATATAAATAAAGCTAATAAAATAGATAAAAAGCATTATAAAATGAAAGTACATGTTAATAAATTGTTACAATTAACGGAAAGCTTAAAAGAAAAAGACATAGGAGAATTTGCATATAAAAATGTTGTAATTGTTCATAATGGAAATCCATATATGACATATATTTTGGCAATAAAAGCAATTTATAGTAATACTAATATAGACATATGTGTAAGTGAAACAATGTTAGCAACTAATTTAATTATTGTGCAATTATTAAACGAAATTTTAAAAGAAATGAAAATACAAATAAATATTGAAGTCATAAGAAGTTTAGATACAGAAACATTGGAAAAGGAAAAAGACAAGAAAATTATTGTATTACAAGATAAAGCAGAATATTCAAGATTATTAAAACAAAATATACCAGATGTATATTATAAACCAATATACAATGTAGCACTATATATAGATAATGAAGAATTTGAAGAAATTAAGCAAGATATTATAAAATATTGTGATGAGAACTTTATAGAAATAGAGATATATGAAGCAGACAATGTAGAAGATGCAATTCTTCAACTAGAAGCAGATAATGAAGGAGAATATGCATTAATATTGACAAAAGAAAAAGTAGATTTAAATAAGATTCAAGAAATAAGGGAAAAAGAAAATATAGAGATATACATTAATAAAAATGTTATCAGCAAGTTAGAAGAAAGAATTATAAAAGCAAAGATAGGATAGAGGTGAATTTATGGCAACAAGAAAAGCAATAGAAAATTTATTGAAAAATGTAAATATAACCATAGACATAGAAAAAATACTATATATACTTAATGATAAAGATGTTAAAGAGAAACTTGTAAAAACACCAAAAGTAGATGAAAGTCTTTTAGAAAATGCACAATACATTGATTATAAAAAATTATTATTAGTAGTTATTGATGATTTACAAGATTTAGCCAAAAGATATATAGGTATATCTAAAAAATTGGAAGAAGAAAACAAAAAACAAATGGAAAAGGCAATTACATTAGCCAAAAGACATATAAAACCAGAAGAAACAATTAAAGTGTATATAGCTGGAGAAAATAGATTGGTTAATTCTAAGGAAATTATATATGGACAAAAGATAGAAAACAAAAATGAGAAATATGACAAAATAAAAAAAGTATTACCAGTTATAGAACCTAAAAGGCAACTAGAAGCTTTAAGTTATGCATTAGAAGATGAATATTCAGCAGGGTGGCTATATGAAGAATTAATAAATTTTACTTTAAATAAGCAAGGGTATTCATTTAAAGAAATACAAAATTTGTATAAAAATAGGACAGATAATGTCTTATTTCATGTACCGAATAAAACGCTAAGTTTAATAGATAATGAAAAGTTTAAAACAGAATTAGAAACATTTTTAGAAGACTATAAATCTTACATAAATGCAGATAAATATTTATTATATCATGCCCATAGATTAAATCAAAAATTAGAAGGAAAAGAAATATTAGCAGAAGATGAAAAGGAATTTTTAAATGCTTTAGAAGAGCTTTCTAAAAATATAGAACCAAAAGAAAGAATAAAATTAGGTGACAAATATTTTTATGGCAAAAAAGATGTAGAAAAATTTCTTTCTAAATACAATAGAGAAAAACAAGAATATTATACAGAAGAACAATTAAAATCAGGAGAAATTTTATTAGCACAAACCAATGGACATGAAAATTATTGCTCTAAAGAAGAATTAAGAGAATTAGCAAAAATAGAAGGAAACTTATTGTATTTGGCAGAAAATAGATGTTTAAGCAATTCTAATATATATAGTATTACATTAAATAATCCAGTATCTATGGATAGTTTAATTAGTTTATATAGTTTGGGAGTTATAGATTTAAAACAATTAGAAAATTGTGCAGATAAAAAGGAAATGAATTTTGAAGAAATAAAAGAAAAAGTAAAAAGGCAAAAAATAGGAGAGGGAAAAAATATCAATATAAATGATGAAGAAACATGGAGTCTATTTAATCAAGAAGAAAAATTACAATTGATTGCAGATTATATTGATAAAGGGGAGAAAGACTTAGTAAAAGGAAGAATAGAAGAATTGTATGATGAAAAAGAAATTGCAAATCTATATAAAGAACTATATACTCCTGAAAAGCAAGAAGATAGCGAAAATCTAGAAATCCAAGATAAAAGAAAGAAATATGAAAATTTTATAAAACTTCATAATGCATTAGGAAAACAAAATAGTGATGATATTATCAACCTATTGGAAGAAGAATTAAGTAATGAGATGTTAACCAATTTGTATAGTGATCATGTTATTAATATGGATGTTTTAGAAAGTTATGGTGAAAAAGAATTGGTAATGGGAGTATTTGAACAAGAAAGATTACATGAAGAAGATGTAAAAGAAGCAATTAAAAGATACCCTATACCTTTACAAGAACAAAAAATTTGTGAGCTTATAGAAAGTGGAACCCTTTCTACAAGAGATGTCATGGATTTATATTTAAATAATAGAATCAATTTAGAAATGATAAAAAAAGTTAATGAAGATTTAGAAGAAGATAAAATTGAAGCTAAATTAGATGAAGAAGAATTAGTTACATTATATCAAAATGCTAAAAAAGAAAGACAAAATGAAAATGCAGATGCCATTATGAAATATAGAAGATATAGATTATTATATCAAACACTAAAAAGGGAAAAATTAGAAAATGATGAAAAAATAGAATTAGATAAAAAAATATTAGAAAATTTACCAAATGTAACACAAGAAGATTTAATAGAGTTATATAAAGATAATTTATTGACAATGCAAACAATTTTAGAACATGGACAAGAAGATGCCATAAAAAAATTAATCACACAAGGTGATTTGAAACCAAGTGATGCAAAAGCATATTTTCAATCAGAAACAGGTAACATAGATATAGAACAAATATTACAGGACCCTACTATGGATGATACAGAAAAAATGATATTGATTTATAGTACATATGATGATGATAAAGCAAAAAGAGACTATTTGGTAAATTATCTTCAAGCACATACAACAGATGTAAAAGGAGAAAACACAGCACAAAATAGAAATGAAGAAGAAAATAGAGAAGAAAATGAAGAAAAAAGGAAAACAGTAACAGACCCATACGAAAGATGGAGATTATTTACATTGTTAGATCCAAATTATACCAAGAAATATGTGGATGGTTATCTAGTTGTTAATTTAAATAATACGCAAAAAACGATTGTTGAAAAAATGTATCAAAAAAGAGGAGGAAAAGTTGAACCAGCATATGGAACAGCAACGTTTGTATTAAATACAGAAGAATATGAAAATGCAGAAGATGAGTTGATTGAAAATAAGAGATTTAATATTGCAACTTTAAGAAAAAAGGCAAAAGAAAATCCAACAGAGATTTCAAAAGTAACACATCATCCACCTGTAGTAGATAAAGACGGAATGGAAATAACAAGTTGGGGAAAACGATTATTAGAAAAAGTTTGTGAAGAAGATGTAGAAGAAACATATTCAGAAGTAGATATCATAGAGATTAGAGAATGCTTGAGAGATATTGAAAGATCAAGACAAGAATTTGAAAGATAATTAGAAAAGTTTGATAGCATAAATGTAGATGCAAAAACGTGTCTACATTTATTTTTTCAATCTTTATGAAGACAAAAAAACGACAAAGTTGCAAAACATAAGTTTGTAAAAATCTATTGACTTTTATAAGTAAAATCTATATAATGTGAAAGAATTAAAATAAAAGAAGGAGCAAAAAATGAAAGAAGAATTTTTGAATTTATTAAGAAAAGTAAATAGAGAAGGAATAGAAGATTTAATACAATTTTTAGAAAAATCAGATTTTTTTAAAGCACCAGCTAGTACAAGATTTCATGGAGATTATGAAGGAGGTTTAGTAGAACATAGCTTAAAAGTATATGAAATATTAAAACATAAAGTAGAACATAATATAAAAGGCGTAACAGTACCAGAAGAATCTATTATCATCATTGGATTATTACATGATATATGTAAAACGAATTTCTACAAAGTAGATTATAGAAATGCAAAAAATACATTAGGTGTTTGGGAAAAAGTACCATATTACACAATAGAAGATACAATACCATATGGACATGGAGAAAAATCAGTTATGATGATTACAGAATATATGAAATTAACACCAGAAGAAAAATATGCTATTCGTTGGCATATGGGATATACAGAAGCAAAAGAATTATATAATGCGATTGGAGCAGCTTATACAAAATATCCAATTGCTTTACTAACACATGAAGCAGATTTAGAAGCAACTTATTTTTATGATACATAAAAGTATATAAGAAGGAAGGAAAGAAAAAAATGTTAGCATATATAAAAGGAACATTAGAAATGAAAATGACAGAATATGTGGTTATTGATGTAGGGGGATTAGGCTATAAAGTATTTATGTCAGGAACAGGAATGGACAATTTAGGGGAAATTGGAAATGAAGTAAAAGTTTATACATATTATAGAGTTAGAGAAGATGATATTAGTATATATGGATTTAATACAAATGAAGAATTAAGAATGTTTGAATTATTATTGTCTGTTAGTGGAGTAGGAGCAAAAACAGCATTAGCAATGCTTGCTGTATGCACACCTTCTGAGTTTGTATTAGCAATTATATCAGAAGATATAAATGTATTAACCTCAATTCCAGGAATTGGTCCTAAATCTGCTAAAAGAATTATCTTAGAATTAAAAGATAAAATCAAAAAGGAACAACAAATACAAGAATTAACAAGTGCAACAAAAAATAATAAAGGAAGTAGTGAAACCAAAATAAAAGTACAACAATTAATTGAAGATGATAATAAAGTACAAGAGGCAATAGCAGCATTGCAAGTTTTAGGATATAATAAAAAAGAAATAGAAAAAGCATTTATGAAAATAGATAAAACAGATTTGACGACAGAAGATTTAATTAAAAAAGGTTTAATGCTTTTAGCAAATGCATAGGATAAAAAATTATCTAGGAATTTCTAGGAGGAAATCATGAATAGTAATGAACCATTAGCATTTAGAATGAGACCACGCTCACTAGAAGAATATGTGGGACAAGAGCATGTTTTAGGAAAAGATAAAATATTATATAGAACGATTAAAGCAGATAGGTTATCTAGTATTATTTTATTTGGACCACCTGGATGTGGTAAAACATCACTTGCCAGAGTAATTAGTGAAACAACAAAATATAAATTTTATAAAATTAATGCAGTTACTGCAGGTGTTGCAGATATAAAAAGAGTTATAGAAGAAACAAAAAATTTTATGATAAATCCAGCAGGAAAAAGTATCTTATTTATTGATGAAATTCATAGATTTAATAAATTGCAACAAGATGCTTTGCTTCCTTTTGTAGAAAATGGAACGGTTATTTTAATTGGAGCAACCACAGAAAATCCATATTTTGAAGTAAATAAAGCTCTAATTTCTAGGTCAATGGTTATAAAATTGGAACCATTGACAACAGAAAATATTTTTACTATATTAAAAAATGCAATTACGAGAAAAGAAGGTTTAGGAGAATATAATATTAAGATAGAAGATGAAACATTAAAAAAACTAGCAGTAATTGCAAATGGAGATGTTAGAACAGCATTAAATGGATTAGAAGTAGCTGTATTGACAACAAATATGGATGCAGATGGATATATCCATATCACAGATGAAATTATAAAAAACAGTGTACAAGATAGAAAAGCGATATTTGACAAAAATGGAGAAGCTCATTATGACAATATCAGTGCATTTATAAAATCAATGAGAGGTTCTGATCCTGATGCGGTTGTATTTTATTTAGCAAGAGCGTTAAATGGAGGAGAAGACCCTATGTTTTTAGCAAGAAGAATTGTAATTTGCGCTTCAGAAGATGTAGGATTAGCAAATCCCCAAGCGCTAGTTGTTGCTAATTCTGCTATGCAAGCAGTACATATGGTTGGAATGCCTGAGGCAAGAATTATTTTATCAGAAGCAGCTGTATATGTAGCGTTATCAAAAAAATCAAATGCAAGTTATTTGGCAATTAATAAAGCATTAGAAGATGTAAAAAATAAAGAAACAGGAGAAGTACCAATGCATTTAAGAAATGCACCAATTGAAGATATGAAAAACTTGGGATATAGTAAAGGTTATTTATATCCACATGATTTTCCAGGACATTATGTAGAACAGCAATATTTACCTGATGAAATGGTAGGAACAAAATATTTTGTAAAAGATGAAAATATTGATTTATAATAATAAGATATATACTTATATATTAAAGATGACATTTTATAAAAAAAGTGTCATCTTTCTATTTTTTTAGTATATTATTTGGAAAAAATGTAATGATAAAAGAAAATGGAAATCTAATTTGTTTTAGGAAGGATATAAATAAAATGGATAAAGCTGATAATGAAAACGAAAAAGATATTATACAAAATAGTAATTGGAAAAACAAAGATAAAACATATTTATTTGAATTACAAAAATTTTTAGATTTAACAGAAAATATTCAAGATGAGGAATTGAAAAAAGAAATTGTAGCACAAATGTTAAAATGTGACAAAAAAGTCACACAATTAGCAGAAGAAATATTTCATAAATTAGAAGAAAAAAATGAAAGTATAAAATGATAAAAAATGCAAAAAATAGAAATATGAAAAATATAACAAAAAAAATAATAATCGGATTGATAGCAGGAATTGTTAGTGGACTTTTTTCAACAGGTGGAGGAATGATTGTGGTTCCAGCGCTAATATATTTATTAAATATGGAAGATAAAAAAGCAAGAGGAACATCTATATTTTGTATATTACCAATGGTAATTACAAGTGGCTTTTTCTATTATAAAAGTAATTATATAGACTGGAAGATTTCTTTATTATGTGCAACTGGTGGAATGATAGGTGGATATATTGGAGCAAAAGTTTTAAAAAAGATACCAGTTCAATACTTAAAAATAATATTTACGATTTTTTTAATATATGCTTCATACAAAATGATAATGACTTAAAATATTAAAAGTAGGTGATTAATAAGAATATAAAGTAGGTTTTTATTATGATAGAGATTTTAATAGGAATTGTATCTGGAATTATTAGTGGAACAGGAATGGGAGGAGGAACCATATTAATCTTTCTTCTAGTCTATGTATTGGGAGTAGATCAACATATAGCACAAGCGACAAATTTAGTTTTCTTTATTCCAACATCGATAATTGCAATTATTATAAATTTAAAAAATAAAAATATTGCCGTGCAAAGTGCTATATTGATTTCTGTATTTGGAATATTAGGAGCAATTATTGGCGCTAATATTTCTATAAAAATAGATGTGAATATTTTAAGAAAGTGTTTTGGAATATTTTTGGCAATTATTGCCATACATGAAATATATACCATTATAAAAAAGTATAGAAAACAAAAAATACGAGATAATAATAAAAAGAAAATTTAAAATAATATTTTTAGAGAGGATGATGAATATGAAATTTGTAAAAGGTGTTGTTATAGGAGGATTATTAGTAACAGGAGCTGCGATGATTTATACAGAAATGGGAAAAACAAGTAAAAAGAAAATGATGAAAAAAGGAAAACAAATGATTAGAAAAATGGGAATTGTGTAATCTTTAAGAGAAAATAGAAAAAGCAAAAAATCCAGCCCTAGTTTGAGCTGGATTTTCTTTGTATAGCTAAAATATTAGTAATTAAATTTGCCACATTTATCATCACATTTTTTATCACACTTATCTTCATATTTATCATCACATTTTTTGTTACATTTATCTTCATATTTTTTATCGCATTTATCATCATACTTGTCGTCATATTCATCTTTGTCTTTGCATTTGCACTTTTCTTCTTTACATTCATCATCTTTACATTTATTACATTCTAAAAAGCAATCACATTTTTCATGTTTATCACCTTTTAAACATTTTCCTTCGTGATGACATTTTGCACAAACTTTGATTTTTTTGGTATCATTTACCCAAATTTGAATAGCATATTGTTTACCTGGGCATAAAGGACCAAAAACAAATTCACCTTCGCAATCTGTAAATGTGTGACCGATTGGTCTACGTTCTTCTTTACCACAATCATAAACAACTTCTACTAATTTTACAACTGCATCAGTAACTGGTTCTTTGAAACAATTTTTTACAACTCCATAAATAACATCTCTATTATCTTCTGGTAAAGTAATGTCTAAGTCAAATTGTTTACCTCCTGATATAACACCATCAACATCTAAGATTTGACATGGTCTTTTATTGTTTTCCATTTTAAAATCACCCTTTCTAAAACAACTTAAGTTGTTTTATATATCATATGAAGAATTTTGTCGAAAGTGAAAAAATAAAGATAAAAATAAAAAAATAATAAAAAAAATTTACAACTCATATTTTTATGGTATAATAAAAAAAGATAGACTAAGGAGGAAATAAAATGGGAATATGGGAAAACATAAAAGCTAGAAGAGAAGCAAAAAAGCAACAAGAAATTGAAGAAGAAATAGCAAGAAGAGAACAACGTAAAGGAAAAAGATTAAATGAAAAAGGTATAGAAAATACAATCAAAAAAGTAGAAGCAAGAAGAACCAGAAGAGGTATTAGAAATACATTGGTAGCGATATTAGGTTCAATAGGAATTGCAGTAGGAGGACAAGCCTTACTAACTGATGGAAATGATGTTAAAGAACCAGATAATAAAACAAATATTGAGATGGAAAACAAAGAAAATACCGGAACCAATAAAAGAGAAGAATATCTAAAAGAACTACAAGATATGAGTCAATATGCTGAGAAAGAAAATTTACAAGAGGAATTAAGTGATACTTATATTATTGATGAAATTTTAGAAAAGTATAATGATAATCTATTAGATCAAGCTGAAATTGACAAAGATGATTTAGGAATTATATTACAAGGTTATGTAGGAGAAGGACATATCATAGAAAAACATTCTGCAGATGGAGAAATTTCTTATTTAGAAAATGCTTCAAAGGGAACAGAAGACTTAGAACCAGGAGAATCATGGGTAGAAGCAAAAGATATTGGTCATGTATATATTTTAGTAGACAATGAACATAATAATACAGTAGCAGGAATTGGTGTAATAGATAATTATTATCAAGAAATTGATATAGAACAAGTAAGAAATAGAGACAATGGTACAGTATATGAAAAAAATAGCCAAACATATGTGGGAATACCAGAAGAATTTGAATTAAGAGATGTATATGAAAATTTTGGCAATTATTTTCAAGAAAGACGAGTAAAAGTAGAAGAAGCACAAAGAAATGATGAAATGGAACATTAAATTAAGATAAAAAATAATAGAATTGCATAAAAAATCCACTCTTTGCAAACAATATGTGTAAAACATATTTGCAAGGAGTGGAATTTTTTTGAAAACTGAAAAAATATTAAAAATCGATGGAACTTTATTAGATAAAAAACAGCTAGAAAATCATTTGCAAAAAATTGCAGCAAACCATAATTTAGTGAATAAAGCTGCGAAAGAAACGTATCCTATTCCACAATTATTAAAAAATTACGAAACTATAAAAATGGTATATAATCTTTTAAATGAACATGTAAAATTAGGAATTAATACACATCCAGCTGGAGAGTGGTTATTAGACAATTTTTATGTTATAGAAGAAACTGTAAAACAAATTCAAAAAGAATTAACATTAAAAAAATATATGAATTTTTTAGGAATTGCTAATGGAAAATATAAAGGATTTGCGAGAATTTATGTGTTAGCAGCTGAAATTGTGGCATATACAGATAACAAAATTGAAAGAGAAGATTTAGAAGATTATTTAGCAAGTTATCAGACGAAAAAAACATTAAGTATGGAAGAAATTTGGAATATAGGAGTATTTCTTCAAATTGCAATTATTGAAAATATTAGAGAAATCTGTGAAAAAATATATAGTAGTCAAATCCAAAAAGTAAAAGCAGAAATGATAGTACAAAAATTAATAGAAGATACAAATACTAGAGAAAATACTATATATAATATGAAAAATGTAAAAAAGGATATTTTAAATGATGTGAAATATCCTTTTATAGAATATATGTCATATATTTTAAAAAGATATGGAAAAAAAGGATATAGTTATTTAAAAATATTAGATGAAATCATAGAAATGACAGGGACAACAGTTCAAGAAGTTATAAAAAAAGAACATTTTGACATAGCAGTAAGAAAAGTATCTATAGGAAACAGTATTACAAGTATAAAACAAATACAAAGAATTAATTTCCTAGAAATCTTTGAAAAGATAAATGGGGTAGAAGAAATATTAAAACAAGACCCAGCAGAAGAATATAGTAAAATGGATAGTAACACAAAGGATTATTATAGAAATAAAATAAAAGAGATGTCTAAAAAAACGAAAATTTCAGAAATCTATATTGCGAAAAAAATCCTAGAACTGGCAAAAGAAAATAAAGCAAATGGAAAAAAGTCACATATAGGGTATTATATTATAGACAAAGGAATTGAGAAAACGTATCAAGAATTACAGTATAAATCTGTTAAAAGCTTAAGTAATGAAACAAAGCAAAAAATATATATTATTACAAATTGGTTGTTATCAATAGCATTTACCATTATGATTAGTAGTATCTTAAATATATATATTCGAAATATAGGCATTTTCATTTTAAATTTATTTATATTTTTGATTCCAGTATCAGAAATTGTTGTACAAACTGTACAATATGTGTTAAGTAAAATTGTAAAACCAAAACCAATTCCAAAAATCGATTTTTCAAAAGGAATAGATAAAGAAAATACCTGTATGGTCATTATACCGACCATAGTAAAAAATAAAGAAAAAGTAAAAGAATTAATGAATAAATTAGAAGTTTTTTATATTGCTAATAAATCTCCTAACATATATTTTACATTACTAGGTGATTGCCAGGAAAGCAGTATGAAAGAAGAAACAAGTGATAATGAAGTAATGGAAGCAGGTATAAAATTAGCAGAAGAATTAAATAAGAAATATATGCAAGAAAATCAATTTCCAATTTTTCATTTTATATATCGAAAAAGACAATGGAATGAAAAAGAAAACTGCTATTTAGGTTGGGAAAGAAAAAGAGGGATGATTACACAATTTAATGAATATCTCCTAGGGAATATAAATAATCCATTTCGAATGAATACAATAGAAAATTACAAAGATTGCATACCTAAAATAAAATATGTGATTACATTAGATGCTGATACGGATTTAATACTAAACTCTGCTTTTGAATTAATAGGTGCAATGGCACATATATTAAACAAACCAGTAGTAGATGAAGAAAAAAATATTGTAACAGAAGGACATGGAATTATTCAACCTAGAATTGGAATTAATTTAGATGTTACCTATAAAACTGAGTTTACGCAAATTTTTGCAGGTTCTGGGGGAGTGGATTCTTACACAAATGCAATTTCTGATTTATATCAAGATAATTTTGGAGAAGGTATATTTACAGGAAAAGGGATATATGATTTAGAGGTGTTTTCCAAAGTTTTGAAAAATGCAATACCTGAAAATACAGTGTTAAGTCATGATTTACTAGAAGGATGCTATTTGCGTTGTGGATTAGCAACAGATATTATGCTTATGGATGGATATCCGACAAAGTATAATAGTTTTATGAATCGATTATCTAGATGGATAAGAGGGGATTGGCAAATTGCTAGATGGCTAAGAAAAAAAGTATTAAATAAAGAGAGAATCATAGAAAATCCATTAAATTGCATTTCAAAATATAAAATATTAGATAATTTGAGAAGAAGTTTAATAGAAATATCTGCACTAATAGCAATGTTTGTTTTAGTTATATTAGGGAAAGTATATCAATTTAACATCTATCCATTTGTTATCTTAACAATAGGAACAGTTATCATATCTAATTTATTAGAAATATTAAATGCAGTATTAATGAAAAAAGAAGGAGAGCATAAACAAAAAAATTTTTCTCCGAGAATATCCCGGATATAAAGGGATTTTCTTAAGAATATTGATAACAATTGCTGTGTTACCATATAAAGCGTATTGCTCAATAATTTCCATTGTAAAAACAGAATATAGAAAATGGATTTCTCATAAAAAATTATTAGAATGGATGACGTCAGAAGAAGCAGAAAAGCAAGCCAAAAATCATGTGATGTCATATATAAAACAAATGTGGATAAATATCATATGTGGCATTTTTACAATTCTAGTTGCAATGGGAAGTAAAGGTTTTTTGGGAGCTATACTAGGAAGCTTGTTAGGTTTTATTTGGGTTTTAGCACCAATTGTTATGTGGCATATTAGCAAACAGAAAAAAGAAACACCAGCCATAGAAAAATTAGATAAACTAGAGAAAGAATATATGTTAGAACTAGGAGAAAAAACATGGGCATTTTTTAAGAAATACATTCAAAAAGAAAATAATTATTTAATACCAGATAACTACCAAGAAGATAGAAGAGAAAAAATTGTTAATAGAACTTCTTCAACAAATATAGGATTGTCTATATTAGCAATTATTTCAAGCTATGACTTAGGATATTCAAATTTAGAAGAAGTGATACAATTATTATATAATGTGCTAAATTCAGTAGATAGTCTTCAAAAATGGAATGGACATTTATATAATTGGTATAATACAAAAACAAAAGAACCATTAAGACCTAGATATATCTCTACAGTAGATAGTGGGAACTTTATAGGATATTTATATGTTACGAAAAGTTTTTTAGAAGATATAAGAAAACAGCAACAAGAAAATATAATAGATAAAGAAAATTTGGAAAATAAGATAGAAGAAATGTTAGAAATTACAAATAGAATTATTAAAACAACAGATTTTCGTTATTTATATAGTAATGAACATCAAATATTTTCTATTGGATACAATATAGAAGAAAATAAATTAACTGATTCATATTATGACCTTTTAGCATCAGAAGCAAGACAGGCAAGTATTGTAGCAATAGCTAAAAAAGATATTCCGTCAAAACATTGGAATCACTTGAGTAGAACATTAACTGTTTTAGATAAATATAAAGGATTAATTTCTTGGTCAGGAACTGCTTTTGAATATTTGATGCCCAATATTAATATTCCGATATATAAAGGTAGCCTATTAGATGAATCTTGTAAGTTTATGATTATGAGTCAGATGAAATATGCAAAACATTTAAATATACCATTTGGTATATCAGAGGCAGCATTTAACTTAAAAGACTTACAATCAAATTATCAGTATAAAGCTTTTGGAATTCCATGGCTAGGTTTAAAAAGAGGTCTAGCAGATGAAATGGTAGTGTCTTCTTATGGAAGTATCTTGGCAGTAAATGATAAACCAAAAGAAGTTGTTCAAAATTTAAAAATACTAGAACAATATGGAATGTATAATAAATACGGATTTTATGAGTCTATAGATTTTACACCGGAAAGGGTTAGAAAAGGAAGAAAAGCAGAAGTAGTAAAAACATATATGGCACATCATCAAGGATTAATCTTATTATCGATTAATAATTTGTTTAATCATAATATCTTGCAAAAAAGATTTGTTAAAAATCCAGAAATACAAGCAATTACAGTATTACTACAAGAAACAATGCCAGAAAAATCAATTATAACAAAAGAAGATAAAGAAAAAATAGAAAAATTAAAATATAAAGATTATGAAAATTATACGGAAAGAAAATACACAAAAATTGATGAAAGATTAATTAGAGGAAATGTCATATCAAATGAAAATTATATGGTAGCACTTAATCAAAAAGGTGAAGGTGTTAGCAAATATAAAAACATTTATATCAACAAGTTTAAAAATACAGAGGATTATACACAAGGAATTATATTTTATATAAAAAGTATAAAAAATAAAACTAGTATATGTTCAAGTTATTCACAAAATGAAAAAAATGAAGACCAATATCAAGTTTCTTTTATGCCAGATAAGGATGTCCAAGAAATCATAAACGGAAATATAAAAATAAAGATTGATATTACAGTAGCATCAAATGAACCAGTGGAAATTAGAAGAATTACTTTAGAAAATTTAGGAAGTGACGAGGAATTTGTAGAGTTAACTGGATATTTTGAACCAGTTTTAGCAAGAAAAGAGCAATATTATGCGCATCCAGCATTTAATAATTTATTTTTAATGTATGAATATGATGAAAAAAATGATTGTTTAATTGTAAAAAGAAGAAAAAGAGATATTAATGAAAAAGAAATATATTTAGCAACAACTTTAAATAGTAATTATGAAGATATGATAGGAGAATTAGAATATGAAATAGAAGAAGAAAAATTTATGGGAAGAGGAAATCTGAAAATGCCTAAAATGGTAAAGGATTCATTACCGTTTTCTAAGAAAATAGGACTTGTTACAGAGCCTGTTATTGCGATGAAAAGAAATATAAGAATAAAGAAAAAAGGAAAAGTCATTATAGATTTTTTATTGTCTGTAGAAGAGGAAAAGGAAAAAGCAATAGAAAATTTAGGAAAATATAAGCTTTTTGAAAATGTAAAAAATGAATTTGATTTATCAAGAGCTAGGGTAGAAGCAGAAAGTAGATATTTAAATATTAAAGGAAAAGATATAGAAACATATCAGAAATTATTATCATATATTTTATTTGATAATGCAACCAAAAGTATAGAAAAGGAGAAAATAAATCAGCAAAATTATAAACAAAGTGACTTATGGAAATATGGAATATCAGGAGATTTGCCAATTATTTTAGTAGAAATGAAAAATGCAAATGATGCAGAATGTTTAAAAGCTGTATTAAAGGCATATGAATATTTTAGAACAAAAAATGTAGAAACAGAAATTGTAGTTGTAGATGAAGAAAAATATAGTTATGAAAATTATGTAAGAGAAGAAATTGATACAACGATATTAAATCAACATATGGGATATTTAAAAAATATAAATGGAGGAATATTTATTTTAAGTGAAGAAGAAATAGAGCCAAAAGATTTTGAACTTTTAAAATTTATATCTGTGATAACCATTAATTGTGCAAAAGGAAATCTTGAAAATAATATAAAAGATATAGAAGAGGAATATTTAGAAAGCTATAGAGAAATTGGAGAAGAAGAAGCAAATACAGTATTTCTTGAAGAAAACTTAGAAGATGTAGACATTCTAAAAAATAAAGAAAATTTAAAATATTATAATGAATATGGAGGATTTTCAGAAGATGGAAAGGAATATTTTATAAAAGTAAATAAAGAAAAGAGATTACCTACTGTATGGTCACATATTATGGCAAATGAAAAATTTGGAACAATTGTAACTGAAAATATGGGAGGATATAGCTGGTACAAAAATAGTAGATTAAATAGAATTACGAGTTGGAACAATAACCCAAGTTATGATATTCCGTCAGAAATTATTTATATAAAAGATATGGAAAGCAAGAAGACTTGGTCCCTAGGACTAAATCCAATGCCAGACGATAGAAATTATAATGTGATTTATGGATTTGGATATTGCAAATATATTCATAGCAATTTAGGAATAGAACAAGAATTAGAAATATTTGTGCCAAGAGAAGATAGTTGCAAAATAGGAATATTGAATTTAAAAAATAAAACACCAAACAGAAAAAAATTAAAATTATATTATTATATAAAACCAGTTATAGGAGAAGATGAAATAAAAACAGAAAAGCATATCAATATAAAATTTGATAGAAATAATAATATTATAACAGCTAAAAATCTATATGTAAGTGAAGTAGATAATACACAAATATATGTATCATCTAGTGAAAAAATAAAAAGTTATACAGGAGATAAAAAGTTCTTTCTAGGAAAAAATGGATTATCAAATCCAGATGGAATAAAGAAACTAAAATTAAATAACAGTAATGCGATTGGTAGAAATTCTTGTATTGTGTTTGAAATAGAAGTGGAAATAGAAAGTTTTTCAAATAAAGAAATTTCTTTTGTTCTAGGTGCTGAGGAAAATACCATTGATTGTAAAAATATTTCCTATAAATATAGTAAAATACAAAATTGTAAACAGGCATTAGATAATGTGAGAAATTATTGGAAAGAATTATTGGGAAAACTGCAAGTATATACACCTTTAGAATCAACCAATATTATGCTAAATGGTTGGTGTATTTATCAGACATTAGAAAGTAGACTTTTAGGAAGAAGTGGATATTATCAGTCAGGAGGAGCATTTGGTTTTAGAGACCAATTACAAGACACACTTGCTTTAAAATATATCTCACCTCAAATTTTAAAAAATCAAATTATCAAACATAGTAAGCATCAATTTCAAGAAGGAGATGTAGAACACTGGTGGCATGAGGAAACTGGTAGAGGAATTAGAACTAGATTTTCAGATGATTTGCTATGGTTACCATATCTTGTAATAGAATATATAAATTTTACAGGAGATATGAGCATTTTAGATATTGAAACACCATATCTAACAGGAGCGGTCCTAGAAGAGGGTGTAGATGAAAGATATGATAAATATTTAGAAGGTGAAAAACAAGAAAGTATCTATTTGCATTGTATAAGAGCTATAGAAAAAAGTTTTAATTTTGGAGAAAATGGTTTACCGAAAATTGGAAGTGGTGATTGGAATGATGGATTTAGTACAGTTGGAAATAAAGGAAAAGGAGAAAGCGTATGGCTTGGATTTTTCTTATATAAAATACTAGATGAATTTATTCCTATATGTGAAATATTTGAAGGAAAAAATAATCAATCTTCAGAAGAAAAAACAGATTATAAGGATAAGAAAGTAAGTAGAATTGAGAAATTTGAAAAGATAAAAATACAATTGAAAAAAGCTTTAAACACAAATGGATGGGATGGTAGATGGTATAAAAGAGCTTTTATGGATGATGGAAATGTATTGGGAAGCATGGAAAATGATGAATGTAGAATTGACAGTATTGCACAAAGTTGGAGTGTTATATCAAAAGCCGGAGATAATGATAAAAAATATATTTCGATGGAAAGTTTGGAAAATCATTTAGTTGATAAAGAAAATGGTATTATAAAATTATTAGATCCACCATTTGAAAAAGGAAAATTGGAGCCAGGATATATTAAAGCATATTTACCAGGAGTTAGAGAAAACGGAGGACAATATACGCATAGCAGTTGTTGGGCAATTATAGCAGAAGCATTATTAGGATTTGGTGATAAATCTTTGGAATTATATAGAATGATAAATCCAATTGAACATTCAAGAACTGAAGATGCAAGTAGTAAATATAAAGTAGAGCCATATGTTATTGCAGCAGATATTTATGGAGCAAATAATTTAGCAGGAAGAGGCGGATGGACATGGTATACAGGTTCAAGTAGTTGGTATTATGATGCTGGAATTGAATATATATTGGGATTAAAAATAGAAAAAGGATATTTAAAAATAGAACCATGTATACCTAAAAGTTGGAAAGAATATTTAATAAGATATAAATGGAAAGATAGCATATATAATATAAAAGTGATAAATGATCATCAAAAAAATACAGGTGTGGAAAAAGTATTATTAAATGGGCAAGAAGTAGAAAATAAAATTAAACTAGATGGAAGTAACAAAATTTATAATATAGAGGTGATTATGTAGAAAATAGTAAAAAAGTCATAAGAATAAATTATATATTTAGGTAACAAAAAAATAATTCTCTCCTATATTAACTTTTTAATATAGGGGAGGATTATTTTTTAAAATTTGCAATAAAAAGGTGTAACCAATTGACAAAAGAACAAAAGTTTGATAATATATAGCAAATAAATAGAGGAGAATTTTAAAATGAGCGATAAAGATTTATATATAAGAAGTAGCTCAGCAGAGTTTTTAATATTTGAACAACAAAAGAAAGAAAAAGGAATTGAAGTACGATTTGAAAATGGAGATTTATGGTTAACTCAAAAAGCGTTAGGAGAATTATTTAATACTACAAGAAATAATATAACTATGCATCTTCAAGAGATATATAGTAGTAATGAACTTGATGA
>CALXBY010000009.1 GCA_944386675.1 uncultured Clostridia bacterium | reverse complement strand
AATGATATTTTTATAGAAAAGGTGGGTGAATAATATGAAAGATTTAGGAACAGTTATTGCCTTTACAATAAAAGATATGGCAAAAAGAAAATCTTTTATCATATCAACACTAATTATTTTAGTATTAATTGTAATAGGATTTAATATACCAAATATTATGAAAGCAATTATAGGTGATAATGAAAATGCTGGAGAGACAAAGTTACTAATTGTAGATAGTAGCAATTTATTTGAAGGAACTTTGCCAAGTATCAATCAAATGGAATTAGGATATAATGTTCAAGTTGCCAATAATGAAATTTCTTTTGATGACATAAAAGGAAGAATAGAAAATAAAGATATTGACCGAGCAATGATTATTGAACCAAAAGAAGATGGAACATATAAATTAAGATATATTGTGGAAAATATGACACAAATATCATCCGTTCCAGAAGATTTAGTAAATGTAATAAATACACTATATACAAATTTACAGATTTCAAAATTAGGATTAACACAAGAGCAAATTGCAAGTTTATCTCCAAGTTTTGAGTTTTCAATAGAGCAAACAGAAGAACAAGAAGTAAGTGGAAATATAGGTGCCATGATGATAATGTCACTAATCTTATTCTATGCAATCTATTTTTGTGCATATCAAGTATCAAGTTCGATTACGACAGAAAAAACATCAAAAATTATGGAAACATTAGTAACATCTACATCTCCAAGAACAATTGTATTAGGAAAAACAATAGGAATTGGAATTGTAGGATTGCTACAAGTAATGCTAATTGTAGCCACAGCGCTAATTTCTGCTAAGTTATTTTTAGAACCAGGATTAATAGATTCATTATTAGATGTTTCTCAATTTACACCATATCTTGCAATTATTACAATTGTATATTTTATATTAGGATATTTAGCATATGCTTTATTATATGCTTTAACAGGTTCAACAGTGAGCAAACCAGAAGATATACAATCAGCAAATACGCCAGTTGCAATACTAGCTGTTATTGGATTCTATTTAGCATATTTTACTATGATGAATCCAACAAGCGAATTAAATCAATTTGCAGCAATATTCCCAATATCATCACCATTTTGTATGCCATTTAGAATAATGATGGGAATAGCTACAACTTCAGATGTTATATTATCAATTGCGGTATTAGCAATCACAATATTAATTATTGCAAAAGTGGCAATTAAGATTTATTCAAATGCAATATTAAATTATGGAACAAAAATGACATTTAAAGATATTGTGAAGGTATATAGAGATAAGAATAATTAATAATACTGCAAGAATTTAAAATAGAAACATAATGAAGAATTCAGATATTTAGTATGAACTAGTAAAAGCAGTTTATTGTAGTACAAATGAAGCAAGTTTACCAAGTACAAATGAAGATTTGATGAAAATTATAAAGTCTATGGGAAATGCATATGAGTTTATAGAAATATAATAAAGCTTAAGAAAGCAAAAATATTATGAAGTGAATATAAAAAGATGTAGTAAAAATAAAAAATCCTGAAATATTAGAAATTGTCTGATATTTCAGGATTTTTTAAACTTAAATTCATACTGAAGGTGCAACAAAATGAGAAATAAAACGAAATGATTTACGACAATATATTGACTTAATTCAACAAAACATATAAAATAAGAATGAACTATTTTTGTAAATAGAATAAAACTTTAGAAAAAGAAAATAATAAACAAAAGAAGGGAGAATTTTATGAAAAAACAGGTAAAACAAAAAAATACGGGTATTACACTAATAGCATTAGTTATTACAATCATTGTATTGTTAATCCTTGCAGGAGTAACAATTGCAACATTAACAGGAGATAATGGAATCTTAACAAAGGCAACAGAGGCAAGTGAAAGTACAAAAAGAGCAAATGCAGAAGAGCAAGTAGAATTAGCAGTGACAGGAAGTATAGGAATGGATGGAAATATTGATAACGGAGAATTGAAGACAAATCTAGATAGAATAGAGAATATAACAGGAGTACCTGATGTAATAACTGACCAAAGCTATCCATTAATTGTAAATGTAGATGGATATGATGTAACAATAAAAAAAGATGGAGGTACAGTATCAGGAATATGGAAACCAGGAAATCCAGATAAAGAAACAGGAATATATACAGAGCCAAGTACAATTAATGGAGAAACTGCCAGCAAAAACAATCCAACAATTCCAGCAGGTTTTAAACCAGTGGATGAAGGAGAAGCAACATGGGGAGATGGTTCAACAGAGCCACCAGGAGTTGATAAAGGATTAGTAATAGAAGATGTAGAAGAAAATCAATATGTATGGATACCAGTAGATGGAATATTAGGAGAAAATGGAAAGACAGTACAAAATGCAGTAGATGGAGAAATCATCTTAGGAAGATATGTATTTGATAATGATGGGGACATAGATACAACTTTGACACCAGCAAATATTGGAGAACCAATAAAAGGTTTATCAACTGTAAAGAGATATGATTTTATAGAAGATACTCAAGAAACTCATGATACTAGATACAATAATATAGTTGCTAAAAATATAAATGAATTTATAAATAGTACAAGAGAAAATGGAGGATATTATATAGCAAGATATGAAGCTAGTTATGGAACGGATGGAAAAGCAAATTCAAAAAGATCAAGTGGTTATACAGAAGAAACACCAACAGTAGAAGGATATTTATGGAATAATATATCACAATCAGAAGCTTCTGAAGCCTGTCAAGATTTATATTCAGAAATAAATAGTGATTTAATGAATAGCTATGCTTGGGATACAGCAATATTATTTATTCAAAAAAATTCAGGAGATTCAGATTATTCAATACATGGAAGTCTACAAGAGAAACTAACAAATACAGGAGAAGCAACAGATGGAATTAATTATGATATAAAATGTAATATATATGATATGGCAGGAAACTGTTTTGAATGGACAACAGAAACTTATAAACATTCTGGTCAACCTGCTACCCAAAGAGGAGGTGGTGGTAGTTTCGGATATGATAGTAATTACTATGTTTCTACTCGTAAAACTGCTAATATAAATGATTTTATAGAGTATACTTCTTTCCGCCCACTTTTATATTTGTAAAACTTTAATGAAAAAATCATGAAATCTGAAATTGTAGAAGAAGCAATTTAAAAGTAAAAATTTAATACAAAGCTTAACATAGCGCCACTAATGTGGCGTTTTTTTTCGTTGAATAGGATAAATCGAATTTTCTTTTGAAAATAAAATTTTAATATTTATTTTCACTTTGAATTGCGTAACTTAAAGTTTCATATTGTTTCCTATTCAATTAAAAATAAAGTTGAACAGAAAAATTGGTATGCAATTTTTCGCATTTAGCAATCTTATAATATAAAATTAGAAGAATAAAAAAACAAATACAACAAAAACTAAAGAAGAGGTGAATTTTATGAAGAATTTAAAAGAGAATATAAAAAAAGAAATAGGAATATTAGAAGAAATGATAGAATTAAATATAGATAAAGAAAAAATAGAAAGTCAAAGAAAAAAGCTAGACAAACTATTAGAAGAATATTTAAAAGACCTTAGTTAGCGTGAAAACGAGAAAAACAAAATACTTTAATTAATAATATGAGAGGTCTGTCCCTTTTGGTATCATTTTGGAACGATTTGGCACGTCCCCAAATCTTAAAACGTACTATATACGAAAATAGTTCGTTTATACAAATTTGAAAATCTGATAAGATAAACAAAAAAATAAAGGTGGTAATCATGAGAAAAGCAAGTACAATTAAAATTGGAAAAAGATTACAAACAATTAGAAAAAGTAATGGATATACACAAGAACAACTAGCTGAAAAAGTAGAAGTATCTGTCAGGTACATTAGTGATGTTGAACAGGATAGAGCAAAACCATCTTATGAAGTGCTTATCAGAATTTGTAATATCTTTAAAATTAGTTTAGATCAAGTATTTAGTGAATATTTAACTATAACAGAAAATAAAAGCTTGGCATATCCACTAGCTGGATATGAAAAATTATCAGAAGAGAATAAGAAAACAATTGAACATTTAATTATGTATTTTAATAAAAAATAATAGGATTTATTTAATTTAAGCGAATTTAGAATGTTAGAAAAATCAACATTTTAGATTCGCTTTTTGCTAGATTGTTTTTATACAAAAGTCAGGTACTTAAAAATTATATATGCCATTTAAATGAACAAGTACTAATTTTTGTATTTGTTGTTTTTTGACACAAAAGAGGTTTTAGTATATACTTGTATCACAAATAGTATATAAAATTAGAGGAGTTGTCATATATGAATGAAAATGAAGCAAATGAACAATTTTCAGAGAAGATACAAGGAGGAGAAGAAAAACAATTTAGTAAACAAAAATATCTAAAATTATTAAGCAAAGAATTTAAGAACACAACAGAAGTTGCAGAAGAAATTATAAATTTAAAGGCTATATTAAATTTGCCAAAAGGGACAGAAGTGTTTTTAAGTGATATTCATGGAGAATATGCACCTTTTAATCATATTTTAAATAATGGTGCAGGGATTATTAAAAGTAAAATAGAAGAAACTTTTGAAAATCGTATCACAGAAAAAGAAAGAAACACATTAGCAACATTAATTTATTATCCAAAGGAAAAATTAAAATTGATTAAGCAAGAAACACAAAAAGAAAATTTAGATGAATGGTATGCAATTACCTTATATAGATTAGTTGAAATAGCAAGAAAAGTTAGCTCAAAATATACAAGGTCAAAGGTAAGAAAAGCGATTAATAGTGGATTTGAGTATATCATAGACGAACTATTACATTCACAAGTAGATAGTGAAAAAGATAAAGAAAATTATTATAAACAAATCATCAAAACAATCATTGAGCTAGAACAAGCAGATAGTTTTATCATAGCAATATCAGATTTAATTAAACAAATGGCGATTGACCATTTACATATTATCGGAGATATTTTTGACAGGGGAAGGTATCCAGATTTAGTATTAGACAAATTAATGAGCTTTCATAGTTTAGATATACAATGGGGAAATCACGATATTTTATGGATGGGAGCAGGCTGTGGAAATAAAGCAAATATTGCAACTGTTATAAGAATATGTGCGAGATATAGTAATATTGGGATATTAGAGGATTCTTATGGAATTAATATGAGACCATTATCTACATTTGCTCAAAAAACGTACAAAAATGATGATTGTATAAACTTTATGCCAAAAGTATTTGATTATAACAAATATGATAATAGTGATAGAAATATTATAGCTAAAATCCATAAGGCAATTACAATTATTCAATTTAAAATAGAAGGACAAATGATAAAAAAACATCCGGAATATCATTTAGACGGTCGATTATTACTAGATAAAATGAATATTGAAAAGGGAACTGTAACAATAGAAGGAAAAGAATATGAGCTAAACGACAAAAATTTCCCAACGATTGATAAAAATCATCCATATGCATTAACAGAAGAAGAAACAGAAGTAATGGAAAGACTTACAGAATCATTTGTTCATAGCCCAAGCTTACAAAAACATTTAAAATATCTATATACAAAAGGAGAAATGTATACAATCTTTAACAAGAATCTTTTATTCCATGGATGTATTCCAACAGACGAAAATGGAAATTTGAAAGAAGTCGAATTCATGGGAAAAAGATTAAGAGGAAAAGCGTATTTTGACGAAATTAATGACGTAGTAAATAAAGTATTTGCAAGTAAAGAACCAGAATTGGTAGATATTATGTGGTATTTGTGGATTTCGCCAGACTCACCATTTTTTGGAAAAGAAAAAATGGCAACTTTTGAAAGCTACTTTGTAAAAGATAAAACTATGAGTAAAGAACCAAAAAGTCCATATTATAAATATGCGGAAAATGAAGATTTTTGTATTAAAGTATTAAAAGAATTTGGGCTAGAAGGAGAAGATTCCCATATATTAAATGGGCATGTACCAGTAAAAGTAAAAGATGGAGAAAGTCCAATAAAAGCAAACGGAAAACTACTAGTTATAGATGGAGGACTAGCAAAAAGCTTTAGAGAAAAAACAGGAAATGCAGGATATATTTTAACATATAATTCAAACGGATTATTATTAAGCCAAAACAAACCATTTGAATCAATAGAAAAAGCAATTGTAGAAGAAACAGACATTATAAGTGAAATTATTGTAAAGAAAACAGGCGTTACTAGAAAGAGAGTTTATGATACAGACATTGGAACAAAATTAAAAGGAGAAATTGCAGACTTACAAGAACTAATGAAAGCATATAAAAATGGAGAAATAAAATAGGGACGTGCCAAATCGTTTCAAAATGAGACCAAAAGGGACAGACCATATTAAAAAATATAAATAAACATTTGACAAATTTAATATAGCAGTATATAAATAAGGTAAAGATTATTTATATACTGCTATATATTTATAAAGAAACATAAAAAATGATAGGTAAAAATGAAAAATAAATTAAGGTACCATTAAACCAAGATGTTTATAAATATAAATAGAATCTTTAATGGAGAAAGGAAAAGAGTATTGAATTTAGAAATATTTAATAATATGCAAGAAAAGGTAACAGATATAAAAAATGAAATAGAACAAAATCATACTTCTGAAGAAATAGAATTGGCAAAAAAATTAGATGCTATAGAAGAATATTCTGTAGATAGATTTGAAGGAGATTATGCTATATTAGAAAATAGAAAAACAAATGAAATTAGAAATGTAAAAAAAGAGATGTTACCTAAAAATATAAAAGAGGGTAGTATTTTGCAATATGTGAATGGAAAATATCTATATAATGAAGAAAGAACACAAGAAGAAACAAATAGAATTCAAGATAGAATGAATAAATTGTGGAATTAAAATGAATAGACTAACTAAAGAAAAAGATAAATAGCTTTTTACAATATAAAATACGGATAAAAAGAAAAAAGTGAATTAACAGATAAAGAAGAGGAGGAACAAAAGATGGCAAGAAATAGAAGAAATACAAAGATAAAAAAGGCATTTGCAACAGCTCTTGCATTGATTATTGTAGGAGTTGCAGGAATATTAGGGACAAATCAAGATTTGATGAATACAGTTTCCAATATGGGAGAACCAGCTAATAATTTAAATGAGCAACAAGTAGAGTTTGTAGCTCAAGAAGATTTATTGATAGATTTTATAGATGTTGGACAAGCTGATAGTATCCTAATTAGAAATCAAGATAAAACGATGTTAATAGATGCAGGAACAAATGAAGCAGGAGAAACGGTTGTAACATATCTACAAAATCTTGGAATTACTCAAATAGATTATTTAATAGGAACACATCCTCATGAAGACCATATTGGTGGACTAGATGATGTAATAAATCACTTTAATATTGGACAAATCTATATGCCCAAAATAGAAACAACGACAAAAACTTTTGAAGATGTGTTAGACGCTGTTGAAAATAAAAATTTGACAGTAACTTCCCCAAATAAAGGAGATAAAATTGAAATAGGACAAGCAGTAGGAACATTTATGACAGACCCAATATTAGATAAAGATAATTTAAATCTTTCTTCATTAGTGTTAAGGCTAGAATTTGGAAATAATAGCTTTCTATTTATGGGAGATGCGGAAGAAGAAAATGAAGAAACAATTAGTTGGCCAAAAACAGATGTATTAAAAGTAGGACATCACGGTTCTAATACAAGTAGTTCAGAAACATTTTTGACACAAGTACAACCGCAATATTCAATTATTATGGTGGGGAAAGATAATTCATATAATTTGCCAACACAAGCAACGATAGAGAAATTGAACACAACAGGAAGTAAGATTTATAGAACAGATGAAAATGGAACAATACAAATTAATTCAGATGGAAATACAATTGAAGTGAAAACAAGTAAATAACAAAATGTAGAGCAGATAGCATAAAAAAGCTATTTGCTCTTTTTATTGCTTTTTATTTCAAAATGCTTGACAGTTTACAATAATAAAGATAAAATAGATATGGTAGGAAAAAATATATTTAAAATAAACATATATATTTATTTCGAACATTGAAAATTAAATAAGAAAGAGGTGTATGATTATGACTATTGTAATCATTATCGCCGCTGTCTTAATCTCACTTGCAATAGGATTTCTAGTAGGAATGGTATACAGAAAGAAAGTTGCAGAATCTAAAATTCAAGGAGCAGAAAATGAGGCAAAAAGATTAATTGATTTAGCAAAAAAAGAAGGAGAAAATCTAAAAAAAGAAGAGATTTTCAAAGCTAAAGAAGAAGTTATGAACAGTAGAAAAGAATTAGATCAAGAGATTAAAGAAAGAAGGGGCGAAGTACAAAAACAAGAAGCAAGACTAATTCAAAAAGAGGAAAACTTAGAAAAGCGTGCAGAAAATTATGAAAAGAAAGAACAAGAATTAGAAAATGAAAGACAAGAGGTTGAAAAACAAAAAGAAGAATTAGAAAAATTGCATGAACAAGAAATGGTCGAACTTCAAAAAATTGCATCTTTAAGCAAGGAAGAAGCAAAACAAAGATTACTTGCAGAAATGGATAAAGAACTTACAACAGAAAAAGCAACATTAATCAGAGAAAAAGAGCAAAAAGCAAAAGAGGATGCAAATAAAAATGCTAAGGAAATTTTATGTTATGCAGTACAAAAATGTGCAGCAGATCATTCACAAGAAACTACCGTATCAATTGTGCCACTTCCTAATGATGATATGAAAGGAAGAATTATTGGTAGAGAAGGTAGAAACATAAAAGCATTAGAAACATTAACAGGAATTGATTTAATAATCGATGATACACCAGAGGCAGTCGTATTATCAGGATTTGATCCATTAAGAAGAGAAGTTGCAAGACTTGCTTTAGAAAAACTAATTGACGACGGAAGAATTCATCCAGCAAAAATTGAAGAAATGGTAGAAAAAGCAAAAGAAGAATTAGATGCAACAATCAAAGAAGAAGGAGAAAGAGCAGTATTAGAAACAGGTGTTATTGGATTACATCCAGATATTGTTAAATTAATAGGAAAACTAAAATACAGGACAAGCTATGGACAAAATGTATTGAACCATTCAATAGAGGTTTCAAATTTAGCAAGAATTATGGCAGAGGAATTGGGACTAGATGCAAAACGTGCTAGAAGAGCAGGTCTATTACATGATATTGGAAAAGCATTAGACCATGATATGGAGGGAACACACGTAGAAATTGGTGTAGAAGTATTGAAAAAATATAAAGAAAATCCATTAGTAATTAATGCTGTGGAAGCACATCATGGAGATGTTGAGCCTTTAAGCTTAGAAGCGCTACTAGTACAAGCAGCAGATGCAATATCAGCATCAAGACCAGGTGCTAGAAGAGAAACTTTAGAAGCATATATTAAAAGATTACAAAATCTTGAAGAGATTGCAGATTCATTTGATGGTGTTGAGAAATCTTTTGCTATACAAGCTGGTCGTGAAATTAGAGTCATGGTAAAACCAGAAAAGATTTCAGATGACCAAATGACAATATTAGCAAGAGATGTTTCTAAGAAAATTGAAAGTGAAATGGATTATCCAGGACAAATTAAAGTTAATGTTATTAGAGAAACAAGAACAGTTGATTATGCAAAATAAGAACCTGACCCGACATAGCAATCAAAGATTGCAGTCGGGTACCCCAGAACCTTGTTGGCTAAAACAATAAAACAAGACCTTAGGCGAACCCCGCCTAAGGTCTTATTTTGTTATATACTTACGGACAAACCAGCAATTTCAGGTTTTCAACTGAGATAAACAAATACTTTTCGCCCATAAGTGTATAGAACGTTTTTGATTCGGATGCCGCCAGCGGATGAGAAATGATTGTTAAATCTTCATCATCAGCAGACTCTTCTAACGAATCAAACATTTCTAGTTGTGTAGGGGAATTAAGCAATTCCCGAAGTTTTTCAAACCCGTATTCATGTAATAACAACTCAATATCCACGAATACGCAGATGTCTTTTTCGTTTTCTTTTTTCATTTTGTAAGTCTCCTTTTTGAAATATTACTATAGTTACATACATATATGTTAACATAAATTTGGAATAAAATCAATAGAATGGGTAATCACTTGAGAAAAGTATATTCATAATTAAAACTATTGCGAATTTGCTAGATATATAGTATGATATAGATATTAATATAATAGAAAGAAGGAATGATTTTGAAGATTTTAGCTGTTGGAGATATTATTGGAGAAACAGGAATAAAAGAATTAAAAAATAAATTATATCAAATAAAACAAAAAGAAGAGATTGACTTTGTGATTGTAAACGGAGAAAATGCAGCAGATGGAATGGGAATTACAGAAAAAAACTTTAATGACATATTATCGCAAAATGTGGATGTTGTAACAATGGGAAACCATACTTGGGGAAAAAAAGATATTTTTAAATTTATAGACCATCCAAAGTTAGTTAGACCAGCAAATTATCCTAAAAGTGTTGTAGGAAAAGGATATGGAATTTATAAATGTAAAGATAAAAAAATAGCAGTGATAAACCTTATTGGACGTGTTTATATAAATATCTTATCTGAAAATCCATTTTTAGTAGCAAAAGAAATTGTAAATAAAATAAAAGATAAAGTAGATATTATTATTATAGATTTCCATGCAGAAGCAACAGGAGAAAAAATAACAATGGGTTACTATCTAGATGGTATGGTAACAGCTGTTTTTGGAACACATACACATGTACAAACAGCAGATGAAAGAATATTACCAAAGGGAACAGCATATATTAGTGATATAGGTATGACAGGAGCAAAAAATTCAGCACTTGGTATGGATGTATCTGTTGCTATAAAAAGATTTGAAACAGCTTTGCCAGAAAGATATAAAGTGGCAACAGGAGAAGGAATATTAAACGGAGTAATCTTTGATATAGATGACAAAACAAACAAAGTTGTAAATATAAAAAGAATAAATATGTAGTATAAAAAGGCAAAAAGTAAGATTTTACATAAATACTAAATAGCGTAATAAAAAATGTCGAATTAGTGAATTTATTGCGATGAAAACCTATGAATTTTTATAAAAAATACTTTACACAAATTTCCAGATATTGTAAAATACAAAATGTAAAAGTTGCAACAAAAAATAAAAATTATAGGAGGCAAAAGAAAATGGAAGTTTTAAAAATTTCATCAAAATCAAATCCTAATTCAGTAGCAGGAGCAATCGCTGGATTAGTAAAAGAATCAAACAAGGCAGAAATGCAAGCAATTGGAGCTGGAGCATTAAATCAAGCTGTAAAAGCTGTTGCAATAGCGAGAGGCTTTGTAGCACCAGCTGGTGTGGACTTAGTATGTATACCTGCATTTGCAGAAGTTGAAGTAGAGGGAGAAGATAGAACAGGTATAAAATTAATAGTAGAATCAAGAGGATAATCATAAATAACAGACTGTAAAATGCAGTCTGTTTTGTTTTAGCTAGATGCTTGACAATTATAAAATATTATGAAAAAATACAAAAAGTAAAAAAGATAATATATAAAATATAGGAGGAATTAAAATGGAGAAAAAAAGAGGATTTGAAATAGCAAAAGGATTTGAAGATAAAAATATAAATCTTCCAATTAGAAAAACAAAATATAGTGCTGGATATGATATTGAAGCAGCAGAAGACACAGTTATTCCAAGTTTCAAAAAAGGAATGAATCCAACATTAGTAAAAACAGGGCTAAAAGCATATATGCAAGATGATGAAGTATTACTATTATATAATCGTAGTTCTAACCCAAAGAAGAAAGGGCTAATTATGGCAAATAGTGTTGGTGTAATAGATAAAGATTATTATGGAAATCCAGATAACGATGGACATTTTATGTTTGCATTTTATAACATAAAAGAAGAAGACACTGTTATAAAAAAGGGAGAAGCTATTGGACAAGCGGTTTTCCAAAAATATCTAATAACAGATGATGATGCAGCGGAAGGAGAAAGACTAGGAGGATTTGGTTCAACAACAAAATAAATTTGAAAATTATGTAAAAAAATTATCCCTTAGAGTAGTAAGGGATTGAGCAAAAATACAACAAAAAATGAACGGTAATGGCTTTGACTTTTACCGTTTTTTGTTGTATAATAGATATGGTTAAAAAATCCAATAAAGTTATTAAAAGGTATTGACATAACTTTATTATATTTTTTCTGCCAAATAAATTAAAATGCTGAAAGGAGTGACTTACATGTTCAATGTAGGAGACAAAATCGTATACCCAATGCACGGGGCAGGAACAATAGATGCAATAGAAGAAAAAGATATTTTAGGACAAAAACAGTCTTATTATATTTTAAAAATGCCAGGAGAGGTTAAAGTAATGATACCAACGGCAAAAGCAGAAGAAGTTGGGGTTAGAAATATAATCAATAAAGAATCAGCAGATAAGGTATTTGGAGTTTTAGAAAGAGACGAAACAGCTATGGACAAAAATTGGAACAAACGTTACAGAGACAATATGGAAAAGATGAAAAGCGGAGATATTTATGAAATAGCTGATGTCGTTAGAAATTTAAGCTTTAAACAAAAAGAAAAAGGACTTTCAACAGGTGAGAAAAAGATGTTAAATAATGCAAAACAAATTTTAGTTAGTGAATTAGTTTTAGCAGAACATGCAACACAAGAAGAAGTTGAACAATTAGTAGAAAATAAAATTAATACATCATTTATGATGTTTAGAGCAGAAGATGTATCAACAGAAAGTGTCGTAAATAAATTCATACCTTTTGAAGGAACAGGAACAAGTAATAATTAAACTTATTATAAAGAAGCCTTAATAAGGGCTTCTTATGCATTAATAAAACATAATTAAATTTATGATATATAAAGAATATGAAAAAAATTATAAAAAAATTATAAAATCTATTGACAAAAAATAGAACAAATATTATAATAACTATTGTCGTCAAGATAAACCAGTTTTAGATATGCAGATGTGGCGGAACTGGTAGACGCACAGGACTTAAAATCCTGCGGTTGAATAAACCGTGCCGGTTCGATTCCGGCCATCTGCACCAAATAAAAGTTGTACAAAAATGTATAACTTTTATTTTTTTAACCTGATAAAAAAAGAAAGGAAGAATTTATATGAAAAAAGGAAAAATCATCTTAGATACAAATGTATTTTATGAATTTTATAATGGGAAAGAATTAGAAGGAATTTCTGGAAATCAAGAGATAGATAAAGAAAAACTAAAGAGCTACTTACAAGAAGCGGTAAAGGAAAAAAAAATTGCAATTCATGAGGTAGTATTTAGAGAAATTATGATAAGACTTTATTATAAAGGAAATAAAGATAAAATCCCAGATGTTGTTCAATTCATTATTGAAAATAATATAGAAGTTTTGACACAAGAACCTTATATTGGCGGAGAATATAAAAAAATTAGAAAAGCATTTATAGAAAAAGATGAGAAGAAAATAGAGGATATAATAGAAAATGAAGTCCTTCCAAACCGTGTGCAAATAGAATTAGACTATATTTATTATTTCATTATGTCTATGTGTAACGTTTATGGATTTTCAGAGACATTATTAAAGTTACCAGAGCCATATATTATAAATTATGCAGAGAATTTTGCTAAAGGTGTGAATGACTTAAAAGAATTATTTATTAAAGAAACTAAGCAAGAGATAATAGAAGCATATGAACAACAAAATGAAAAAAATTGTTTTTTAGAAAAAATGTTTCAGCAAAGTACATGGTTATTAATTTGTACCACACAGATAGTAGATATTCTAGATTTATTATATAAAGGAAAAAAAGAAGAAGATGTAACAGGAGCAGATATAGAGTCAACTAATAAAATGTTACAAAGAATAGAAAACTATGAGAATAGATCAAATCAAAATGCAAACAAGATGCTTCAATTTCAAAAGTGTATAAGATGGAAAAACCAGCAATATGAAAAAAATGTGCAAGAAGAAATTAAAAGAGCAAGACA
Source organism: uncultured Clostridia bacterium (assembly GCA_944386675.1). Lineage (GTDB taxonomy): Bacteria > Bacillota > Clostridia > TANB77 > CAG-508 > CAG-269. Next base: position 39,254 of record CALXBY010000009.1, on the reverse strand, counting down.
ACAAGGAAAAAAAATTGAACAAGATATTTTAAACCCAATTAAAGAAACTATAAAAACAATGGAAAATCTTGAGAAAAAAGGGTATAATCAATATCAAATTGTGTTAATGCAGAAAATTTTTGAAGAGCAGTTTACGCAAGAGAGATATATCAGAAAAAATGATATAGATGATGTTTTGACATTGACAGGTTTAGATGGAAATTTAAACAAAATGCTAACCTTTGACAAAAAAATACAAGAAGTTTTAGATGAAGACAATAAGAACTTTATAGATAGTTTTAAAAAGCAAAAAAGTTGTTAAAATTGCAATTTTAAGGACGATGCTCCTTACTTTGCACCACAGTACCTGACTTGAACACCTGAAAATACCGAGTGCGAAGATGCTTGTCGCGTTTGCGATAATCTCGATGAGATAGCGGAACTTCTCAATCAGGCATATTAAGGTACAGGCAGCAAGGTCTCAAAAAAAACAAGGATAAAGAAGTAAGGAAATCCTACGACTTTATACCTACACCGAATACGCGAGTATTCGGTGGTTTCTTTTTTTATTTGTGAAACGATTTTGAAAAAATTTTTTTTGATTATTATTATCTAAATCATCCAATAATTTACTATCATAAAAATATTTCAAAGAAATTTCAAAACCTACAAAAGTAATCCTTTAAAGATATAAATAATCCTTGAATAAATAAATTTCTATTGCTATAATTAAGACAACTGATTAAACAGTAATGTAAGTTAGACTATTAACTTAATATATAAGGGGGAATAATTATGTATTGTAGTAAATGTGGAAATGAAATTAAAGACGGAGAAGATTTTTGTCCAAAATGTGGTAAGAGTACTCATATAAGTACAGAGAATAACACAAATGGTAAGTCAATAAGAGAGGGCAGTAATGTAACAGGTTTGGTATTAGGTATTATTAGTTGTTTAGCATGGTTTTTGCCAATAGTAGGATTTCCAGTTAGTATCATTGGACTTATATTCTCTGTAAGAGAAAACAAGAAACCAAGACCAATAAATAGTAAGTTTACACAAGCTGAAGTATCTATGGTATTAAATACAGCTGGTTTAATTATTACAGCTGTAAATTCATTTGTAGGTAGCTTATTAGGAGCAGGAGTAATCAAATAAGTGGAGGGTTGATTATGAAGTGCGAAAGATGTGGAACAGAGAATAATAACGGGAATTTATACTGTGTAAAATGTGGAAATAAATTAAGAGGAAAACGATATAATATTATAATTATAGTTCTAATTGTTCTTGTGGTAATAATAGGATTAGGCTTATACTTATACTTTTCTAATAGAATGGTCAGACAGAAAAGTGAAACATCATATAGTAACACAGTAATAGATGAGGCAAACAAGAGAACTGAACAATATAATTTCTTAGCATATTACGAGGGGTACTGGTACAATAATGATGAAGAGAATAGAATTATAATCTCATCAATAGATAGAGCAAACCCTAATGAATTTACATTTGACTGGGGATTTGTTAGTGGAAATTATGCAGGACTAATTTATAATTTAAAAGCTACTATGATAAACGATAACACAGCAGTATTTAGTACAGATGACAACGATAGCGATGAAGAAACGTGGGCAGGAGCAGACGGACTAATAAAGTTTGAAGATAATACAATTACATTGAATGTTACTAATTCTCAATGTTATTATATAGGAGATGGACTAAGTTTTATATATACTAATCACGATAATGATAATAAAGAATATTTTGAACATTTAGATATTAAAGGAACTTATTTAGAATATTATAAGAAAAAGTATGTTGAATAGGAGATGTTTTTATGAAGTGCAAAAGATGTGGAGAAGAAAATGGAGAAGAAAATTTATATTGTATAAAGTGTGGAAAGAAACTAAAACATAACCAAAAGACAAGAAGAATAGTAGGCATAATTATAGCAGTAATAGTTCTAGCATTATTAGGAGTAGGAACATATTTCTTATTCTTTAGAAACGGAGAAAATGTAAATACTGAAATCGTAGAGAGTAATGATGATTTTGAGGGAAGATATTATCCTCTAGTATATGACCAAAATTCTGGAGATGTTGAATGGTATTCGTTCTATAAGGGAAATGTTGAATATCATAATGGTATGGACGAATATAATGGAACATATACTAAAGACGACAAGATAATAAAAATAACATTTACCGAGTATTATGACCATAGTAACCCAGATTTGCCAAAGGAAACAATTAGTACAAATAAAGAGCTAATTATAGATGAAGAAAATAAACTATTGGATAGTCGAAATACGACTAATTATGTATATGTAAAATCTAATGATTTAATAGTAGAAAAATACATTGGAGAATGGTATTCTAGTGAAGATGAAAGAAATAGTATAGAAATAGAAAAAATATATAGAGATGACATTACATTTTCAATTTCCTTATATATAAATGATTTTGTTGAAGTTGAACACCTAACTGCTTCACTTCAAGCTGGCAATGTGGCAACCTTTAATACAAGTGGAGAATGGATTGATGAATATTACCAAGGAGTATATGGAACATTAGAATTTAAAGATAATCAAATAGATTTAGAAATAACAAGCTCATCATCTCAATATATTCCAGTTGGAACTAAATGCACATACACAATGCACCAAGACACAAATGTAGAGGAACCAACATTATTAGAGGCAACAGATATGACAGGGGTACATGGCATATATCAATTAGTAAACAATGAGAACGGAGAGGTAAAATACTATACAATTCAAGATAGCCAAGTACAATATATAGAATTCGGTAAAAAAGTTATTCTTAGAGAGGGAACATACACTCGACAGAGAGATAAATTACATATAACTTATGACAAGCAATATAATGTTATATATGATGTTGTAGATTTAGATATACAGAGTGAAGACTTAACTATTGATAAGGATAAACTTATCTCAGAGAATGGCACATATACGAAATATTTACTACAAAATGTAGAATTAGGTTGCTGGACAGATGAAACAGAAGGAGCTAATCAAGTAAATATAAAGAAAGGTGATTTAAACAACAACACTTTCACTTTTGACTTAGGAATATATAGAATGTGCTTAATAGAAGACATAACAGCTACTATGCAAAGCGATACTTTTGCAACCTTTAATACAGATGATACCGATATGAGTGGCGTAGATGGAACAATAGAATTTAGAGATAATACTGTAATTCTAAGAATTACATATTCACTTCAAGAGTTAGTAGAAAATAACCTAACATTTACTTGCGACCATATAATAGAAGACTATTATATAGAATAGTAAATTAGTCTTTGATTTTATAGAATGGAATGTTTATAGAAATATAAAACAAAATAGAGATATGTAATGAACTGTACCCCCTTAAAGTATACACTCTTTTTTACTTTGTGTTTACTTTAGGGGGATAGTTCACATAGACTCCTCTTTTTATCTTTTACAAATATAACCTTGAAATATTCTCCAAAATCTGTTATGATTATTAACATAAAAGGAGAAGAGAAAAATGGAAAAACAAAGTCTAGAAAGAAAGCAGGAAGAACAAAGTCCAGAAAGAAAATATGCAGAATTAACATCGTATATCAGAATTTTATCATATAGAGCCTCTAATGAGCAAAATGAAAAAAGCAAAGAAGTCAGCAAAAGATTGATGAAACTAGCAACCTATTTGGATGAAGTTAGAAAACAAAGACATTTATGTATGCCATTAGAAAATGACAGGATAGAAAGAGTGAGATTTAAAGAAATACTAAATTATATAGACGAAACATATGACGGGTCAGAAAATAGTACAAAAGAAATTTGCAAAGTGCTAGATAAAAGAGATGATATTGAAGAAGTATTAAAGTATCATAGAAAAGAACAGCTAAAAAAGGAGAAAGAAGCGGAAAGATAAGAATGAAAAAAATTATAATTGCAACAAATAATCTAGGAAAATTAAAAGAAATTAAAGAAATATTGCAAGGATATGAAATATTATCATTAAAAGATGTAAATTGTCAGGTAGAAGTAATAGAAGACCAAGATACATTTGAAGGAAATTCATTAAAAAAAGCAAAGGAAATATCAGAAATGCTACACATGCCTTGTATAGCTGATGATAGTGGATTATGTATAGATGTATTTGATGGATGGCCAGGTGTTTATACAGCTAGATTTTTAGGGGAAAATACAACAGCTAAACAAAGAAATACATATATTTTAGAAAAAATGAAAGAGCTAGAAGGCGAAAAACGAAAAGCTAGAGTTAAATGTTGTATTGCCTATTATGAAAATGGAAATTATGTTATAGGAAAAGGTGAAATACAAGGATGGATTGCAAAAGAAGCCAGAGGAGACAATGGTTTTGGATTTGATGAAATTTTTGAGCTAGAAGATGGAAGAACATATGCAGAACTATCTGCACAAGAAAAGAATAAAATTAGTCATAGAAAATTAGCATTACAAGATTTGCTAAAGAAAATGAGAAATCACATATAAAGGTTAAAAAATAGCCTATATATGTGATTTTTTATATTGATAAATCTTTATATTAGAAGCATATGTTTTTTCCTTGTATTTCTCCAAAACTAATGATATAATTTTCAAAAATTGAGAAACAAGGAGAAATAATATGGCAGAAGTTAAATGGACAAATGAACAACAACAAGCAATAAAAGAAAATGGCTCAAATATCTTAGTTGCAGCAGCAGCAGGTAGTGGAAAAACAGCAGTTTTAGTTGAAAGAATTATAAACAAAATCATCAACGAAAAAGTAGACATTGATAGATTATTAGTAGTTACCTTTACAAATGCGGCAGCAGCAGAAATGAGAGAAAGAGTATTAGAAGCAATTTATAAAAAATTGGATGAGGATCCAGAAAATGAGAATTTACAAAGGCAAATTACATTACTTAACAAAGCAAGCATTTGTACAATTGATTCCTTCTGTTTAGATGTAGTAAGAAATCATTTTTATGAATTAAAAAATATATCTCCTAATTTTAGAATTGCAGATACAACAGAAATAGAATTATTAAAACAGGAAGTATTAGAAGACATATTTGAGCAAAAGTATGAAAACAAAGAAGAGGATTTTGCTACATTAATTAATACATATACAAGTTATAGAGATGACGCACCTCTAAAAGACTTAGTTTTAAAAATATATACATATATTCAAAGTAATCCATTTCCAAAGATTTGGCTAAATGAAAAAATAGAAATGTTTCATATACAAGAATTGGAACAAGATTTTAGTCAAAATCCATGGGGAAAGATATTATTAAAGGAAGTAGAAGAAGAATTAATTGATGATATAAATACTTTAAAAGAACAAGAAGATTTTTTAAGAAAAAATCCAGAATTAGAAAAATATGCAAAAACCATTTATGATGATATAGATAAAATGGAAATGCTTCAAGCAAATTTAGATGGATGGGATAAGGCTTATGAAATCTATACCAATTTTGTATTTGCGACATGGCCAAGACAAAAAATAGATTCAGAAATAAAAGACCAAGCAAAACAAATAAGGGATGATGTCAAAAAGAAATTTTCAAATAAGCTAAATAAAATACTTATCTATAATTCAAAAGAAGCTTATCAAGATATACTAGATATGTATCCAATTTTAGTAAAATTAAAAAATCTTATACTAGAATTTGGCGAAGAATTTTCAAAAAGAAAAAGAAATAAAAACATAGTAGATTTTAATGATATTGAGCATTTAGCATTAGATATTTTACTAAAAAACGAGAATGGAAAAGTAGAAACAACAGAGGTAGCCAAAAGTTATAAAGAGAAATTTATGGAGATTGCTATAGATGAATATCAAGATAGTAATATGGTACAAGAATATATATTAACAGCAATTTCAAAAGATAATAATATTTTTATGGTAGGAGATGTTAAACAAAGTATTTATAAATTTAGACAAGCAATGCCAGAATTGTTTTTGTCAAAATATAAAGCTTATAAAGCAAAAGATGAAAAAGGTGAAAAAGATAATTTAAAGATACAATTATTTAAAAATTTTAGAAGTAGAAAAAATGTATTAGATTTTACAAATCTAATTTTTCAAGATATTATGAGTGATTCTCTGGGTGACATAGAATATAATGAAGAGGAATATTTGAATTTAGGAGCTAGCTATGAAGAAATCACGCAAGACTTAGAAACAGAAATTGATGTAATTGATTTGAAAGAAAAAGAGAATTTCGAAGAAGAATTAGAAGAGGAAAATCAAGATAATGAAGAAAATTTAGAAGAAGAAAGAATAGAAGATATACAAGTTGAAGCAAGATTTGTGGCAAATAAAATAAAAGCATTAGTCGAAAGCCATTTTCAAGTGTATGATAAAAAGATAAATGGATTTAGAGATATTCGATATAAAGATATTGTTATATTACTTAGGTCAACAAAAGTAAATGCACCAATCTTTGAAGAAGAAATTATCAATTTAGGCATGCCTGTATTTTCGGAAAGTTCACAAGAATATCTAGATTCCATAGAGATTCAAACAGTAATGAGCTTATTAAAAATTATTGATAATCCAATTCAAGATATTCCATTAGTTACTGTATTAAGGTCACATATTGGTAACTTTACAGATGATGAGTTGGTAGAAATTCGCCTGGCAGATAAATATGATAATTTCTACACAGCAATGCAAAAAGCGAGAATCAATGTTAGTAAAACATTAAAAGATAAAATTGATATATTTTTCAAAAATCTAGAAAATTGGAGAAAAGAAAAAGAATATTTGGCATTAGATGAATTTATATGGAAATTATATTCAGATACACATTATTATACTTATGTAGGATTGATGCCAAATGGAGATATAAGACAAGCAAACTTAAAAATGTTGTTTGAAAGAGCTAAACAATATGAAACAGCTAGTTTTAAGGGATTATATAATTTTATAAACTTTATAGAAAAATTACATTTAGGAAGTGGAGACTTAGGGGCTGCAAAACTAATTGGAGAAAATGATGATGTTATTAGAATTATGAGTATACATAAAAGTAAAGGATTAGAATTTCCAGTTGTGTTTTTATCAGCAACAGGCAAACAATTTAATCTTATGGATTTAAATCAAAATATATTACTACACCAAGAACTAGGAATCGGTGTAAAATATATAGATTATGAAAGACAAGTACAATATGACACATTAACAAAAGAAGCAATTAGAAATAAAATTTTTACAGAAACATTATCAGAAGAGATGAGAATTTTATATGTAGCACTAACAAGAGCAAAAGAAAAGTTATATATAACAGGATTAAAAAAAGACTATCAAAAAGAAATAGAAAAAATGCAAAATCAAGTAAATCGATACCATAAAACAAATGATAAAATAAACTATGTTTTGGTAAAAAAATATAAGAAATATTTGGATTGGATTTTGTTAGTATATTTATATGAAAAAGAGAATGTAAATCAGGTATTAAAATTAAATGTACTTAATAAACAAGAACTAATGAAATCTTTTTCAAAGCCAAAAGAAGAAATTGTAGATATTAAAAGTATGTTAGAAGATGTTCCGATTCAAAAGGAAGAGGTTAAAAAATTAAATAGGATTTTAGAATATACATATACACATAAATTAGCAACAACCATTCCAACAATGACTTCAGTTACAAAAATAAAACAAATGAAAGCTGAAAAAAATGCTGATGTAATCAGTCAAAATTTGAATGAAGAGAAAATAAAAAATCAAAAAGATACGAATTTACAATTGCAAAATAACTCAGAAAACAACTTAGAAAATAATTCAGAAACAGTAATAACCTTTAATAAGCCGAAATTTTTAAGAAAAGATGAAGCAGAAACACTAACAGGTGCACAAAAAGGAACATTAGTACACTTATGTATGCAAAGATTAAATGAAAAAATCGAGTACAATCTAGAAAATATAAAAGAACTTATAAAGGATTTAGTAAAAAGAGAAATTATAACAGAACTAGAAGCACAAAATATTAATCCATATAAAATATTAGAATTTACAAAATCGAATATTTGGAAAGAAATGAAAACAGCCCAAAAAGTTTATAAAGAAAGACCATTTTTTATAAATATACCAGCAAAAGAAATATATGAAGAAGAACTAGAAGAAGAAATTTTAGTGCAGGGAATTATTGACTTATACTATATAAACAGTGAGGACCAAATTGTATTAGTAGATTATAAAACAGATTATGTAGAAAAAGGAAAAGAAAAAGAGTTAATAGAAAAGTATATTTCTCAGTTAGAATTATATAAAAAAGCACTAGAAGAAAGTTTAAGAAAAAAAGTTGATAAAGTATATATATATTCTGTATATTTAGGAAAAGAAATTGAAATATATTGAAAATTATGTTTACTTCTGGTATAATATGTATAGATTGTAAAAAATAGTAATAAGCCTTGTGAAAGGAATGGATTAAAAATGGATAGAGTAAAAACATTATTTACATATGCTTTATGGGTCGTATTGTTTATCATATTTTCTGAATTTTTGATAAATGTAGGACTTAATTCAATGTACAGACCAATAGAAAGAAAAGATAATATATCACAAGTAAATATCTACCAAGCAGAAGCAACAATGGTAAATGGAAGAATTAGGGGATTGATTACAAACTCAGAACCAGAAAATTTAAGTGGAAAATATTTAGAGTTTGATTTCTATTCAGAAAGAGATGTATTTCTAGGAAGAAAGTTCATAGACATTAATGAATTACAAGAAAATGAGACGCAAAATTTTGAAATATTATTCAAATTAAAAGAAGTAGATTATTACACTGTAAGTGTAGTAGATGAAAAGCCAGATGTTGAAGAAATAGAAATACTTCCAGAAGGATGGACGACACCACAAATAATAGTTGCAACAGCACTAACACTGCTAATATTCTGGTAGTTTACCAGAGGTGTTTCTAGTTGAATAGTTAAGCTGAATGTCGAATCAAGGACGTTTCCTATTAGAAAACGTCCTTAATTCGACATTAAATTTTAGGATTTACATGTAGTGTTCTATTATTTTTGTGAATAACAAATCCAGGTTTAGAACCATTTGGTTTTTTTACATATTTTACTTCACAAAAATCAACAGGTACATTAGAAGAATTTCTAGCTTTACTATGGTAAGCTGCAATTTCTGCACATTTTTGTAAAATATCTTCACTAGGGAAAGAATCTGTGTGAGAAATATTACTTAATATTAAAATACAATGACTACCATGAATATCTTTTGTATGAAACCATAGGTCTGTCTTTTTAGCATACTTTAAAGTAAGATAATCATTTTCTATATTGTTTCTTCCAACTAAAAAGGTGTAATTTCCAATTGTATATTTTATAGGGTTAAAATGTACATTTTTATTTTTGGTTAATTTAGATTTTTTTATTTTCGGATTTTTCTTTTCTTTATATTTATCTGTTTTTTCTTTAAATACAGAACTTTCAGATATTTCTTCAAAAATATTAGTAATATCTTGAATTGAAGTACAAGTTTCTAATTCATAAACAACACTTTCTATATAATCTAAATCTTTTATAGTTTCTTCTTTTTGCTCACTAACAATTGTAAGTGCATTTTTTAATTTATTATACTTCTTAAAAAACAATTTTGCATTATAACTAGGTGAGTATTTTTTATCTAAAGGAATTGTAATAGTAGAATTATTATCATAATAATTTTCTAGTTCTAATTTATCTGTATTCTCATTTTTAATTCTATATAAATTGGCTGTAATTAGTTCACCATACAACTTATAGGTATCCATATCATCACATTCTTTTAATTTTTCATTGATATGTAAAAGCCTTTTATTATATTTTTTAAGAGTATCCAAAATTAATTTAGAAATTGTATTTCTGTATGATTTAAATTCCTCTGAGGTTTCTTTTGTAAAATAATAATTATCAATAAAATCATTAAGAGCAAAAGGCGCATTTTCTTCTTTTTTAGTTAATACATAATCTTTAACATTTCCATTAGTATCTTTAATAACATCAAAACCTAAATTAAGACTATCAGTAGATAGAATAATAGAATAGATGTAGTTATAAATTTTTTCCAAAATTGTATTATCTAATGTTGCAGAGGTATCGATATTTAAAATATAAATGCAATGTTCTATAAAACGTTTACTAATTCCATTAAAAGTATTAGAAATACATGCTGGTAAATTATTTACTAAATAATCTTTAAAATTTATATTTAATTTTGATTTAAAATCATTAAAATCAATAACTTCTAAAAAATTTATCTTATTTGTAGTAGGATATAGATATTTAACATGAGGAATAATATCTCTAGTTAGTTCATTATCAGAAGAGATATGTCTTAAACTATCAACAATAATATTATTTTCGTCAAGTAAAATAATATTACAATGTCTTCCCATTAATTCTATGATTAATTTTTTGGTTATAATATCATCAACATCATCAAATCCTTCAAATTCAATAGTTATAACTCTTTCTAAGTCTGTAGATATAATATTTTTAATTTTTAAACCAATTAAATTTTTCCTAAGTAGCATGCAAAAATTAGGGGCGTATTTAGGATTAGGTTTAGAATGAGTGGTTAAATGTAATCGGTAATTTTGAGCATCTGTACATATATTTAAAGCATAGTTAACACCATTTAGATAAAAACCTAAAAGAATATCATTTTTAGTAGGTTCATATATTTTATCAATTCTGCCACCTATTAATTGTTGTAACTCAAGAACAATTGCCTTGGTAACAATTCCGTCAAATGCCATTTTTGTCACTCCTTTTTTATAAGAAATCATATAAGTAAAATCATACCACATTTCCGTGAAAAAATCTATTGCCTAAACGATATTTTAATTATATAATAAAGAAAATATAAAAAGGGATTGATGTCTATGGAATATGATGTAAAAAATTTAAGTTTAGAAGAAAAAATAGGGCAAATGATAATTATAGGATTAAATACAGAAATGGCAGTAAATCACCTTGAAGAAATTATAGATAAATATAAAGTTGGAGGTGTTTTACTTTACAAGAAAAACTATAAAGATTATGAAGACATGGTAAAACTAATAAATAAAATAAAAGAGATAAATCAAAAAAATAAAATTCCAATCTTTATATCAATTGACCAAGAAGGTGGAAGAGTAAATAGAATGCCAAAAGAATTTAAAAATCTTCCCGCAGCTAATAAACTAGTGAAAAAAAGTACAGAAGAAGATTTTGTGAAAAAATCAGGAGAAATAACAGGTGAAATGTTAAATAAGTTAGGAATCAATATGGATTTTGCACCTGTTTTAGACATAAAAAGATTTAAGGACAACCATGCAATTGGTGATAGAGCATATAGTGAAAATATAGAGGAAGTATCTAAATATGGGATAGAATATATGAAAGAACTGCAAAATAACAATATTATAGCTATTGCAAAACACTTTCCAGGACATGGTGTAACAAAAGAAGATTCTCATTTTAAATTACCTAAAATAGAGTGTGAAATTGAGAAGTTAGAAAAAGAGGATATGCAACCATTTAAGAAAGCGATGAAAGAAAAAATAGATGGTGTATTAGTAGGGCATTTAAAAATAACGAAATTTACGAATAAAATCCCTGTATCTATGTCTAAGAAATTTATAACAAAATATATAAGAAAAAAATGTAGATATAATGGACTAGTAATTACAGATGATATGCGCATGAAAGGTGTCAGAATACGTTATGGAAAAAATAATGCGATTAAAAAAGCATTTTTAGCATGTAATGATATTATCCTATTTAAATATGATAATGATATTCGTGTAATTGAAAAGATTATCAAATTAGTAAAAGAAAATAAAATAGAAGAAAAAAGAATCAATAAAAGTGTAAGAAGAATTTTAAAAGTTAAAGAAAAATATGGACTAAATAATAATTATATAGAAAAAGATGATGAATTTGTAGATTATATAAATGAAAAGATAGAGGACATCAGACAAAAAGTCCTAACAGAAAATTAGGGTCGTAATACTGAATAGATGTCATTTAATAGAAAACATAAAAATAAATTAAATCTTGTTATTTTTATAACAAATATGATATACTATTAACATATATTTTAGAAATGGAGATAAAAAAATGTCAAAACCAATTGTAGCGATTATAGGAAAGCCAAATGTAGGGAAATCAACTTTCTTTAATTATTTAGTAGGAAGTAGGGTATCAATTGTTCAAGATACACCAGGAGTAACAAGAGATAGAATATATGCAGATACGAATTGGAGAGGAAGGAATTTTACATTAATTGATACTGCCGGAATAGAACCAGAGTCAGAAGATATTATATTATCTCAAATGAGAGAACAAGCAAATTTAGCAATTTCAATGGCAGATGTTATTATATTTTTAACAGATATTAGACAAGGCATTACAGCTGCAGACCAAGAAATTGCGGTTATGTTAAAAAAATCTGGAAAACCAATCGTTTTAGTATGTAATAAGGCAGATAATTTTGAAAAAGATAGAGAAGAAATTTATGAATTTTATAACTTAGGATTAGGAGATCCATATCCTATATCTGCAAGTAATGCCATAGGTATAGGAGATGTATTAGATAAAATATATGAAAGTTTTCCTGAAAAAACGCAAGACGAAGATGAGGAAGACATCATAAAGGTTGCAGTTATAGGAAAACCAAATGTAGGAAAATCTTCTTTAATTAATAAAATATTAGGAGAAAATAGAACCATCGTAAGTGACATAGCAGGTACAACGAGAGATGCTATTGATTCTGAATTTGAAAATGAAAAAGGAAAATATATTTTAATTGATACAGCAGGAATCAGAAGAAAAAGTAAAGTAAAAGAATCTATAGAAAAATTTAGTATCATGAGAACTTTGCTTGCTATTGAAAGAGCCGATGTTTGTTTAATGATGATAGATGCTACAGAAGGCGTTACAGACCAAGATGCAAAAATTGCAGGAGAAGCTCATGAAGCAGGAAAAGGAATTATCATTGTTGTTAATAAATGGGATGCATATGAAAAAGAAACAGGAACTCTAGAAAAATATAAAAAAGAAATTTATAATAGATTATCTTATTTATCATATGCACCAATTATATTTATATCTGCCAAAACAGGACAAAGAGTTAGCAAATTATTTGATATGATAAATCATGTAAATGAGCAAAATAGTATGAGGGTTAGTACATCTGTTTTAAACCAAGTCATTAATGAAGCAATTGCAATTGTACAACCACCAACAGATAAAGGAAAACGATTAAAAATATTTTATGGAACACAAGCATCAACAAAACCACCAACATTTGTTATTTTTGTAAATGATAAGGAATTATTTCATTTTTCTTATGAAAGGTATCTTGTTAATCAAATTAGAAAAGAATTTGGTTTAGAGGGGACACCTGTTAGAATTATTGTAAGAGAAAAAAATGAAAAAGATATATAAAATAAAGGAGGAAAACATGGTATTAAATGTAATTACAGCAATTATTGCATATTTAATAGGAAGTGTAAATTTTTCAGTTATATTAAGTAAAAAAATGGCTGGATTTGATGTAAGAGAAAAGGGAAGTGGAAATGCAGGAACAACCAATATGCTTCGTTCAGTTGGAAAAAAAGCAGCAGCATTAACATTATTATGTGACGTATTAAAAGGTGTTGTATCAATATTAATTGCTATGTTCATAGGATGGGCATTTAAGGTAGAAAATCAATCTCTACTTGTTCAAATAGCAGGAATAGCAGTTGTTATAGGACATACTTTTCCAATATTCTTTGGATTTAAAGGAGGAAAAGGTGTAGCAACATCACTTGGAATTTTAATTATGAGTAACTGGCAAATTGGATTGATTTGTTTGGTATTTGGTATAGTATTAATTGCATTAACAAGAATGGTATCATTAGGATCATGTGCAGCAGCAGTTTTATTTCCAGTATTAACATTATTTATTACAGATAATTATATTGTTTCACAAGGTAGTGGATATTTTATTTATAGCGTTATATTAGCAATTATTGTTCTATTTAATCATAGAAGCAATATAAAAAGAATCTTAAGTGGAACAGAGAATAAAATTAGTTTTAAGAAGTAAAAAATATAAGAATAAAAATTATTAAAAAGGAGAGAAACAAATGAAAAAGTTTTTAAATATACTTTTAATAGCAGTATTCTTATTAGCAATTCTATCAACTACATGTAAAGCAAATAGTACCAATAGAATAGAGCTAACAGTAACTAAAAATGAGGAACAAAAAGATTTTGAATTATACATATTATTGCCTCAAGATTATATTGAATATGCAATAAGTGAGGCAGGATTAGAAATTGAATATAGTGGTGCAGATACATTAAAACAAAATGACATACCATTAATAGATGTAGATAAAAGCAAAGTACAAGATGATGTATATAGTGAGGCAGGAATAGAATATGTGCAAATATTATTAGAACCAAATAGTCAAGATGTATACACATTTGACATCTTAGCAGATTATCCAGCATTGGATATGAAACTTAGGGCTAAGAATGATGAAAAAGATTATATTATGCATATAGATAATTTTAAAATAGAAAATAATGTATGCAAAATAGAATATAATTATGATGAAAATGAAATAAAACAACCAGATAAAACAATATTTAGTTTTGGAACAGTATTGTTAATTGTTATTTTAATTTTATTAATTATTATTGGAATTATATCTAAAACAAAAACAGATAACTAACAAAGGAAGGAATGAATAAAAGTGAAAAATATAGCAATCATAGGAAGTGGCAGTTGGGGAGTAGCCTTAGCTACTCATCTTGCAAGATGTGGAAATCATATAAAAATATGGTCTTTTTCAGAAGAAGAAAAAGATTTGATTAATAATGAAAAGAAATGTAAATTTTTACCTAATGTAGAATTACCAGAAAATATAGAATGTTCTACAAGTTTTGAAGAAGTTATAGAAGATGCAGAGTTTATTTTACATGTAACACCATCAAAATTTACAAGAGATACATTTAAGCAATACAAACAATATGTAGGACAAAAACCAGTAATTATATGTTCAAAAGGATTTGAAAAAGATTCTTTAAAAACATTAGATGAGGTTATAGAAGAAGAATTGCCAGAAGTTAAATTAGGTGTATTGTCAGGACCTAGTCATGCAGAAGAAGTTTCTATAGCAATTCCTACAGTACTAGTTATTGCATCTAAACATCAAGAAATTCTAAATTTAATTCAAGATACTTTTATGTGTCCAGAAATGAGAATCTATACATCAAGTGATGTAAAAGGGGTAGAACTTGGAGGAGCGTTAAAAAATATTATCGCATTTTGTGCAGGAGTAGCAAGTGGAATTGGATTGGGAGATAATACATTTGCTGCATTAATTACAAGAGGTTTAGGAGAATTAACAAGACTAGGTGTTGCGTTAGGAGGAGAAAAAGATACCTTCTATGGACTAAGTGGATTAGGTGATTTGATTGTTACATGTCTAAGTGAACATAGTAGAAATAGAAAAGCAGGAAAATTGATAGGACAAGGAAAATCATTAGAAGAAGCAAAAAAAGAAGTTGGAATGGTTATTGAAAGTATAGATAATATTGAAGTAGCTTATGAATTAGGAAAAAAACATAATGTATATATGCCAATTGTAGAAGCGGTGTATCAAGTAATTTATGAAAAATTAGACCCAAAAGAAGCAGTTAACAATTTAATGACAAGAGCTAAAAAAAGTGAATAATATAGTAATATAGGGAAATAATAAGATGTAATAGAAAATGTGAAAGGAATGTTGTAAATGGATTTTTTTGATAGATTAGGAAAAAAAGCAACAGAAGCATATAAAGTTACAGCAGATAAAACAGGAAAAATTGCGAAAGAAACGAAATTAAGATTTAAAATGAGTGAATTAAAATCTAAGATAGAAGACCTATATGAAGAAATGGGAAAAATTGTATATGAAAAACATATCCAAAAAGAAGAAATTTCAATAGAAAAAGATTTAGCAGAACAATGTAAAAAAGTCGATGAAATGAGCAAAGAAATAGAAGATTTATTACAACAATGCTTAGAATTAAAAGACAAAAAACAATGTCCAAATTGCTATAAAGAAATTGACAAAAATATGAAATTCTGTCCAGAATGTGGTTCTAAACAAGAAGAAAAGGAAGAAACTACTGAAGCACAATCAAATTTAGAAAAAACAACAGAAGTAGAAATTAATCCAGATGCTGAAAATATAAGTGAAGAGAAAATGAAAAATATAGGAATTTAATGGTAAGTTCAGAATAAAAGTATATTTATTCTGAACTTTAACAAATTTAGGAGTAGGTGATAAAATGAAAATTGTAGTACAAAGAGTAAAAGAGGCGGAAGTAAAAGTAGAAGGAAAAAGTGTAGGAAAAATAGGGAAAGGTTTTTTAGTTTTACTAGGCGTTACACATACAGATACAAAAGAAAATGCAGATTATTTAGTAAAAAAACTATGTAAGTTAAGAGTTTTTACAGATGAAAATGATAAAATGAATTTGGCTTTAAAAGATGTGGGTGGAGAATTATTAATTGTTTCACAATTTACATTATATGCGAACTGTTCTGAAGGAAATAGACCATCTTTTATAGAAGCTGCAAAACCAGACAAAGCAAATGAATTGTATGAATATTTTTGCGAAGAATGTGCAAAAAATGATATAAAGGTCGAAAAGGGAATATTTGGAGCTGATATGAAAGTAAGTCTATTAAATGATGGACCAGTCACTATCATTATTGAAAAATAGAATATTTACATAGTTTTTGAAATCCAAGCTAATGTGCTATCCTATATTAAAAGATTTTGAATGTGAATGAAAAAAATTTAGAATTTCTTTAATCATTTTATGGAAAATGTTCGAAGTTTTCGAAGAAAATCTTTGAAAGGGTGCCATAAAATGAGTTTAGAAATTCTTATATTTTTGTATTGAACCGAAAAATCTTTTAATATAGGATAGCACATTAGCTTGGATTTACTATAAAAAAGATAGTAAACTATAGCTAATAACTTTTTAATAGGGAAATCTTTCATATAAATATTTTATAAGCTCATTACCATTTTTTTCATTAACATGAATATATAAATTTTTATCAAGACAAATCCACATATACATAGAAAAATCCTCAATATTATCTATAAAAACACCTATAATTTCCGCTAATTCAATCGGATTGTCATATTTTTTTTCCCAATTCAAGTCTTCATATATTTCGAGATTTGTATTATAAAACTTACTTAAAAACTTATTTAATTCACCTTGTTTTTCACTATATAGATTAACAGTTACATACATGATTTACTCCATAAAAATTGTTTATTATATTTAGTATAAAAAAATATTTCGTTTTTATACCTAGAATAAAGTAGTAAAAAAATGTAAATACTAATAAAAAACATGATGGAGGGATTTTTTTGAAAAAATTTAAAATTATTTCATACATTATCTTATTTATTGTATTAGTGATATTAGCTTTAACTGTATATACAAGTGCAACACAAAATAATGAAGAAGATGGAAAAGAAAAAGCAATATCTGAAATCAAATATTTAGATTCTAAACTTGTAGAATTATTTAATCATATGAATAATATTGAAACTAGAAATTACAAAATTTATACGACGAAAACAGAAGAGTCTAGTTCAAAACAAAGTTCAGGTGAAGGAGCAAGTTCTTCAGGAGGCAATGGAAACAGCAGTGGTAGTTCTGGCTCAGGAGCAGATTCTAGTTCTA
Source organism: uncultured Clostridia bacterium (assembly GCA_944386675.1). GTDB lineage: Bacteria > Bacillota > Clostridia > TANB77 > CAG-508 > CAG-269. Next base: position 21,526 of record CALXBY010000009.1, on the reverse strand, counting down.
ATTCGGATTCTACTTCTAATAGTTCCGCTACAACGCAAGGCGCAGACAGTGGCACACAAAAACAAAACCAAGGGGAAAATTATGAAATGAAAGCGTCAGGAATATTAACAAGTGATAGAAATACAATTGATTGGAACTTATGCAAAAATGAATTAGAACTAATTTATACATCAATATCAACAATAACCTTAGATTTATATAGTCTAAATGTTGCTCAAGAAGATATATTAAATTTTAATAAAGAAATTGATAATTTGACTGCTAGTTTTCAAGAAGAAAATAAACAATTGTCATTAGAAAATTTAGTAAAAGTATATGAATATATATCAAAATTCACACAAAATGTTGTAGATGATACTTTATATAAAACAGTTGTAGAAACAAAATTAAATGTTTTCAAAGCATATTCTATTTTGGATAATAAGGATTGGGAAACAATAAAGAAAAATTTGACAGATGCAATAAATATATATTCTTCTTTATTAACTAACACTGGGGTAGATGCTAGTAAACAAGCAAGTGTTAATAAAGGATATGTCTTATTAAATGAGCTAAAGAACGCCGCGGATATCGAAAATGATTCTGTATTCTTAATAAAATATAAAAATTTACTAGAAGAAATTAATAATATGTGATATAATAAATAACAGAGTAAATTGAATAGTCGCTGGTAAATCTCCGAAAGGAATTACGAGAGGAAAGTCCGGGCTCCACAAGAGCAATGATGCTAGATAACGTCTAGTGGGGGCAACCCTAAGGAAAGTGCAACAGAAAATAACCGCCAAAAATATTTGGTAAGGGTGAAAAGGTGAGGTAAGAGCTCAACCGGCAATATGGTGACATATTGCGTCAGTGTAAACCCCATCAGGAGCAACACCTTATAGAGAAGATTAAGCCAGCTCTGGCGCCTTCTCGACCTGCGTGGCTTGAGGTATATAGTGATATATATCCTAGATAAATGACTATTTTAAACGACAGAACCCGGCTTACAGATTTACTCTTTTATTATATTTTTCATATCATTTGGTAAAGGACAAGTAAAAAATTGTTCTTTTTTTGTTATTGGATGAACGAAAGAAATTTGGTAACTATGCAAAGCTTGTCTGGAAATAAGATTAGAAGGCTTTCCATACAAAGTATCTCCTAATAAAGGATGACCAATATGGCTAAAATGAACACGAATTTGATGTGTTCTGCCAGTTTCTAATAAGCATTTTACAAGTGTATAATCTTGAAATTCTTTGACAACTTCATAAATAGTTTTAGAGGGTTGACCAGATGTGCTTACATATCTTTCAATAATACTACCAGGTTTTCTGCCAATTGGAAAATCCAAAATGCCAGATTTTTCATCTAATTTTCCTTCTACAATGCAAAGATATTCTTTTTTAAAAAGATTTTTAGCCATTTGTTTGCTAAACGCTTCTTGAATATAGGCACATTTTGCAAAAATAACTAATCCGAGAAGTGTTAAAATCTAATCGATTAACAGGTCTGATTTTTTTTGGTAAATTAATAGAATTAAAATAAAATTTAATACCATTAGATAAAGAATCAGCGTAATGTAAAATAGAAGGATGTATAGCGATACCAGCAGGCTTATTTACAATTAATAACCATTCATCTTCATAAACAATATTTAAATCCATTTTTGTAGGTACAACATTTGTATTATCCTCAGAATAATTAAAAGTAATAATTAATGTATCATTAATTTCAAAAGAATTTCTAGTATCACAAATAGAACCATTTAAGGTGATACAATTTTCATCAATTAGCTTAATTAACAATCGATTAGAGATAGATAGTTCATTTCTTAAAAGTGAATGTATATTTTCATATTTTTCTTTATCTTCTTTTTTTATTTTATAAGAAAGTTTCATAAGTTTCTCCTTCTTAGTTTACTATTCTAGATATAAATACATTTTTATTATTTTCTTGTACTTTATGTGTTACAATATACTACTAAGTTTTAAATAGTATATACTATATTTTTTCTAAAATCAATGTTGCTAAATATATGGTGATAGGTTATAATATTAGCAAATAAAATGAAAAGGAGAAAAAAATTGAAGAAGGAAAGCGGTTCTATTACTTTATTTGTATTAATTGCAATGATTATATTTTTAATAATTGCTTTTGCAGTATTTTTTAATATTAATAACAAAAAGACGAGTCAAAATGATGAGATAGAAAAGATACAGGAAGATTACAGTGATGATATAAACTATATAAATGAGATTTATGAAAATGAAGTACAAAATTTGAATAATCGTATAGAAAGTAACCAATAAAAAATAAAAGTTTCAAAAAGGATAGGAAAAAATAGTAATGATATTGACATAATGACATATTTTATGTTATTATGAGTATAATAATTAAGAACATCATTGTTTTTAATAAATGTGTTTGTCGCCACCTCTTTGGCGAGTTATAAATGAGAGAGTGAATAAATGTGTTTGTCGCCACCTCTTTGGCGAGTTATAAGTGAGAGAGTGAATAAATTTTATAGGGGCTTACCAAAAAGGTGGGTCTCTATTATTTTTTATAAGGAGCAATGAATATGCAAACATATGAAGGATATTTTTATTTTATAAAAGATTCATTTTTTGATATTGTAGATGATTTAGAATTAATGAGAAATAAAGAAAATGGAAATAAAAGACCATGTTATTATTGTTTTAAAAGCGAAAAATATGATAATATTATATGGTTTATTCCTGTTAGTACGAAAATAACTAAATATCGAAAAATCTATAATAACAAATTACAAAAACAAATAAAGTTAGGGAAAAAGCCTTCCATAGATACAATTGTTTTTGGAAATGTTGCAAATATACATAGTGCATTTTTAATACAAAATATGTTTCCAATAACTGAAAATTATGTAGAAAGTCAATATATAAAAAATAAAGTAGCTATAAGGTTATCGAACAAATTGCAAAGAGAGATAATATATAAAGCAAATAAAGTTTTAAATTTATACAATCACGGAATGAAAAACATTATTTTCCCTAATATTGATAGGATATTAGAGAAATTATTATAAATAGAAATTTAAATGTTGACAAATTCTAACCAAATAACACCAGAAGTAATAGCAAGTCAAGTAAGGAAAAAGACAAGATGAAAAAGCAAAGTTAAGAGCTTTGCTTTTTTGATGTAAGTGTAATAAGATAAAGCTAGTATTGACAGACAATCTAGAATTGCCTATAATAGAAACATCAATAAAATAGCTGTAAAAGAAGAAAGGAAACGGTAACAATGAGAATCAGATACAAAAAATGGGCAAGACCAGAATTAGAAGCAAGTCCTTTTTATATAGACAATCCAGAAGAAATGAAGGGAAAATGGAAATCTTATTTTGGAAATAACAATCCGATTCATTTAGAACTAGGATGTGGTAAAGGACAATTCATATCACAATTGGCATCAGAAAATTTAAATATTAATTATATAGCAATTGACCTAATTGATGCTATGTTAGGACTAGCTAAAAGAAATGTAGAAGCAGAATATAAAGAAAAAAGCATAGAACCTAAAAATATTGTTTTAACAAGATTTGATATAGAAAGAATTTTATTAATTTTAGAAGAACAAGATGAAATAGAAAGAATTTATATTAATTTCTGTAATCCTTGGCCAAAAGGAAAACATAGAAAAAAGAGATTAACCCATACAAGACAACTAGAAAAATATAGAGAATTTCTTAAAGAAAATGGAGAAATCTATTTTAAGACAGATGATGATGATTTATTTAATTCTAGTTTATTGTACTTAGAAGAAGCAGGTTTTCAAGTATTAAAGAAAACTTATGATTTACATGCAGAACCAATAATATTTGAAAAAAATATAGAAACAGAGCATGAAAAAATGTTTTCAGAGCAAGGAATTAAGATTAAAGCATTGATTGCAAGAAAAGGTAAAAAAGAATAGTTGCCCAAATAGCCCGTTCCCTTTGGCAACCTATTCTTTTAACAAAGTAGCAAGAAAAATTGAAAAATAGCTTGTAATTTGTAAAAATACGTGTTAAAATAGTAATAGATTAAAAAAAAACCGATTTTGAGGGAAATTTTTTTAATCTTTTTTTAATTGTAGGGGAAAGTTAGAATTTTCTTTATTATTAAAACTTTTATATAAAAAATGATTTCCTATAAATTTAAAATTCAGTTATTTTTTTAGAAAGGGGTATTAAATGAATACAAAGTATATTTTCGTAACAGGTGGCGTTGTATCAGGATTAGGAAAAGGAATCACAGCAGCTTCATTGGGAAGGTTGCTAAAAAATAGGGGGTATAAGGTAACAATTCAAAAGTTTGACCCATATATTAATGTGGATCCTGGAACCATGAATCCATACGAGCATGGAGAGGTTTTTGTAACAGATGATGGTGCAGAAACAGATTTAGACTTAGGTCATTACGAAAGATTTATAGATGAAAATTTAACACACAATTCAAGTATTACAATGGGAAAAATTTATCAAAGTGTTATTGAAAAAGAAAGAAGAGGCGATTACTTAGGTAAAACTGTACAGGTTATTCCACATATTACTAATGAAATAAAAGAAAAAATTTATGGGTTTGAAGATACTGATACAGATATTGTTATAACAGAAGTTGGAGGAACTGTAGGAGATATTGAAGGTGTTTCAATTATAGAGGCAATTAGACAAGTTGGACTAGAGAAGAATAAAGAAGATGTTGTGTATATTCATGTAACTTTATTACCATATATATTTGGTTCTAATGAAATTAAATCAAAACCAACACAACATTCAGTAAAAGAATTACAGAGCTTAGGAATTAAACCAGATATTTTGGTTTGTAGAACAGAACAAGATATTCCAGATAATATAAGAGAAAAATTATCTCTATTTTGTAATGTAAGAAAATCAAGTGTTATTCAAAATAAAACAGCAGATTGCCTATATGCAGTACCTCTAATGCTTGAAGAAGAAGGATTAGCAAGAGAAGTATGTAATCATCTACATTTAGAAAAATATATCCCAGATAATTCAAAATGGGAGGAAATGATTGAAAATATTAGAAAAATAGATGAAAATCATGTTGTTACAATTGGATTAGTTGGAAAATATGTAAAATTAGAAGATTCTTACATCTCTGTTATAGAAAGTTTATACCATGCAGGTTTTGCAAATAATGTAAAAGTAAAAGTAAAATTAATTGATTCAGAAAAAATTACGAGAGAAAATGTTAAAGAACAATTAAAAGGAATGGACGGTATTGTTATTCCTGGTGGATTTGGTGACAGAGGAATTGATGGAATGATAGAAACTGTAAAATATGTAAGAGAAAACAAAATTCCATTTTTAGGAATCTGTTTAGGTATGCAGATGGCTGTTGTAGAATTTGCAAGAGATGTTTTAGGAATTAAAGATGCAGATTCAGAAGAGTTTAATAAGAAAACAGAAAATCAAATTATTCATATTATGGAAGAACAAAAGAAAATCAATAAAAAAGGTGGAACTATGAGATTAGGTGCATATCCTTGTATAATTAAAGAAGGAACTTTGGCACAAAAACTTTATGGAACAACAGAGATATCAGAAAGACATAGACATAGATTTGAATATAATAATGATTATAGAGAAAGATTAGAAGAAGCAGGATTAAAAGTATCTGGAACTTCACCAGATGGATTATTAGTAGAAATGGTGGAAATACCAGAACATCCATACTTTATAGCAGGTCAATTCCATCCAGAGTTAAAATCAAGACCAAATAGACCAGGCCCATTATTTGTAGGTTTAGTTGAAGCAGCAAAAAAAAGAAAATAAGAATAGAATGACAGCTCCCGTTAAAAGAGAGCTGTCATTTTTTACTAAAATGTTTTTTTGCGCATATTACAGGTGAGAAATATCTTCGATAGCTGATTCAAGCGACGCATAGATGAATGAACATCCATTTTCAGTTGCAACAATTTTGTCAATAATTCGATTTCTCTTCTCGACAGAAAAATTTTGAACTCTTGTTACATCATACGTGCCACCACCTGGAAATGCAGGGGATGAAACTACAATTTCACCAGCTGAATTCAAACTCAGAATGGTCAAATCGTATACATGTCCGTTTTTCAGAAGACTTAATAAATGTTCTTTCAATTTTTCATTGATTTTTGCTTCTGCCCGCAATTCGACACGAATTGCAAAATAACATTTTTCCATTTAAAAACCCCTTTTGCAAGTTTACCAAAAACTTGCACCTTTCTTAATTATTTTTTGTAGCCCATATTAGTAGCCACTATATTTATTATAGCATTTTTGACCTGAATTATCAATAAGAGTGGGTAAAATAGTATAAAAGAAGAAAAAAGAAAGTATTTACAAAAATGATTTATATATGATATAATAATTAAGTACGAAAGCAAATTAAGAGGTGATAATAAAAAATGGCAGTACTTACCGTAATATATGTATTAATACTTGTCATATTTGCACTTGTAGGATATGCAGTAATGCAAATAAAAATGTTTGGAATGAAAGTAAAGGATTTCTGGGGATTTATTGAAGCAAACCAGATGTTGGATAGATTATATATGTTTGCAAAACAATATGAAAGAATGACACCACAAGAACAAGTAATCTATTTATCAGAAGCTGAAAAGATATTTAAAGCATTTGATAAAGTACCAGATGAATTATGGGAAGAAGAATATGATAAATATAAAGAAGTTGTCAATAAATATAATGATATTAGAATGCTTAGATGGACATCTAATTAAAAAAAGAATATATAATGAAGATAATAAAAAATCCAGTTTCGAACTGGATTTTTATTATATATGTATTTATCTAATTACTAGATGGTTCTTCAGATTTCTTAATTGTTTTTGCTTTTTTAACATCATCTGTCATAACTTCTTTGATAGCACCTAAACTACTTAATGCACTAGTTGCTTCAAAAGGAATAAATACTTTATTTGCTTCACCATCAGCAACTTTTTCTAGAGCTTCTAGAGATTTTAATTGAACTAACTTTTCATCAGGATCAGATTTTTTAATTGCATCATATACCATTTGAATTTCTTTTGCCTTAGCATCAGCAACTTCTTTTATAGCTTGTGCTTCACCGACAGCTCTTCTGATTTGTGATTCCTTGTCTGCTTCAGCCTCTAAGATAGCAGCTTGTTTTTTACCTTCTGCAATGGTAATAGCAGATTGTCTTTGTGCTTCGGCTTCTAGAATTAAAGCTCTTTTATTTCTTTCTGCATTCATTTCTTTTTCCATGGCATCTCTAACATCAGCTGGTGGTTCAATATCTTTGATTTCTACCCTATCAATTTTACAACCCCATCTGTCAGTAGCTTCGTCAAGAACAACTCTTAATTTTGTATTAATACCATCTCTAGAACTAAAGGTTTCATCTAAGTCCATTTTACCAATAATATCACGGATAGTAGTAATTGCTAGATATTCAATACCTTTCTTTAAACTTTGAATTTCATAAACTGCTTTTGCAGGGTCTGTAATTTGATAGAACACAACTGTATCAATTGTGATTGTAACATTATCTTTTGTAATAACACTTTGAGGTGGAATATCCATTGTTTGTTGCTTTAAACTTACAACACTTCTTACATGGTCAAAAAATGGAATGATAATGGTAAGACCAGCATCAGCCACTTTATAAAATTTACCTAACCTTTCAATGATATATACCTCAGATTGTTTAACGATTTTTATTGACATAAAAGCGATTACTAGAATGATAACTAGCAATATTCCTAAAAAAATCATAAAACTTCCTCCTTTTTTAAACATCCTTATATTTTATAAAAATAATAAACTAATTTTTTGATATAGGTGAAACGATTGCCCTAACACCATCAATTTCTTTAATTTCAACTTCAGTTCCTTTTTCAATATTAGAACCATTTATTCCTTCAGCAGACCAAACTTCACCATCTACTTTAATTTGTCCAATACCATTAATAGAATCTATATCTTTAATAACAAGTGCTTTTTTACCAATAATAGAAAATGCATTTGTTTTTTGAGCATTCTCTTTTTTATTGACAAATTTTTTTATAAATGGTTTGGTTGCTAATATTAAGACTGCGGAAAAAATTACAAATACAGTAGCTTGAATTGTCAAATTATCTGTGAAAAAACTAACACACATTGTAATTAAAGCTGAAACACCTAACCAGAAAACTAAAAATCCAGTTGTTATAATTTCTGCTATAAAAAATATTCCAGAAGCAACTAGCCAAAATTGCCACATAAATAAATCCTCCTTTTAAATATTCACACTATATATATTATACTATAAAAAAAGGAAAAAATAAAGGGTTTTGGAAAAAATAGTCATGAGAATTATCATTATAAAAATATTTTTATTTACAAATAAAATAATTATGCATAAAACTTGTAATTCAAGAGAAAAAATGATATAGTAATAAAGAATTTAACAAAGGAGAAATAGTATGGAAAATTTAGATAAGAGATGTAGAAAAAATCAAGAAGGTATAACACTAATAGCACTAACTATCACAATTATTGTGCTATTAATATTAGCAGGTATAACGATAAATATGGGAACTAGTAATATAAAGGATTCAAAAGAAAATGCTTTATTAACCGAGCTAGGAATGGTTCAAAATGCAATTTTGCAAAGAAAAACAAAAGTGGATTTAACAGATGAAGAATACCCAGGGGAAGTAATTACAAGTACAAGTGTTGATTTAGATCAAATAATTCAAGACATCAATGCAAATAAGGCGGCAGAAGAAGAAATGGTAGATAGAAAAGATGATAATGATGAGGATTATTATTTATTAACAAATACGAATAATGGATTGGCTGATTTAGGAATTACCAATTCAGAAGATGAATATATTGTAAATTATGAAACTGGAGAAGTTATTAATTATACAACAAAAGTAACAGGAAGTGGAAAGCCATTATACATATATGCAAAAACATTAAATTAATAAAGGAGTGTTGTTATGACAGAAATTTTAAAAAAGCAGATATTAGAATTAGGTATTACAAAAGAAAATATCTTGTTTGATGAACCAATGGCAAAGCATACAACATTTAAAGTTGGTGGACCAGCAGAATGTTATATAAAAGTGGATGACATAAAAGAATTAAGAAATATATTAAAATTTGCAAAAGATAATGATGTACCAATAACAATATTAGGAAATGGAAGTAATGTACTTGTATTAGACAAAGGAATTAGAGGAATTGTCTTAAATATAAAATTTAATAAAATTGAGATGATGAATTTAGGAGAGAAAATTTTTGCTAATATTGGTGCAGGTGTTAAGATTTCAGTATTTGGGCATGTACTTTTAAAAAATGAAATAACAGGTTTTGAAGAATTGTCAGGAATACCAGGAACAATTGGCGGAGCTGTCAGAATGAATGCAGGTGCTCATGGCAAGGAATTTAAAGATGTTATTACGACAGTTACTTGCATGGATTATGATGGAAATATAAAACAATTTGAAAATAAAGATATGCATTTTGAATATAGAAGAAGTATGCTAAAGGATAAAAAATATATTGTACTAGAAGTTAGTATGCAATTTCAAAAAGGAAAAGAAAAAGATATAAAAGGAAAAATGGAAGAGTATTTGGCATATAGAAGAGAAAAACAACCTATAGAATATCCTAGTGCAGGAAGCACATTCAAAAGAGGAACAGATTTTATAACAGCAAAACTAATAGATGAAGCAGGTCTAAAAGGCTATAGCATCGGTGGAGCAGAAGTTTCAGAAAAACACGCAGGATTTATTATAAACAAAGGAAATGCAACTGCAAAAGATATACTAGATTTAATTGAATATGTGAAAAACACAATATACGAAAAATTTGATAAAAAAATAGAATTGGAAATTGAAATTATGGGAGAGAATTAAGATGAATGGTTTTATGCATTGGTTTAAGTCAAGCACCAAAATGAAAAGATGGATATTTTTAATTTTAATAGGAATTATATTATGTTGTTATGGTATAGCAGAAATATTAGTATTAAAAGAAATATCTTTCCAAGAAGTAGGAAAAGTAGTTGCCATTTTTGTAGTAGGTTTTGTAGCAATTATCATAGGTTTAGTATATATTAATAAAAGGACATTAGAAGTATTAATTGAATCCACAGATGAAAGAATGGAAAACAAAAAGAATGTTAATATTAATTCACTAATTTTTAATAGGAAAATATATGATAAAGGTCCTAATATAGTTGTAATTGGAGGAGGAACAGGATTAAATACAGTTCTTTCAGGATTAAAAAATTATACAAGCAATTTAACAGCAATTGTAACGGTATCTGATTATGGAGAGAAAGTAACAAATTCAAGAAGAGAATTGCAAACATTACCACTTAACGATATAAAAGATAGTATTGTGGCATTATCTAAAAAAGATGAACAGGTAGAAAAATTATTTAATTATGAATTTAAAACAGGAAAATTAAGAGGACTAGATTTCTCCGATATATACTTTTTAGCAATGCAAGAAATTAATGGGAATTTTGAAGATTCTATTATAAAAAGCAATGAAGTAATTAATATGGTAGGAAAGGTTATACCAGTTACACTAGATGAAATGAAAATTATAGCAGAATTAGCAAATGGATATGTCGTAGAAGAAAAATCAAGAATACCAGAAGTGGTTTCTGAAAAATTAACAAAAATCAACAGAATTATGATAAGCCCAGCAAATTGTAAGCCAGCACCAGGTGTAGTAGAAGCAATAAAGGCTGCAGACTGTATTGTTATTGGACCAGGAAGTTTATATACAAATGTTATACCAAATCTTTTGGTAAACGGAGTTAATAGAGCGATTAAAGAAAGTACAGCAATAAAAGTATATATCAACAATATTATGACAGAGCCTGGTCAAACAGATAATTACAGTGTAGCAGATCATATAAATGCTATCATAGAACACTGTGGACAAGGTATTATAGATTATTGCATTTATGATACAGGAGAAATTATACCAGAATTTATTAAAAAGTATAATTTGGAAGGGCAAGATATTGTAGAACAAGACGTTGATAAAGTTAAAGGAATAAAATTCTTACAAAGAAATTTATCTATGATAGAAAATGAACATATTAGACATGATCCTAATTTAGTAGCAGCGTCTATTATTGAATTAATTTGTGATGACTTGAAATATCAAGATAAACAAAATGACCCACAATATTTAATGTTAAATACAAAATTACAAGAAGAAAAGAGAATTAATAAAAGAAAAAAAGCCTTAGCAAGAAAAAATAAGAGTGGCAAAAAAATAGAAGATAAAACAAAAAGAGGTAAAAGCAAGTTTAGTAATAAATATAGTGAAAGAATTGCTTCTATAAGAGAAGCTGATGAAAAAGCAAGAAGAAAAATCGAAAAAGAAAATACAAAGAGAAAAACAAATAAGACATATACTAAAAGTGAAAATGAAGAAACAAAAACAACAAAACCAAAAAGTGCACGAGGAAGAGGAAGAAGAATGAAAACAAAAGCAGAATTACGAGAAGAAATGCTAAAAACTTTAAATGATAGTGTATATAAAAAATAAGTAAAATACGGAGGATATTATGAAGTTTACAAAGGAAAGTTTAGATTTAGAAACAGGAATTACAAAAGAATGGTTAATCACAAATGGAATTGGTGGTTTTGCTTCATCTACAATTGTTGGAGCAAATACTAGAAAATATCATGGACTATTAGTTGCACCATTAAACCCACCAGCAAATCGATATGTTATTTTGTCAAAATTGGATGAATCTATTGAAATAAGAGGAAAACAATATGATTTATATACCAATATATGTGAATCTTACATTTCACATGGTTATAAATATCAAGAAGAATTTGAGAAGGATTATTATCCAACTTTTCGATATAAAGTACAAGGAATAGAAATTGAAAAAAGTATTTGTATGGAATATAATGAAAATACAGTAGGGGTATATTATAAAATTAAGAATGGAAGATATAAATCTAAATTAACATTAGCACCAGTTATGAATTTTAGGGATTTTCATACAATGAATACAGGACATCATTTTGATATAAAACAACAAATAAACGATAGAAAAGTAAGAGTTGTTATAGATGATAAATCACAAACACCAATATATATGAACATATCAGACGGAACTTATATATCTCATGACAATGATAATTTTGAGCATATGTTTTATGTAGAAGAAGAAAAGAGAGGATTTTATCCTGAAGAAAATCATGCAGTTCCAGGTGTATATGAAATAGAAATAAAAGCAAATGAAGAAAAAGAAATTTCTTTTGTATGCTCTTTAGAAGAAAATATAGAAGAAAAAGATGTAAAAGAAATATTAGAAAAAGAAAAATTTAGAATAGATAAAGAAATAGAAAAAACAGGTTTAATATCAGAAAAAGAAGAGAAAACAAAAAAAGAGTTAAATGACGAAGAATTGATAAAGACATATTTAAAAGCAATTGATAATTTTATTGTATATAGACCAAATTTTAGATTACATACGATTATCGCTGGTTATCCATGGTTTTTAGATTGGGGAAGAGATTCTTTAATTGCATTTGAAGGACTACTATTGGTAACCAAAAAATTTGATATTGCAAGAGAAGTTTTACTAACTATGGTAAGAGATATAAAATATGGCCTAGTACCAAATGGTTATTCTGGATATGATAGTAGACCATTATATAATAGTGTTGATGCGTCACTACTATTATTTGAACAAGTACAAAAATATTTAGAATATACAAGAGATTATAAATTTGTAAAAGATAAAATCTATCCTAAATTAGAAGACATTATTAAAAACTATGTAGAAGGAAATAATGTAGATGGAAATAACATCTATCTAGATACAGATGGACTAATTGTTTCTGGAACAGAAGATACACAAAATACATGGATGGATGCAAAAGTAGGAAATATAGCAGTAACACCAAGAAATGGAAAAGCCGTTGAAATAAATGCTATGTGGTATAACGCCAATATGATAATGGCAAATTTAACATTAAAAATTGGTGATTTGTTACAAATAAAAAAATATAAAGATTTAGCAAAAAAATGTAAAAATGCTTTTGAAAGTAAATTTTATAATGAAAAAACAAAATGCTTATATGATGTATTAGGAGATAGCAAAATAAGACCAAATCAATTATTTGCTTTAAGTTTAACATATCCTGTAATAGATGCAAATTCAGAAATGGCTAGAAATATAATTAATGTAGTAGAAAAGAAATTATTAAATTCTTATGGATTAAAAACATTAGCAAAAGGTGAAGAGAACTATGTGGAAATTTATGAAGGAGATAGTTTCAAAAGAGATAGTAGTTACCATCAAGGAATTACTTGGCCATGGCTATTAGGACTATATTATAATGCACTTATAAATATGAAGAATAAGGCAAAAGATGAAGAAAGAGAACTATTGGAAAATAAAATAGAAAAATTTGTAGAAAAAACGGATAAAACTTTCAAAAAAGAAATTAATGAAAATGGTTGTATTGGAAATATTTCAGAATTATATGATTCTGTGAAACCGCAATTACCAAAAGGAGCGATTGCACAAGCATGGAGTGTGGCAGAAGTGTTTAGAATTATTATGTCCAATTAGGGACGTTTCTATTTGAGATATTTAAAAAAAATTTTAGTTATAAAAATAATATATACTAAAATTTATTACATTCCTTAAGCTAACATTACATCATAAAGAAAAATTAAAGGTATCTAATAGGCACCTCTCAAAGTAAATTTGAGATTCTCCTATTAGATACCTTAATTTTTTCTAATATGATTCCATTTGCATTCGTCATTTCATAAATTTTAGTATATATTATTTTTATTTTTTATAAGATAGTTAAAAATGTCTCAAATAGAAACGTCCCCAATGGGACACGAATTCCTTAATTGAATATTTATTATGAAATGTAGTTGAAATTGAAAAAAATTATGATATAATGTGAACAGAAATTCGAAAGAAAAGGAGATAATAATGAGAATATTAGGAGTAGATCCTGGATTTGCTATAACAGGATATAGTATTATAGACTATATAGGAAATAAATTTCATCTAGAAACTTCAGGAGCAGTATTAACAGAGGCGCATACGTCATTTCCATTACGATTGGAAAAAATTAATAAGGAACTAGATGATATTATAAAAACATATAAACCAGATGCAATGGCAATAGAAGAATTATTCTTTAATAATAATGCAAAAACAGCCATTAATGTTGCACAAGCAAGAGGGGTTATTTTAATAACAGCAAGACAAAATAATTTAAATATATATGAATATACACCACTTCAAGTAAAACAAGCAGTGACAGGATATGGAAGAGCAGATAAGATTCAAGTACAAAGAATGGTAAAAATGATTTTAAATGAAGAAAAATTACCCAAATTAGATGATGTTACAGATAGTATGGCAATGGCTATTTGTCATGCACATTCATCTAAGTTTGCACAAAAATTATAAGGTAAGCGAAAATCGAAGATTTGGAGGCATTATGGTAAAGGTAGAAGAATTAGAAAAAGAATTGAATAATGGAATCTTAAGAAATATATATGTACTATATGGGGAAGAATTATTCTTATTAGAAAATGCATTAAAAAAAATAAGACATCTATTTGGTGAATGCATAAAAGGAATTAACTATATACCAATTGATGACACCAATATTGGAGGCATTATATCTGATATAGAAACACCAGCATTTGGATATGAAAAAAAATTAATTATTGCTAGAAATTCTGGAATACTAAAAAAAGAGGGAAAACGAAAAAATGCAGAACTTAGCAAACTAAGGGATAGATTAACAAAGTATATAGAAGAAAATAATAAATTGATAACCCAAAGTGTTGTATTAGTATTTGTTGAAGAAGATGTAGATAATAAAACAAACTTATATAAAACAATAGATAAACTAGGTGCTATATGCAATTTTGAATATCAAAAACCGATGCAAATAGAAAAAAGAATGAAAGCAATTTGCAATGCATATAAGGTAAATATAACAGATGCAAATTTAAGATATTTCATAGAATCTTGTGGCACAAATATGCAAGAGTTAATCAACGAAATTAGAAAATTAATAGAATATGCAGGAAAAAATGGAACGATAGAAAAAGAAGATATTGATAAACTATGTATCAAAAAATTAGAAAGTGTTATCTTTGATTTAACAGATAATTTAGGAAAAAAGGAAACAAATAAAGCATTACAAGTACTAAAGAATTTAATATATGCAAAAGAACCAATACAAAAAATCTTAATTACATTATATAATCATTTTAAAAAATTATATCTTACCAAAATGGCAGTAAAAACTAATAAAGATATAATAACAAGTTTAAATTTAAAACCAAATCAAACATTTTTAGTAAATAAATATAAGATGCAGGCAAAATATTTTGAAGAAAAGGAATTAAAAGAAATTCTGCAAAATTTACGAGATTTAGACTATAACTATAAAATTGGCTTAATTGATTTACAAGTAGGATTAGAATCTATACTTTGTCGATATTGTTCTTGAATAAAAAACAATATTGAAAAACGTATAATAAATCCCAAATTTGCTAAAAATAACTGTAAGATATTTTTAGCAAAAGGTGATTGATAATGAAAATAAAAAATAAAAGAAAAATATTCTTTATTACAACAATTTGTCTAAGTATTATAGGAATTATGTTTTATATATTTTTTAAAAATGATGAAGTAGAAGCATTATCAAAATATGGTTCAAGAGGAGACGAAGTAGTACAAATACAAACAAAATTGAAAAGATGGGGATATTATAATGGAAATATAGACGGAATATATGGAAGCCAGACACAAGAAGCAGTTAGATATTTCCAAAGAAAAAATGGGTTAACAGTTGATGGAATTGCAGGACCTAAAACATTAGCTGCAATGGGAATAACAAGTTCATCATCAAATTCATCATCATCTTCGAGTAATAATAGTAATGTAAATTTGCTGGCAAGATTAATATATGGAGAAGCAAGAGGAGAGCCTTATACAGGACAAGTAGCAGTAGGAGCAGTTGTTATGAATCGAGTAAAAAGCAGTTCATTTCCAAATAGTATATCAGGTGTTATTTATCAATCAGGTGCATTTGATGCTGTAAAAGATGGACAAATTAATTTAACACCAGATTCAACGGCTAAAAAAGCTGCACAAGATGCGATAAATGGATGGGACCCTAGCTATGGAGCAATTTATTATTTTAATCCATCAACAGCGACAAATAAATGGATATGGTCAAGACCAATGACAGTAACCATTGGAAGACATAGGTTTTGCAAATAAAAGCATTTTTTAATATTAACCAAAGTAAAAGATAAATTTTTTTATAAAGAAGATGGCAATACTTTTTAGGGTATGCCGTCTTTTTAAATTTAATAGGAAAATCATATTTTTTTGTACAATAAAAAAGCAACACTTAAAAAATATAAAAAAGGATTTGAATATGGATAAACAGTATGTTAGAATGAAGAAAAAAGTGAGGGAGGTAATACGAGTTTATATGCTCGTTTAAAGAACCATGATAGATTTAGAAAAAGATGTAAAATATATAAAAGGTGTTGGACCTAATAGAGTAAAATTATTAAATAAATTAGGGATATTTACACTAAAGGATTTAATTACATATTATCCAAGAACTTATGAAGATAGAAGTAAACCAAAAAATATTGCAGAATGTATAGATGGTGAAGAAGTTTTGATAGAAGCATATGCAAGTGGCAGGGTAAGTGATGTAAGACTTAAAGGAAAGACCATGCAAAAATTAATTATTAAAGATGAAACAGGAGTTGCAACAGCCGTTTGGTTTAACCAAAGTTATTTAAAAAATAAATTTGAGATGGGAAAAAAATATACATTTTACGGAAAGATATCTAATAATTTTGGAAAGATAACAATTAGTTCACCTGTTTTTGATGAAGAAGGAAAAACATCGAATACAGGAAAAATCATTCCCATATATCCATTAACATTTAGTTTATCACAAAATACAATTAGAAGGATTATGGAAAATGGAATAAAAGAAGTAGAAAACAAATTAGAAGAAACCTTACCAGAATATATTTTAAAAGAATATAATTTAGAAGGAATTAATGAAGCAACTAAAAATATTCATTTTCCAAAAGAATTTAAAGATTTTAATATAGCAAGAAATCGATTAGTTTTTGAAGAATTATTAACGATGCAACTGGCTTTGTTAGAATTAAAAAATAGTTATATAACTGAAGAAAAAGGAATACAATTTAGTAAAGATGTTCATATGTCAGATATTATTAATAGATTACCTTTTCGATTAACCAATGCACAAAGAAGAGTATTAGAAGAAATTGATAATAATATGGAATCAGAAAAGCCAATGAATCGATTATTACAAGGAGATGTTGGCTCAGGAAAAACTGTTATTGCTATGTGTTCAGCATATAAAGCGGTAAAATGTGGTTATCAGGCAGCCATTATGGCACCAACAGCAATTCTTGCAACACAACATTTGGAAAACTTCAAAAAAATATTTGATGAATTAAATATTAAATGTGAATTGTTAATTTCAGCAATGACCAAAAAGAAAAAAACAGAACTTTTAGAAAGATTAGCAAATGGAGAAATTGATATTGTAATTGGCACACATGCCTTGCTACAAGAAAATGTAGAATTTAAAAATTTAGGATTAGTTGTGACAGATGAGCAACATCGTTTTGGTGTAAAACAAAGAACAACGATTGTTGAAAAAGGACAAAATCCAGATGTATTGGTTATGACAGCAACACCAATTCCTAGGACATTAGCTTTAATATTATATGGTGATTTGGATATTTCCATTATAGATGAACTACCACCAAATAGAAAGAAGATAGATACATTTGCAGTGACAAAAGGAATGGAAGATAGAATTAATAACTTCATTAAGGTACAGCTAAAAGAAGGAAGACAAGCATATATTGTGTGTCCATTAGTAGAAGAAAATGAAGAACTAGATTTAAAATCAGTAGAAAAGCTATATGAAAAATGTAAAACAGAAATATTTCCAGAATATAGAGTAGAATACATACATGGAAAAATGAAAGCAAAAGATAAAGATGATATCATGATGAAATTTAAAAATAAAGAAATCGATATACTAATTTCAACAACTGTTATTGAAGTAGGGGTTGATGTGCCAAATGCAAATATTATGGTCATAGAAGATGCACAAAGATTTGGATTAGCACAATTACATCAATTAAGAGGAAGAGTCGGAAGAGGAGAATATAAATCATATTGTATTTTAAAATATGAAGGTAAAGGCGAAAACGTTAGAAAAAGAATGAAAGTTATGTGTGATACAAATGATGGATTTATTATTTCAGAAAAAGACCTAGAACTAAGAGGTTCAGGAGATTTCTTTGGAACAATGCAACATGGACTTCCAGAATTTAAGATTGCAAATTTGTTTGAAGATATGAATATATTAAAAGTGGCACAAGAAGCTGCTATTACAATTATGGATAAAGATCCTAAATTAGAAAAAGAAGAAAATGTAAGGCTAAAAGCACTAATAAAAGATAAATTTACAAAGAGGATAGAAATATGAGAAATAATCTTTTGTATTATTTCTCATATTCTGTATTTAAGGAATTTTGAACTTGATCTGGTACATGTAATGCTCTATAAGCTTCTTCTGGATAGGTTTCATGAAACTTTTTCCAAATAGAGGCTTCCTCACTAGCTAATAAAGCATGAGAATTTTCCTGCCTTAATATATATTCTGGATTACATACATAGCCAGTAGATTGGCTAAAATAACCATTAATCCAAAGATTAGGAAGAGTACTTGCATATTTTTGAAATTTAACAGGATAAACTTTCATACCAGATGGTTGAAAAATAGGAGAAGAGTCCTCTTTTTCTAAAAGACAATTTAAAAATAGGTGTGCGGTTGAACTTTGAAGGGGAATATTTTTAAATAGTTTTTTGGGAATACTTACAACAACAACGGCTGGATTATTTATTGAAGCATGATAATGATAATTTTTAAATTCATCTTCAGATTTAGGAATAGATAAAACTCTATCAATTTGTGCATTATACTCTTTCTTTAAATAAATTCCATTTTGTAGAATAGAATCTACCTTGTCTATAGAAGTCTCGTGTAATAGAGGATATGTGGAATCTAAAAATAAGTTATCCTTAAAATAATTATAATCTGTATCAGAAATCATAAAAAAATACCTCCATTTTTATAAATTGTATCATAATTAATTTAAAGATGTCCATAAAGTAAAGATATAAAAGAAAAATAAATTATATAAACTAAAACAATATTTTTGTAAAAAAAACTAAAATGCAAATGTAAAATATTGTAAAATAAAAAATATTTTAGCAGATGTAACTTTAGAAACGAATGTAACTATAGGAGGAAAAAACATGACAAAAGAAGCAAGACTTATAGCAACAAAAGAAGAAAGCGAAGCACGGTCGATTATTGCTCAATTGGGACTTTGCAGAGAGTTAAAAGGAACACACATAATACAGGAGTTAATAACTGGAAAAAGGTCGGTGAAAGTTTTAACAGATTTAGAAATTGAGCAGATTGTAGACTCGTGGCAAACTAGACATTATGTACCAATAGCATTAATTGAACCGAATGAAAGTATTCAAGTAAAAGTAGATAACGTTAAATTGTATAAAGAAAACGGAGAAACAGAGAAAGAATACAAAAGAAGGAAGGTAGAATTAATAGCAAAATACTTAAAAACAATTCACAGCTAAAAAATGTAACAAGTCATGATATAGACGTTAAGATTAATCTTAACGTCTATTGACTTTTAATACAAAAAATATTAAGATATATCTATAAAATGAAAAAGGATGTAGATATAAATGTTTCAACTTATCATAAAGTTAATAGGACTGATTATGGTTTTAGCAGGTGTTATTTTAATATATGATGCAAGAATTATAACAAAAAGATTTTTTGGCTTTGGAGATCAAAATGAAGGTTCAAATGGACTAAAAATTTTAGGATTTATACTAGCAATAGTAGGAGCCTTGATTATCTATTTTTCAATGTAGTATTGGTAGAATATTTGATAGAATATTAAATAGATTTTATAAAGGAATTTGGAAAATAGATTTCAAGAGAATTTGTAAAAAAACTATTGACAATAAGAAAGATTTTGTGCTAATATAATTATTGTTGATAAATTAAAGATATGCGGATGTGGCGGAACTGGTAGACGCGCTGGTCTTAGGAACCAGTGCCAACGGCGTGGGGGTTCGAGTCCCTTCATCCGCACCAAATAAGGTTTTCAAGTTTTTTAAGAAATTAAAAAATGTGAAAACTTTATTTTTTTAACAAATTTAATGAGATTTTTTAACACTTTTTATATTAGTTGTTGATTAAGCAGCCACAACAACATTTTTAATTTGATTTAAACTTCCCATATCTTCGTAAAGATTATTCAAGGTTTGATTTTCCATTTCATTATTAATATAAATTCTCAAAGTGGAGTATAGAAGTAAGAAATATAAAAAATTATTAATCTATAATAAAAAACGAGTAGTTCGCGAAGAACTACTCTTAATCTTCTTAATGCCGATGTGAAAATCACATAGCTTAATTTAAAATGCTTCCTTTTTTCATTTTAGTAATCTCAGTTTCAAACTTTTTTAAGAACTCAAGTTCTTGAGATAATATAGGAAGTTAGTCTAATTCATCTTGTATATCCTCATATTTTTCAATTTTGTTTTTACTAATAGCAGATAATTTATTAAAAGTATCATTAAAATTTTTCTGAAACTTATTATATAAAATAGTATAAATTTCATCTCCTAGATTTACAGTGTTATTATAATATGTTTTATTTTCTTTAATAGAAGTAAGAGGGATTATATTTAATGTACCAAATGATGGTTTATCATCTTTATTAAGTACAATGCAATAATGTAATCCACCTAATTCGCCGGCCTACATTAAATCCTAAATTGGCTTTTATAATGTCTCCACGTTTATATCTTTTTAATTTAGTAGAATCAAAAGATTTTTCGTTATCATGATAATTAGCAAAATCATTAATCCAATAAGCTAAAATATCAGATTTTTTATATTCTCCTAAATCTATATGTTTTTCAAAACTTTGATTTAATCGTTTTAAGGATAAGTCATTATGATTTATAGAATTTATTTTTGTATCTTCAATATTGTTATTAGTATTGTTCATAAATTCACCATCCATTAAAAACATTTGTTCTATCATATAATCTAATACAATAAAAATTAAAAAATAGAAAAAACTATTGACTTTAACAAACATTTGTTTCATAATAATGTTCAAAACATAGAGAATAAAATATTATGAAATGGAGATGATATTATTGAAAGATATAGATAATAATAAATCATTTGAAAACATAAAACATATTGATGAAAATGGTGTTGAATTTTGGTATGCTAGAGAACTTATTCCTGTTCTACAATATTCAAATTGGCAAAATTTTGAAAAGATAATTAATAAGGCTAAAATGTCGTGCAAAAATAGTGA
>CALXBY010000008.1 GCA_944386675.1 uncultured Clostridia bacterium | reverse complement strand
AATCAAAAACCAGGAGAAGATGATATAGATGATGCACCAGTATTGTTATCAATAGAAACAGGACAACAAAGAATTTATTATGTATTAGGATTTACTGTATTAGGAACATTGGCGGGAGGATTAGTCTTAATTAAGAAATTTGTATTATAATACAAATAAAGGAAATAATAGAAACGTTAAAATAGGACAATAAAATGTCCTATTTTAATTTTAAGTTTTATCCTTTACAATTAAAAATCGGTATGGTATAATTTTCCATGAAAGAGACTAAAGAGGTGAAGAGTATGAATCAAATTTTAGCTACAAGCACGCCAACAGCAAAAAAGACGAAAACAAAGAGAAGCAGTGGGCCGGCAGATATTAGAAAGGTTGTAAAAGTTTTTGCAATTACAATGATGATATTTGGTGTTTTTATGATAGGAACAGGCTCATATGCGATATATAAAGATAATGAAAATAAAAATGCAGAGATAACAAAACCGGTTATAACAGAATCATTAAATGAAGATTCTACAGCAGTAATATTAACAGTTACACATGATAAAGCGATTGATAGAATAGAATATAGTTGGAATGATGGAGAAGTACAAACTATTACTGGTAATGGAAGAAAATATATAGAACAAGAAATAGAAATTCCTGGAGGAACGAATAATTTAAATGTGAAAGCAGTAGATATACAAGGTCAAGAAATTTCTACAGATAAAGAATATACAGCAGAAGAAATTATTAATTTAGCAATTTCAGGAAGTAAATTGAAAATAACAGCAGAAAATGAAACACAAATAGCTTATATGACTTATAGATGGGATGAAGAAGAAGAACAAAGAATTGATATTAATGCAACTACAGTAGATCAAGAAATTGATATTCCAATGGGAGAACATAACTTAACAGTAATATTAGTAGATATTAATAATGAAACAATAACAAAAGAACAAAAAGTAAAAGGTGTAACAAAACCAAATATCGAAATAAGGTTAGATGAAGCAAAAGAAAATTATTTAATTACAATTACAGATGATACAGGAATACAAAAAATAGATGTTATCATTAGAGGAGAAGAAAGAACAATTGAATCAAATGGTGAGAAAGAATTAAAATATAAAATTGGATTAAATGAGGGAGATGAAAATAGATTAGAAATAACAGCATACAATGCTGATGGAATTGCTTCTGATACAATGAAAGTAAGAGCAGCAAAATAAATTTAGTAAAGTTTCCCTACATATAAAATATATGTAGGGAAATAGATTAAGGGGTAAAAATGGATAATACTTTTTTTCAAATATTAACCTATTTTGTCATATATTCATTTTTAGGATGGGTTATGGAAAGTATTGTAAGAACAATTTGTGAAAAAAAATTAATTAATACAGGATTTTTAAAAGGACCATTTTGTCCAATATATGGATTTGGTGCCATTATCATGATACTATTTTTAAGTAATTTTAAAAATAGTATAATTCTTTTATTTTTTATCTCAATAGTTGTGTTAAGCTTGTGGGAATATCTTGTAGGTGTATTTTTAGAAAAATTGTTTAAAACAAAATATTGGGATTATTCTGACCACAAATTTAATTATAAAGGAAGAATTTGTCTGACAAACTCAATAGCTTGGGGAATATTAGGTGTTCTATTTATAAAATATCTACATCCATTTATATTAAACATATTAGGATATGTAGACTTTAAATATGTAGCTATTACAGCAACATTTATTACATTAATATTGTTAATTGATGCAATTATCAGTGTAGTAAAAATTAAGAATATACAAACAACCTTACAAAAAATAGAAGAAATCAATGAACAAATTAAAGAAAAACTAATGGAATTAAAAGAAAAAGAAACGAATCTAGCTAATGATAATATGCAAAATTTAATTGATAACTTAAAGACAAGGCGAGATAGAATTGTAAAACATTTATATAGAAGAGCATATAGATTGAAGAAAGCTTTCCCAGCAATAGATACCAAAGAATTTTCAGAAATTCTTAGTAAAAAAATTGAACTAAAACATAGAAGCATAAAAAAAGAAAAAAAGGGTGAATAATATGATTCAAGAAATTTATATTATAGATGATGATGATTCATCTATAGTGATATTTAGAGAATTGTTTAAAGAAGATAAAGACTATAAATTTATTAGTGTAAAGTCACACCAAATTGATATTGCACTAAAAAATATTCCATCATTAATAATTATTAATGAAGATGCTATAGACAGAGATGTTGTTGGACTATGTAAACAGATTAGACGAGATGAAGATAATACAATAACACCGGTAATTGTTGTATCTTCTAATAGTGATAAAGAACATAGAATGAGGATACTAAGAGAATCTGTAGAATATTTTATAAAAAAGCCTGTGGATGAGGAATATTTATATTATACAGTTAAAAATTTAAACCGTTTACTTTCTAATAATAGAAGAGTAAGTCCACTTACGGGATTGCCAGGAAATGTACAGATACATGCAGAACTTAAAAAGAGAATATCTAATAATGAACCATTTTCTGTATTATATTTAGATTTGGACAACTTTAAAGCATATAATGATGTATATGGTTTTGTAAAAGGTGACCAAATAATTGAATTTACAGCAGAAACAATATTAAGAGGGGTACATAGTGATTTAACAGAGGAAGCATTTGTTGGACATATTGGTGGAGACGATTTTGTAGCTATTTTACCATCAACAAATTGTGAAAAAACATGTCAAAATATATTAGCTATGTTTGATAGTCATGTAAAAAAATTCTTTACAGAGAAAGATTTAGAAAAAGGATATATTGAAGTAGAAAATAGGAAAGGAATTATTGAACAATTTCCATTAACATCACTTTCAATCGGTGTAGTAGTTGCTGACCCAGGAAGATTTAAAAATATACTAGAAATTGGGGAAATAGGGGCACAAGTAAAACATGCTGCAAAATCTGTAATGGGAAGCAGTTATGCAGTAGATAGAAGAAGATAAATGCCAATTAGGATGTGTCAATGGGGACGGAGAAAAGTGACATGCTTTTAAACTTTTTTAAAAGCATGTCACTTTTCTTCGTCCCCATAATATGAATTTAAATTTTTTTAGAAGAATAGAGAATAGAGCCATAAAATAAACATATAAATATAATAAAAACTTAGAAAGGACTAATAATAAAGATGAGAAAAGTTCAAATAAAAAGAGTTTTTATTATATTTTTTTCTATTATGATTGGAATTATAGCGTATATAGGACAAAATATACAATCTGATAGAAAAAACGTACGAAACATAGGAGATGCGGTTCAAGTAACATCATTACCCGTTTCAGGGAAAGTAGTTATACTAGATGCTGGGCATGGTACACCAGATGAGCGGTGCTGAGAGTAAAAATGGAACAACAGAGGCAGAGATTAATTTAAAAATTGTACTAAAATTACAGCAACTTCTAGAACAATCTGGTTGTACAGTAATACTAACTAGGTCAGATGAAAATGCAATTTATGATTTAGATGCTAAAACATTAAGACAAAAAAAAGTTTCAGATATTCATAATCGAGTAAAAATTGGAAATGAATCTTCAGCTGATATATTTGTTTCGATACATTTAAATAAGATACAAGAACAACAGTATTATGGATGGCAAACTTTTTTTAATACAAACAATGAACAAAGTAAAATACTAGCAGAAGAGATACAGGCAAATTTAAATGAAGCTATACAAAAAGAAAATAAAAGGATATCTATGAAATTAAATACGATATATCTAATGAAACACGTGGAAATACCAATAAGTATAGTAGAATGTGGATTTCTTTCTAATCCACAAGAAGAGGAAGAATTACAAGAAGAAAGCTATCAAGATAAATTAGCTTGGGGAATTTATAATGGAATAATTAGTTATTTCCAAAACTGTTGATGGAGACGGAGTGTCAATGGGGACGGAGAAAAATGTCAATGGGGACGGAGAAAAATGACACACTTTTTTAAAAGTGTGTCATTTTTCTCCGTCCCCATTGACAAATTGAAAAGAAAATAAAATAAATAAATCATAGTCATAAAATAATATTAACAACATATATTTTAATATCTATAGCAGAGGAGGAAATATATGTTTATAGTATTTAATAAAGAAAAAATATATACATATCTACTATCTATTGTAACTGTAGTATTACTATTTTGTGTAGCAGGAATTTTTACAAATCAAAAAGAAACAATAGCGACATCTGCTAATGCACATGAAAAATTATTACCTATATACAAAGTAAAAACAGATAAGAATGCAATTGCATTAACGATGAATTGTGCATGGAATGCGGATGATATAGATACAATTTTAAAAATATTAGAAGAAAATAATACAAAAATAACATTTTTTATGGTAGGTGATTGGATAGATAAATATCCGGATGCAGTAAAAAAAATATATGATGCAGGTCATGAAATTGGAACACACAGTGACACACATCCACATGTGAATAATTTAAGTTATGAAAAAAATATAGAAGAATTGGAAAAAAGTAATGATAAGATTGAAAAAATAACAGGTAGTAGAACAAATATATATAGAACACCTTATGGAGAATATAATGAAACAGTTATAAAAGCAGCACAAGATAAAGGATATTACACCATACAATGGAGTCTTGATACTTTGGATTATACAGGAATTAGTGGAAATGAAATGTGGAATCGAATAAAAGATAAAATTGGAGCAGGAGATATTATATTAATGCATAATGGAACAGATCATACAGCAGATAGTTTAAATATGATATTAAAAAATATAAAGGATAAAAATTTGGAAATTGTAAAAGTATCAGACTTAATATACAAAGATAATTATACGATAGATGTAAATGGTGTACAAAATTCTAATTGATATATGTATAATATTGGAAATATTGGGAAAAATAAATATAGATTTTTTAGGAGATAAAAGAGGATGCATTTTATTGGAATTTTTGCAAATAATATAGAATTCGAAGATATAAAAAGACATATAATAAACTCATCAAAAAGAAAAGATTTAAAAATAATAAATATAAATGAAAAAAATATAGAAAACATGAAAAATATAGTATTTGAAACAATTGTGCTAACACAAAAAATAAAATTAAATGATATACAAAAAAATATATTAGAAAAAATATGTGATAATTGTAAGTATGTAATAATAAACTCAGATATATGTGCAGATATAAAAATAAAGGCAAATAAATTGATAAATTGTATAACATATGGTTTGAATCAAAAATCAACAATAACTATTTCAAGTGTTCAAGATGAAAAAGCAATTGTCTATATTCAAAGAAATATAAATAATATAGAAGGAAAGAAAATTGAAATGGGAGAAAGTAGTATAAATATACCAAAAGATAAATGTTTAAAAATAGAAAATATATTAGCAATTTTTTCAATTTTTGCTGTTTATAGCTCACAAATCAACTGAAAAATAAGGAAATTCAACAAAAAAATTACAAATTTAACTTTTTATGTAGACAAAACCAGGAAAATATTGTATAATAAGTATTGTAGACAAACGCGTGATTAAAATACATTTCGATAAAATAAAATTTAAGGAGGAAAATAAATTGGATACGAATTATTTGGAAAACAACTATTTAACATTAGTTGGAAAGGTTACAGGAGAAAAAAAATTTAGTCATGAAATTTATGGGGAAAGATTTTATATATTTAATCTAGAGATTCCTCGTTTAAGTGGTGTAGCAGATATTATACCAATTACAATTTCAGAAAGATTAATTAATGAAGATACATTAGAAGAAGGAAAAAAATTATTAGTAAAAGGACAATTTAGATCATATAACAGTTATGAAAGTGAAAAAAACAGATTAATATTAACTGTATTTGCTAAAGATGTCAGAGTAATAAATGAAGAAGAGCAAGAAGAAGAAAATGAAATCGCAAAGAAAGATGTGATTACAAATGAAGTTGTTTTAGTTGGATATATTTGTAAAAAACCAATTTATAGACAAACACCATTTGGTAGAGAAATCGCAGATATCTTACTTGCTGTAAATAGAGCATATAATAAATCAGATTATATTCCATGTATTGCATGGGGAAGAAATGCAAGATTTTGTCAAAACCTTGAAGTAGGAGCTCAAATAAAATTAGTAGGTAGAGTACAATCAAGAACTTACGAAAAGAAACATGAAGATGGAAGTGTTGAAACAAGAGTAGCTTATGAGGTATCAGTTGGAAGTTTAGAAGTTATAGAAGAAAATGATAATGAAAATACAGTTGAAACAGAAAATCAAGAGGCTGTATAGATAAAAATAGATAAAAAAGTGAGATTACATAGAATTGTAATCTTATTTTTGTTGTATAGAAAAATTATTTTTTTTCTATACAACAAAAAAACGTTGCACAGAAAAATTTTTACGCTTCTTCGAGAATTTAAATATATATTAGTTAAATAAAAAAAGTAAAGAAAAGTTCTCACGAAGCGAAATTTGTCCTTTTATTATTAAAAACTCTAGTTTTTAATAAGTTTTTTTGATATAATGCAAAAGAATATTTTTAGTGGCTTACACGATATTGCAAAATAAAATATATTGGAGAAAGTTTGAGTTTATAAAATTGTTTTGTGGAGGAAAAAATGTTTAAGAAAAAAGAAAAGCATGAGAAGAATGAAAATAAAAAAGGGATACTTAATTCTAAATGGTTTTTTGGAATTGTAGCAATTATATTAATAGCTATTTTTTGTATAGCTATGACACCAGTAACATTACAGAATGACACATTTTATACCATAAAGATAGGAGAGCAAATAACAAAAACAGGAATAGATATGCAAGACCATTTTTCATGGCATGAAGATTTAGCATATACATATCCACATTGGTTATATGACTTAATAACATATTATATATATGCAGCTTTTGGAATGACAGGAATTTATGTAACTACTTGTATATTATCTGTACTTCTAGGAATATCTTTATATATTGTTAATACCAAAATAGCCCAAAATCAACTAATTTCATTCATATTAACAGTAACTGTTATATATATATTAAGAGGATATATTGCAGCAAGGGCACAATTAGTGACTTTCATTTTATTTGTATGGATCATTTTCTTTATCGAAATGTTCTTGAAAAATAGAAAAATTCGATATGCGGTAGGATTAGTGGTTATATCAACGTTAATTGCTAATTTACATGTAGCTGTTTGGCCATTTATTTTTGTTTTATTCCTACCATATATAGCAGAATATATATTAGCAGTTATAGCAGAAGTTGCTATTTATAGAAAAATCAATATAAAAGTATTAGAACTTATTATAAAATTATTAACAAAATCCGGAAAATATGTTGATAAAAAAGAAAAATTAGAACAAAAATTGCAGGAAATTATAAGTAAAAATGAAAAGATAAAAATAAAAAGAGAAGAAGAATTAAAAAATCCATATAAAATTCAATTTAATAAAAACAAAAATGTAAAATGGTTGATACTTGTTATGATAATATGTGCCTTTACAGGACTATTAACACCATTAGGAGATACACCATATACATACCTATACAAAACAATGCAAGGAAATACAACACAAAATATAAATGAACATTTACCAATGACAATTGCAGATGAAACAGAAGCATTATCAGCTATTGTACTTGTTTTAGCAATTTTAACATTTACAAAAACAAAAATAAAGCTAAGTGACTTATTTATGATAGGTGGATTATGCTATTTAATGTTAGCATCTAGAAGACAAATTACAATGTTTTGTATTATAGGCATATTAGTAGTTAACAAAATAATTTGCGGACTTTTGGAGTTATATACAAAGAATGGATTGGAAAAGGCATACAAAATTGTAACAACAAAAGTAGGATATATAGTTATAATTGTTATTATGTTATACTTGAGTTATGATTTTTATGAGCCAAAACGAGATGACGAATATATAAATTCAGCAGATTATCCTGTCCAAGCTTGTGATTATATTTTAGCAAATATAGACTTAGGGAAGGCTAGATTCTATAATGAATATAATTATGGAAGCTATATGATATATAGAGGAATACCAGTATTTATCGATTCCAGAGCAGATTTATATGCACCAGAATTTAGTGGTAAAAAAGATGACATCTTTATGGACTTTATTAATACGTCTAGTATAGGGGAATTTTATGAAGATACATTTGAAAAATATGATATCACACATGTCATAACATATAAAAATTCAAAGATGAACATGATTATTAAAAAAACAAAGGATCCAAATTATAAGGAGCTATATGAAGATAAATATTTTACAATATACGAGAGAATAAGTGACCAAGAATAATAAAAGAGAGGTTTTATGAAAAAGGAAGAAAAAACAAAATTAAAGAAATTCTATATTATTATAGGAATTATAGTTATTAGTATTATACTAATAGACCAAATATCTAAAGCTTTGATAATATATAATGGAGAAATAACATTAATACCAAATGTATTAACATTAAAAGCCTATGAAATGAATGATGAAATGGCAGAAGATACGTATGAAGATACCTCAAGGGCTGTAAATATATTAACCAATCTTATAATTATAGGTATTGTATTAGGAATTATAAAAAGTAATAATCAATTTATAAAGAAAAAGACAAAAATTTTACTAAGTTTTGCCTTAGCTGGTGGAATTAGTAATATAATTGATAGAATATGTAGAGGTAATGTTATAGAATTTATTAATGTACAAAACTTACCAACATTTAATATAGCAGATGTTTGTATTTTGATTGGGTGGATATCCTTTGTGGCTATATTTGCTTCTTTCTCTGCAAAGGAGTTAATTCCCAAAAAGAAAATAAAGGATAAAAATACAGAAAAGAAAGAAAATTCTATATAAAATGTAGGTCTTTAACAAAGTAATAACAAAGAAGCGTATGAAAGGATATAAAAATATATGAGATGTTTTGAAATAACTGAAGATGGAAAAAGGATAGATGCCTATTTATCAGAAAAGCTAGAAGATACATCAAGAGTTGCTGTACAAAGATTAGTAACAAATGGAAAAGTATTGGTAAATGGAAAAAAAGTAAAATCTTCATATAAAGTACAGAAGAAAGATAAAATAGAAGTGGAAGAAGAAGTTCCAGTAGAAGTATCTTTAAAGGCACAAAATATTCCTCTTGAAGTTATACATGAAGATGAAGATATAATCGTAATTAATAAGCCAAAGGGAATGGTAGTTCACCCAGCAAATGGTAATCCTGATGGGACATTGGTAAATGCAGTCATGGCAATTTGTAAGGATTCATTATCAGGAATTGGCGGAGAAATTAGACCTGGTATTGTACATAGACTAGATAAAGATACATCAGGAATTATTATCGTAGCTAAAAATGACAAAGCACATATAAACTTAAGTGAACAAATAAAAGAACATAAAGTAAAGAAAACATATATTGCTTTAGTAAGAGGAATTGTTAAAGAAAATGAAGCAACGATTAATATGCCAATAGGTAGAAGCGAAAAAGACAGAAAGAAAATGGCAGTTACTAAAAAAGGAAAAGAAGCTATTACACATTTTAAAGTATTAGAAAGATATGATAAGTATACATTATTACAGGTGAACATAGAAACGGGAAGAACACATCAAATAAGGGTACATTTATCTCAAATTGGTTATCCAATTGTTGGAGATGAGGTATATTCTAATGGAAAAAATGAATGGAACATTAAAGGACAATGTTTACATGCAAAAAGTTTAGAATTTACACATCCTGTAACAGGGAAACAAATGTATTTAGAAGCAAAACTACCAGCGTATTTTCAAAATATTTTAAAAGATTTAGAACAAAGAAAGCGTTAAAAATGATTAATAGCTAAATGAAATATCTAAATTGAAAGGAGAATCATTTTTTGGAAGAGATACGATTACAAAAATACTTAGCAGAAGCAGGAATTGCTTCTAGAAGAAAAGCAGAAGAATTCATTTTACAAGGAAAAGTTAAAGTAAATGGACAAGTTGTAACAGAATTGGGAACAAAAGTACAACCCAAAAAAGATGAAGTAAAATATGAAAATAAGATTGTACAAATTGAAGATAAAAAAATATATATTTTATTAAATAAACCAATTGGATATGTAACAACTGTAAAAGACCAATTTCATCGAGATTCTGTTTTAGATTTAGTAAAAGTAAAAGAAAGGTTAGTACCAGTGGGAAGATTAGATATGTATACATCAGGAGCATTAATTTTAACAAATGATGGAGATTTTGTATATAAAGTTACTCATCCAAAACATGAAATAGACAAAACATATACAGTTACATTAAGTGGGATAGTAGATGCAGAGAAAGTAGAAAAATTAAGAAAAGGTGTAGATATAGGTGGATATATAACAAAGCCAGCTAAAGTTAAGATTTTAAAAACAGATGAAGAAAAAAATATAACAAGATTAGAAATTACTATACATGAAGGAAAAAATAGACAAGTAAGAAAGATGTGTGAAGGAATTGGGCATAAAGTGATTGCATTACATAGGAGTGCTATTTCCGGAATTAAAGTAAAAAATTTAGAATTAGGAAAGTGGAGATATCTAAGCAAAGAAGAAACAAGAAAAATATTGGGAATGTAAAACACAAGATTAGCCGATGTTTTTATATAAAGAAAGATTAAGATAAAATTTATAATCAAAGGAGAGATGAAAATAAAGCACATCTCTTTTTTGTTTTACATAAAATATATTAAACGGCAAAATAAAAAAGATACATTTGAAGAAAAAGAAGGGAATGAAACAAAATGGAAACGATATTAGAAGTGAAAAATATTAGTAAAAAATATCAAAGTAAAAAGGCTGAAATTTTAGCATTAGATAATATTCATTTTCATGTAAAAAAGGGAGAATTCGTATCAATTATAGGACCAAGTGGGTGTGGCAAATCGACCTTATTGTCTATTATTAGTGGATTGGAAACAAAAACAGAAGGAGAAATCTACATAGAAAATAAAAAAGTAGAAGGGATTTCAGAAGAAGTAGGATATATGTTGCAAAAGGACTGTTTATTAGAATGGAGAAATATATGGAATAACAGTATATTAGGTTTAGAATTAAAAGGAAAAGTAAATGAGGAAAATAAATGTTATGTAGAAAGCTTATTAAAAAAATACAACCTATATGATTTCAAAGATAAATATCCTTCAGAATTATCAGGTGGAATGAGGCAAAGAGCAGCACTTATTAGAACATTAGCAACAAAACCTAAGATACTACTATTAGATGAAGCATTTTCTGCACTAGACTATCAGACTAGAATCATGGTAACAAATGATATATATTCTATATTAAGAAAAGAAAACATTACAGCACTTATTGTAACACATGATATTTCAGAAGCAATTAGTATGTCTGATAGAGTAATTGTATTAAGTAAAAGACCAGGTAGGGTAAAAAATATTCATAAGATTGATTTCGATATTGATAATAGGAATCCAATAAATGTAAGAGAAAGCCCAAAATTTAGTGGATATTTTAATACTTTATGGAAGGAGTTGGGTGTTGATGAATAATTTTTTATCACAGGAAAGAAAGCAATATATCAACCATAATCGAAAAAGAAAAATAGTAGTATTTATAACACAGATAGCAATACTAGTTGGCTTTTTAGCAATATGGGAGATATTAGCGAATATGAATGTAATTGATAGTTTTATTATGAGCAAGCCAAGTAGGATATGGCAAACACTAACAAATTTAGGATCAAATGATTTGTTAATGCATATTAAAGTAACTGTATATGAAACGGTTGTCGGTTTTTTAATAGGAACAATTTTAGGAAGTGTGATTGCAATTATTTTATGGTGGTCAAAATTTCTTTCAGATGTATTAGAACCTTATTTAGTTGTATTAAATAGTTTACCTAAAGTAGCATTAGGACCTGTTATTATTATATGGGTAGGAGCTGGAACACCTGCAATTATTGTTATGGCAGTTGCTATTTCATTAGTAGTTACGATATTAGAAAATTTAAATGGATTTATAAGAACAGATAAAGATTTAATTAAGATGGCAAAAACATTTAAAGCTACCAAATTTCAAATATTAACTAAAATTGTTATACCAGCCAATATTTCTACTTTTATAAATTCTCTAAAAGTAAATATAGGACTTTCTTTAGTTGGTGTTATATCAGGAGAATTTCTAGTATCAAAAGCAGGTTTAGGATACCTAATTGTGTATGGAGGGCAGGTATTTAAATTAGATTTGGTTATGGCAAGTGTTATCATACTTGGTGTTGTAGCAGGAGTTATGTATTTGGCAGTATTATTGTTGGAAAAAATGATATTAAAATCTAAAAAATTCCAATAACAAAAAAGGATATAATTCAAAATTAAAAAGTTTCCAAAATATTGGACAAAAGTTTAATATTTTGGAAATTTTTTTATGGTATAGAAAAGAAAAGGCTAAGCAAAATTTACATTCATAAAGGTTGATTAGAAAACAAAAAAATTAAAAAAATAAAGTTGACAAATAAAATTTGCTATGATACATTTGAGTTGTAAAATTTAAAAGGCTAAGTATAACCTTTTATAAACCAGAAGATGAAAGGAGGAAAAGAAAATGGCTAGGATTCAAAATGTTGATTATATGGCAATGCCAAACCAAGCAAAACAAATGAGATCTTTAGGACAACAACTTAATACTCAAATGACAACTGCCTATAAAAGCATAGAAAATATGCATACTTCTTGGTATGGAATAAGATACAATGAATTAGTAAAATCATTTAACAATATAACAACACAACTTAATGAAATGCTAAAATTAGTTGTAACTGATATTCCATACACATTAGAAACAGTTGCCAACAATTATTCACAAGCAGATAGGGGTGCTAATGCAACATCAGCTTCTCAAACAATGATTCAAAGAATAAGTAATATTAATTTATCAAATGATGTTGGAATGAAATTTATTACTTCAAATGTTGCTGATGTACAAAAAAATGTTTTAAATAATTTTAAGAAAGCAAAAGAGTATATGACTAAAATTGGTACAGAGTATAATAAAATTAAATGGGAAAGTGAAGCTTCTGAAGCATTTAAAAGTAAATTTCAAAGCTTAAAAACAAGTATAACAAGATCTTTTGATGACATAATGAAAGATTTTACAAAACTTATGAACGAGACACTAGACGATATACAAAGAGCAGAAAAAGCAAATACTGTATCATAAAACAAAGCACATTTTATATGTGCTTTCCTTGGTAACTATTCGAAATGGTTATCAAGGAAAGTACATATAGAAAAATAAGAAAAAGAAAAAGGGGTTTTTTATGGAAGCTAGTGAAAGATATCAGTTACAAAGACAAATAAACAATGCAGTAGGCAGAATAAATGAACTAAATGCAGAAAAAAGAGCATATCAAAATTTAAAATCAAGAATTAGTGGACAAATTTTACCAAACTTAAGAAATGCAAAAAATGCAATTAATGATGCAAGAGTAAATTTAAAAAATAGTTATTCAAGTACAGAAGTAAATTCAAAAATCAGTAGTCTTCAAAGTTGCGAAAGTAGAGTAAATAGTATGATTAGCACTTTAAATGGCTCAGTTATACCAGAAATAAGTAATAGGATAAGTATAATTAATCAAGAAAAGGCAAGTAAGGAAAGGATTAGACAAAATGCTTTATATAGATTAAGACGAGGATAGGAGCGAATAACTATGAAAGTAGATACAAATGGAATAAATAATAAAGTAAAACCAAAATTAAGTAATGCAAGTTCATATTTAAATAGAGTGGCAAGTTCTATATCATCAT
This sequence comes from uncultured Clostridia bacterium, assembly GCA_944386675.1. Taxonomy (GTDB): domain Bacteria; phylum Bacillota; class Clostridia; order TANB77; family CAG-508; genus CAG-269. Next base: position 41,591 of record CALXBY010000008.1, on the reverse strand, counting down.
TAGATATACCATCTAGTTTTGGTTGTGCAGGTACATTAAGAAGTATGTCACAAGAAGCAAGTAATATAAGTAATGAAGTAGAGAATATTAATAGATGGGCAAGTGATGTTGTTAGCAAATTCCAAGCAGCAGAAAGTAAAAGTAGTAGTGCGATTAATTCATTATTAGGTAAGCTAGATATGGTAAGTTTTGGAGGAATAGGAGCAACAGCGGGAAAAATAGCAGGAACAGCAGCATCTATGGCTTTGACTGGTGGCGTGCAATCAGGATTATTTAAGGCAGGATTTGATTTGGCACAATCAGTAGCAAAAGGAGTACAAAAAGGACTTAGCCAAGTTGGAGCTAAAATTTCATCAACATGGAAATCACTTTTTAGTACTGCTAAAAAAACAGGTGTAAAATTAGTAAAAGAAACAAAAGCAAAAGTGAGTAAAATTGTAACAGGTGCTATAAATGAGGTTTCAAAAGGAATTAACAAAGTAGAAAAAGGAATTACAGATTTTGCTAAAAAAGGATATGAAAAGGCATGTCAGATAAATCAAAGTATAGAAAATGGACTCAATGAAGCGGCGAGTCATGTAGGTACTGCTTGGAATTCTTTTTGCACGGAAGTTGTACCACAAGTAGGAGAAGCTCTGCAAAGTGCAGCAGCATCTGTATCCAATGTAGTACTAGGACTTGCAAAAGGAATTGGTCAATTTGGGGAATCTTTAGGAGATCTTGCTTTGATTGTAGAAACAGGAGTACAAAGTACAAAAACAGGTTTGGCAGATGCTATTACATATATAGGTAGTGTAATAACAGGAAATACAGATGAATGGGAATCTATGACAGCAAAAATGTGGAAACAAACAATGGCATTTGTAGCAGAAGACCATGTTGGAAATGCATTTAAAGATTTTTACGAAAATACTGCTGTAGGAAAATGGTTAGATGAACATGCAATAGATGCATGTAAATCAGACGGAATTGTAACCAATATTTCTTCAGGACTTGGATATGTGGCAGGTGTTATTGTATTAACAGTAGCAACATTAGGAGCAGGTACAGCATTAACAGCAGGAGCAAGTGGATTATCTTTTGCTGCAACTTCAGCTGGTATTGCAGCGGCTGCAGGAACAGGTAAATATACACAAGAAGCATGGGGTGCTGCAAGAGATTCTTCATGGGAAGGAATTCAAAAATTATACCAAGAAGGTGAAATAACAAAAGATGAATTCGATACCTTTGTAACCATTCGAAATTTGACGGATGAACAATGGGAAGAAATTAAAAATGATTATCAAGCTGGAAAAATAAGTAAAGAAGAGTTTGAACAAATAGAACAAATAAGAGAAATGCCAGAAGACTGGAAAACCTTTGAAAATGGAGTGAAAGGACTACTTTATGGTGCAGCAAATGGTGCTTGGGAAGGTGTTCAATGGTATGTTGGAGGAAAGCTAGGAAATTGGACGCTAAAAGGTGGTTCAAAGTTAGGAACATCTGCAATAAGAGTTGGAGCAGATACAGCATTTAATGGATTTGATACACCATTTAGAACAGCCATAACAGCTATCACAAATGGAAAAACATGGGATGAGGCATGGAAAGAACAAGGTGGATGGCAATCAGTACTTACAAATATAGGAGTAGGATTAATAGGTTCTGCAGGTGGAGAAGTATTTGATTATAAAATGCCTGGTAAAACTAATGGAAACATGAAATTTAATAATGCAAATATAGATGAAGAAACAATAAGAAACGTAATAGATCCAGAACACGGTTTCCAATTAAATATAGATGATATGGGTGATTTCTATAAAGCAAACATAAAAAATGGATTCTTCTCAAGTGAACAAATACAAAATATGTTAAAACAAGTAAATGAAAAAGGATATATAGATGAAATCACAGGACAAAAATTGAAAAATCTATTTAATGGAAATAGTGACATCTATATAAAAACTGTAAATAGTGCGGATGTAGATTCTATAATGGATGAAGGAATAAGATGTTTAGGAAATTCTACAAGTGGAGGAAATGCAGCACCTAATATAATAGAAAATATAGATTTAGGCGATACAATGACAAAAGTAACTGGCGGCGGATTATACGAATTGCTATTAAGATTAAAAAATTCAAATGGTTTAAGTCAAGGTAACAATCCAATAGATGGAGCAATGATAATAGAAATACCAAAAGGTTCATCACTAGAAGATATCTTGAAATTTAATCCAGAATTAGGTATATATAATCTAGACCCAAAATATAATTTAGGATTTATTGGATGTGACAAAAATGGAATATTAGATGGAAATAAGTTCTTACAAACAGCGGGAAATCCACAAAAAGTAAATATCAATAGTGAAATTTCTGATGAAATAAATTTGAATCAAGTACAAAATGGTGTAAATTCTAGTCAAACAGTTAATAGTTTAGAAGAAGCGATAAAAAGAACATTAGATAAATATGGAGATAGAACATCAAGAGAATACATCATGCAAGAATTAAACAAAGGAAACTTCTCAGTAATTACAGGTGACTATGGAGCAAGAAATTTTGTAAAAACCTATTTTGCAGAAAATCAACAAATGCTTAATGATTTTATCTCTGTAATAGGTACTGGTAAAAAAAGTGATCCTCAAATGATTAATTGGATGTCAAGTGTATTAGAAAAAGAATTGGCAAATGGAAATACAGAGGTTCGAAAATTTATTTCAAAGTATATAGAATTAAAAGCAAAATATCCGAAATTAAGATTCGAAATTGATGCTAATAATGGTTGCTATTGGAATATTAACGGAAAGGTTTTAAAGTTAGGAGCAAATAGAATTAATGATGCAGGAAAATGTATACTTTTTCATGAATCAGGACACTTATTATTTTCACTAGTTGGAAAAGAAAAAATTCCTGATAATTATATTGATATTATGAATCAAGCAAGAGTAATTTCAAGCAATAATAATACTTTAAGTCAGGTGGGAGAAACGTTTTGTAATATTGACCATAAAATGGATGAAATTGCAATATCAAATATTGACAACTGGGTTAAATCGCAAGGATATAACACAATAGATGATTATATAGCAAGTATGGCTATCATAATAGATAATAATAAATCAAAATTATTTACAGTTTCTAATTTAAGAAAATTAGGACTTGATGAGAAAATTATTGATATTGTTAAAAAAAGTAATAAAAATGTTAGTTCTTATGAAATAATGACAAAATATATTAACTCTTTGATATGTGAAAATTCGGATAATTTATATAGAACGCAATATGATTATGCTACTGCTATATCAGATATTATTGATGCAGTATATTTATCAAAAGGAGAAGATATATATGGTAATGAAATATATACACCGTACAGCCATAGATCTGATAAAAAATATTATACGGGAAAAAAAGGTACTGTTACACAATTACATGAATTAATTGCTAATTTTTCTTCATTAAAAGCATTAAATCATAATCAAGCATTAGCGGATTTGAAAACAATATTTGGAGAAGATTTTTATAATATGCTAGACGAGTTGTATAATAGTTTTTTTGAGTAGGAGGTAATATATAAATATGGAAGAAAATAAAGAAAAGCAAGAACAAGAAATGGTATGCCATATGTTAGAAGTACAATATGAAAAATCAAGAGGAAGAGAAATATCATGGAAACCATCAGCTAATAGGGATTTATATCCACGTGATTGGCATTCAAATCATAATTATGTAAAAAAAGCTAAAGCTTTAGCAGAAGCAATTGAAAAAGGTTGTTTAATTACTGAAACAACAGAATATTCAGATATGGTTGAAGGTGTAAGAAGAAATAAAGAAGAGGAGGAGGAAAGATAATGGAAAAAATAGGAGAAAAATTTTTACCAATTGGAACAGTTGTTATGTTAAAAGGAGGAAGCAAAAGAGTTATGATTTCAGGATTTTGTGCTATAGAAGAGCAAAATACTGAAGAAAATAAGATGTGGGATTATAGTGGATGTTTATATCCAGAAGGATTCTTATCTTCTAGCCAAACCTGTTTATTTGACCATGAACAAATTGAAAAAGTATATCATTATGGATTAGTTGATGAAGAAGAAGAAAAATTTAAAGCACAATTAGATGAATTATTACAAGGTGCCAAAGAAGAAACAAAATAAAATAAAAAAACAGAAGGCAAAAACGAAAATAAGTAGGCGGTGAATTTTATTGATTGCAACATTAATAGGCAAAGATGTAGTATATAAAGTGACTTTACCGGAATTTGTAAGAGGGAATTATACAATTCGTGATAAAAATGATAAAAAATTAATTAACATAGAAAGCATAAATGGTATATGGCAAATTACAAGTAATAATCATTTTAAAATATTGGATTCCGAACAAATAAATATTATAAAAAATGGTAAAGTACCTAGAAATTTTCAAGGAAAAACAATTAAGAATATAATGTTAAAGGAATATAGTATGCATTATATTCTTTTTAACAATTCAGATGATGTTTGGATTTTATATTGTTCTCCTACATGTGAAAAATATATACATCTAGATGTAAAAATATTATCTGAAATTTTAATTGGTAGAGATGAGAGTAATGATATCTCATATGATAATCCATTCATAAAAAATAATCATGCACGAATTTTTTATAGTAATGGTAAATTATTATTAGAAAATTTTGATAGAACATATGGATGTTGTATTAATAATAAACCTGTAGAAAACAAACTAAAGCTCTTATTTAATGGTGATGTTATTTTTATAATGGGATTAAAAATAATTATTATAGGAAAAAGTATATTTATTAATAATCCATTAAATAAGGTGGGTTGCAATAGTGAGATATTTACACTTAATACAAAGGAATATGATTTTTCAGAATTAAAAGAAGAAGATGAAAATGATTTAGAAATTTATTCTGAAAAAGATTACTTTGCAAAAGCACCTAGAATAACCAATGTCATAGAGCGTGAAAAAGTAAAAATTGACCCACCACCACAAATCCAAAGCAAAGAAGGATTACCAATGCTTTTAGTATTAGGTTCTACTTTGTCAATGGGAGCTGTTATGATTATATCAAGCTTATCTACGATAAATAATTTAACAAGTGGAAATGCTAGTTTTGGGGAAACAGCTTTATCATTATTAACAGCTTTAATTATGTTAGTGGGAATGATTCTATTTCCGATACTTCAGATGAAATATGAAAAAAAGCAAAAAATTAAATATGAAGAAAAGAGACAAAAAAGATATAAACGATACATAGATTCAAAGGTGGAACTAATTGATAATATCATGGAAAAACAAAGAAAGATTTTATTTGATAATTATGTATCACCAGAAGAATGTAATAATATTATACAAACAAGAAACTCTAGATTATGGGAAAGAAATATAGAAGACTATGATTTTTTAACTGTTAGATTGGGAATTGGAGATGTTCCTTTAGAAATTGATATAGAATATCCAGAGGAACAATTTGCAATGGAAGATGATAATTTAGTTGAAATTTTAAATACAATAGGAAATAAATCTAAAATACTAAAAGATGCACCAATAACGATGTCTTTAGCAAAGAAAAACGTTTCAGCTTTAATTGTACAAGATAATGAAAAATTAGTAGAAAAATTTATGCAAAGTATTCTTATGCAGTTAATTACATTTCATAGTTATGAAGATTTGAAATTAGTATTTTTAGTAAAAGAAGATATACAAAAAAAATGGGAACATATGAAAATGTTACCACATATCTGGAATAATACAAAGCAAATTCGATTTTTTGCAGATGATTATAATGATATGCAAGAAATTTCAAAATATTTAGAAGAAGAGCTTGTAAATAGACTAAATATTGATGAAGAGATTGATTATAAATCATTTTCACCATATTACTTAATTATAACAGATGATTATAAGAAAATTGAAAATTTAAAAATTATTACAGAAATATTAAAATTGAAAATAAATGTTGGATTTAGTATTCTATGTATAACTGATGACTTAATGAAACTTCCAAATGAATGTAAAACATTTATTAGTTTGGATAATAATAATAATGGAATTATGTTCGAAAGTGAGATATCTTCTACAAATCAAAAAGAATTTAAATTTGATAATTCTTACACATTTTTCTTTGAAAAGATATGTAAAGAAATATCAAATATTCCAATTAAATATACATCTTCAGGACATATGATGTTACCAAGTAGTTATAGCTTTTTAGAAATGTATGACGTAGGTAAAATTGAACAATTAAACATTCTACAAAGATGGAAATCGAACGATTCTACAAGATCATTACAGGCTCCAATAGGAATAGATACGTCAGGAATGGTAATCACATTAGATATCCATGAAAAATTCCATGGACCACATGGACTAATTGCAGGTTCAACAGGTTCAGGAAAAAGTGAATTTATTATTACATATATATTATCTTTAGCAATTAATTATCATCCAGATGATGTTGCATTTATCCTAATAGATTATAAAGGTGGTGGACTAGCAGGAGCTTTCCAAAAGAGGGAGATAAAATTACCACATCTAGTAGGAACAATTACAAATATTGATAAAATGGGTCTTCAAAGGTCATTAGCATCTATTCAAAGTGAGCTAAGAAGAAGACAAGTTATGTTTAATGAAGCTAGAAATAGAATTGATGAAGGAACCATAGATATATATAAATATCAAAGATTATATCATGAAGGTGTAGTAGAAAAACCAATTCCACATTTGTTAATTATCTGTGATGAGTTTGCAGAATTGAAACAACAACAAGAAGAATTTATGGATGAATTAATTAGTGTTGCCAGAATTGGACGTAGTTTAGGTGTACATTTAATTTTAGCAACGCAAAAGCCAGCAGGAATTGTAAATGAGCAAATTCGTAGTAATAGTAAATTTGGAATATGTTTAAAAGTACAATCAACAGAAGATAGTAATGATGTTATTAATAGACCAGATGCAGCTAATTTAAAACGTGCAGGTCAATTCTATATGCAAGTTGGAAATAACGAATATTTTACAATGGGATTATCTGCATATTCTGGTGCACCATATTATCCATCAGATACAACAAAGAAAAAGGTTGATAACTCAATTGAATTTATCTCAAATATAGGTAGTGTTATAAAAGAAGTAACAAATGAAAGCCAGAAAAAAGTAAATAGCGATGGTGAGCAATTGACAAATATTGTGAAGTATTTATACGAATTAGCAGAACAAGAACATATCAAATCAAAACAATTGTGGATGGATAATATACCAGAAACAATATATATTGACAAAATAAGAGAAAAATATCATGTTAAAAATGAAAAGAATATGATAAGTCCTGTTATTGGAGAATATGATGACCCATATAATCAACGTCAGGGAGTAGTTAATTTAAACTTATCTAAAGATGGAAATACCATTATTTTTGGAAATGCAGAAAGTGGAAAAGAAACACTGCTTAGTACCATTGTATATGACATTATGACTAATTATACACCAGAAGAAGCACAGTTATATTTGTTTGATTTTGGTAGTGAGGCTTTAAAAATATTTAAGAAAAGTCCAAATGTCGGTGATGTTATATTTATGAATGATACAGAAAAAATTAGTAGATTTTTTGAAATGATACAAAAAGAAATCAAAGAAAGAACAGCAATCCTATCAGATTATGGTGGAAATTATGATTTATACATAAAAAGTAGTGGCCAAAAAATGCCAATGATTGTTGTTATGATTAATAACTATGAAGCATTTAATGAAAATTATGAAACTGAATATGATGAGCTATTATTAACATTAACAAGAGAAGGGGTAAAATGTGGTGTTGTATTTATTATTACAGCTAATACAACAAATGATGTTAGATACCGTCTTGCTCAAAACTTTAAACAGAAAATAGCGCTACAATTAAATAATGAAGATGATTTTTATAATATTTTTGATGACATAGGTAAGAAAAGACCATCACATATTTTTGGTAGAGGATTAGTAAAATTAGAAGATATATATGAATTTCAAACAGCAAAAATATGTGAGCCAGAAAAATGGAATGTACATATAAAAGAAGTGATTCAAAAATTAAGTGAATTTTATCCAAGCAAAGCAAAACCAATTCCAACTTTACCAGATAAAGTTACAATTGATATGCTTAAAGATGCAATAGAGGATATATCTGCATTACCTATTGGAATTAACAAGAAAAATCTTAATGTGTTTAAATATAATTTTACTAAAAATTTAATAAATATAGTAACATCTAAAAATATAGAAGATAGTATAGAATTCATTTCCAATATAAAAGAAGTAATTAAACAATTAGAAAATGTTAATATCATTATCTTTGATGCAGAAAGAATATTACAGAGTAAAAAGGTAAATTTAGAATTAAATTATAAGAATTTTGTTCTAGGAATAGAAAATGATTCTAATAAAAATAAACAAGTTATAAGTATCATTATTGGAATTGATAAATTTTTAAATGACCTAGAAAATGGAGAAGAAGAATTTTATGAAATGCTAAAAAAGGCAGAAGAATTAGGAAATTACAACTTTATTATTGTGGATAATGCTGTACGTTTGAAAAACCATGAATATGATGACTGGTATAAAGAAAATCTTTCAGGAGATACAGGTATTTGGGTTGGAAATGGTGCAAGTGACCAATTCTTAATTACAATCAATTCAACATCAAGTGATATAATAAATAATTGTGGACAAAGCTTTGGATATGTAATTAATCAAGGAGAACCAAACCTAGTGAAATTAGTAGGAATGAAAGAAAGAGGGGAGGAATATGGATAAAATATTAGTTAAGGTATATGTACCTATGTTAGAAAAGATATATGATGTATGGATTCCCTCACATAAAAGAATTTACAATGTTATAGCACTTTTAGTAAAAGCAGTAAATGAGTTAAATGACAATTGTTATAGACCAGAAAAAGCACCAATGTTATATGATAAAATTACAGGTGAAATATATGATATTAATTTAAATGTAAAAGAATCTACTATGAGAAGTGGAACTGAAGTCATATTATTATAAATTTACATTTCACGCAATCCAAATCATAAACATAAAATATAACGTAAGTTTTGATAAGGAGGTGTGAAATGAAAAGAAAAAAATTAGTATATCTATTAGTAATAGTTGTGATAATTGCAATAATTGTAAGTATTATTGTAATAAAGAATAAAACAGATGAGAATAAAAATGGGTTACAAACGATTAATGTAAGTGAAGTAACCCGTTCTGTTTTTTATGCACCACAATATGTAGCCATTAGTAATGGGGATTTTGAAGAGCGAGGACTAAAAATTGAATTATCTACTGGTCAAGGAGCAGATGCGGTTATGACATCAGTATTAGCTAATCAATGTGATATTGGATTTGCAGGTCCAGAAGCTTCTATCTACGTATATAATGAAGGAAAAGAAGATTATACAGAAGTGTTTGCTCAATTAACAAAAAAAGATGGATCATTATTGGTTTCAAGAATGGATGAAGAAAATTTTAGTTGGGAAAACCTAAAAGGAAAAACGGTTATACCAGGTAGAAAAGGTGGCGTACCATATATGACATTAGAATATGTGTTAAAGAAGAATGGTATTAATCCTAAAACAGATGTGGTATTAGATGACAGCATCAAATTTGATTTAATGGCAGGTGCTTTTACTGCTGGAAATGCAGATTATGTTACATTGTTTGAACCAACAGCATCATTAACAGAACAAGAAGGTAAAGGATATGTGGTTGCATCAGTAGGTGAAGAAGCAGGTGAAATACCATATACAGCATATTTTGCTAAAAAAAGTTATATTGAAGCAAATGAAGAAATCATTCAAAAATTTACAGATGCTATCTATGAAGGCCAAATATGGGTAAAAGAACATACAGCAGAAGAAATTGCAAATGTAATACAAGATTTCTTCCCAGATACAAGTATAGAAATGCTAGCAAATGCAATACAAACATATAAAGATATAGAAGCATGGAATGAAACTCCAGTCTTAAAAGAAGAAAGTTTTAATCGTCTGCAAGAAGTTATGACAATGGCAGGAGAACTTGAAAATCAAGTACCTTATGAAAAGATAGTAAATAACACATATGCATTGAAAAGTATAGAAAATTAATTTTTACTAATATGTAAAAAATATATTGACAAATAGAACCTATAATGTTATATTTACCAATAAAGGAGAAGTGATAATATGAATTTAGATTTTTCTAATATTGGTAAACGATTACAAAAAACTAGAATTCAGCGTGATATAAGCCCACAACAAATGGCAAATGCAATCAATATATCTACTAATAAAATAAAACAATTGGAAAATGGAAAAGCAAATATTGAATTGAATGATTTTATGAAAATTTGTGATTTTCTAAATATTTCTATATATGATGTTCTAAACGAAAAATATGATAATATAATAGAATATATGGATAAAGACTTATATAATTTAATTATTCAATGCAATGTGAAAAAACAAAAATTTATTTATAATATGGTGAAACTATTAATGAAAAATCAAGTTGTATGACTTGAAGCTTTATATAAGCAAAACGGGTTCATTTATCTATATTATATGTATGGTACCAAACAAATTTGTCTGGATAATAATAGTGATTACTAAAAATTGGAAAAAAGTCAAAAATTTGACTTTTTTTTCAATTTATAGTATACTATTTCGGTACTACTTTTTTAGAAATATAAAATATTTTAAGGAGAAGGATTACAATGAAAAGTAAAATGAATATAAAAAGCATTTTCATTATGGCTATTATATCGTTAGCAAGTTTGCTTTTTATAAATATCAGTTTAGCAGCAAATACAGGAGTAATCAATGTAGAAGTTGCTAATTTAAGAGAGACAGCAGATGCTGAGAGTACAATCTTGGAACAAATTTCTTTGAATCAAGAAGTAGAAATATTAGGAGAAGAAGGTGACTGGTATCAAGTTACATATAATAGAATAACAGGATATGTAAGTAAAGAATTGGTTACTGTAAATTCAAATCCAGAAACAACTACAAATGAAAATAATCAAGCAAATGAAACTACAACAGAAGAAAACAACCAAACCAATACAAATGTGACAGAAGAAAATACTGTATCAACAGAAAATGTAGAAGAAATAGAAACAGGAAAAGAATACAAAATTTCAGAAAATACTAAATTAAAATTAATACCATCAATTAATGCAACAGATGTAATCGAATTAAAAACAGATGAAACTGTTACTGTTACAGAAATTATGAATGGATGGGCATGTGTAGAAACACAAACTACAAAAGGTTGGTTAAGAAAAGATAAATTAAAGAAAGATGAACCAGTTGAAGAAAATACACAAGAAATACAGCAAGAACAACAAGAACCAGTTCAAGAAACACCAATTAAGACACAATATGTAAATTCTTCAAGCGTAAATGTAAGACAAGAAGCAAATACATCTAGTACAATTGTAACAACTATAACATTAAATACAGAGGTTCAAGTTTATAGTGAAGAAAATGGATGGAGTAAAGTAAAAGTAAATGCAGTAGAAGGATATATTTCATCATCATTATTATCAAATACAAAACAAGAAACCTCTAGAAGTCAAACAACATCTAGAAAAACAAGTAGTACAAAGGCAAATACAAGCAAAAAAACAACGACTGCAACAACAAATGTGCCAGCATCTGGTAATGGATCAGCAATTGTTGCAACAGCAAAACAATATTTAGGTTATAACTATGTTTATGGTGGAAGTTCACCAAGTACAGGATTTGACTGTTCAGGATTTACATCATATGTATTTAAACAACATGGAATATCTTTAAGTAGAACTGCTGCAGGACAATATGGTAATGGCGTTGCAGTAAGTAGATCAAATCTACAACCAGGAGATTTAGTTATGTTTGGAAAATCAAGTATAACACATGTTGCAATCTATATTGGTGGAGGGCAAATTATTCATGCATCAACACCATCAACAGGTGTTAGAATAGATTCATTAAGCACAGGATATTATAATAATAATTATTATGGTGCAAGAAGAATTCTATAATTATAACATATATTGGAGGCGATAATAGATTAAAAGACCAATAGTAGTTATTGTTATAGGATATATAATAGGAATTATATGGGGGCTATACTTTAAATTTAGTATAGTCCTTTTATATATCTTAATAACAGTTATTTATTTAGTAAAAAGAATTTTTATAAAAAACAAGTATAAACAATTCAAATTATTATCTTTACATAGATATTTTAGATACATCAAACTTATTTTTACGAAAAAAGTAATTTTATGTATAATAATTAGTTCCATTATTTCAAATACAATTTTTTTACTTCAAGAAAATAAATATCAGAATTTATATAAAGAAGAAAATATAAAAGTAGAAGGTATTGTTATTAGTAATAAAGAAGAAAACGAATTTAAGGATAGATACAAATTAAAAGTTTTAAAAGTAAACGATATGGAAAAATATAAAAATACAAAAATATATATAGAAGTGAAAAAAGATATTAATATAAACTATGGAGAAAAAATTGTGTGTGATGGTAATTTTTCAAAAGGAAGTGAACAAAGAAATTATGGAGGCTTTAATTATCAATTATATTTAAAATCTGTTAACATATATGGCACATTAGAGGTGGAACATTATAAAACAATATCTTCAGATAATGTAACAATAATTGAAAAAATGATAAATCATATAAAATTAAGTATAAACAAAAATGTAGAAAATATATTAGAAGATAAGTATGAACAAATTGTAAAAGGATTAATTTTAGGAGATATATCTAATTTAGACGAAAGTTTAAAAGAAAAATTTCAAATAGCAAATATTTCACATGTTTTAGCAGTGTCTGGAATGCATATCATATATATCATTATCGGAATAGAATGGGGATTCAAAAGACTTTTAGGAAAAAGAAATGTGAAATATGTGGTAATTTTTGGATTATTATTTTATATGAGTTTAACCGGTTTTACAAGTTCTATTGTAAGAGCAGGTATAATGGGAATTATCAATATTGTAGCATTTTTGGTTTATAGGAAAAAAGATATATGGACATCTATAGGAATTTCATTATTATGTATTTTGATAGAAAATCCATATGCAATTACAAGTGTCGGATTACAGTTATCATATTTAGGAACAATTGGAATTATATTGTTTAATAGAAATGTAAAGCAGATTTTAGATAATATCAAATTCATAAAAAATAATATAAGGATAAAAAGAAGTAATTGGTTATCTAAATTCGTAGAAACTTTAAAAGAAATGATATCTGTTACACTATCTGCACAGATTGTAATATTACCAATTATGCTATATCATTTTAATAATATTGGAATATATTTTTTAATCACAAATATTCTTGTAAGCTTTATTACAGGAATAATTATGGTTTTGTCAATTAGTTTTATTATCGCATCATTTATAAATTTAGAAATTTCAAAATGTATTTCTATTTTTTTATCAATAGGAATAGAAGGTTTTATTCAAATTGCAAATTTATCTCAATTGCCATTTTCAAAAATATATGTAATAACTCCAAGCATTTTGTTTATTATCTTTTATTACATAGTTATTTTAATAGGAAATCAAGTATATACAATTTATACAGCACAATATATAGGTTCTACCCAAAAAAGAATAAAAAATTTAGTTGCACTTGCCAAATACAAACTATATGAAAAGAAGAAAGAAATGAAAACAATATGTTTGGAGTTTTTTCAAGCAAAAAATATAAAGCAATATATTTTAAAAAGCCACAAAATTGCTTTTATATGTATTTTTATCGTTACTTTTTTTATAGGTATTTTTAAGGTAAATCAAAAATTAGAGATTCATTTTTTAGATGTAGGACAAGGGGACTCTTGCTTTATTATAACACCAAGTAATAAAACCATTTTAATTGATGGAGGAGGAAGTTTATCTAGTACATTTGATGTCGGAAAAGATACTTTAATTCCATATTTATTAGATAAAGGATATACAAAAATAGATTATGTATTTATTTCTCATTTTGACCAAGATCATATTGGTGGCATATTGCCAGTATTAGAAGAATTAAGAGTAGGACAAATATTTATTAGTGACAAACAAGAAAAAAGTGAAAATTACGGAAAATTTTTAGAATTGGCTAAGGAGAAGAATTTAAAGGTAGAAAAAGTAAAAGCAGGAGACAAAATAAAAATAGGAGATATTAATTTCCATATTATATGGCCAATAGAAAAACAAATAAATGAGAATATACTAAATAATAATGCAATGGTTATGAAATTGCAGTATAGAAATTTCAGTATGTTATTTACAGGTGATATAGAAGAAATAGCTGAAAAAGCAATTTTAAATACATATAAAAATAATTTGAATATATTAAAAGCAACCGTTTTAAAAGTTGCTCATCATGGCTCTAAAAGCTCATCAACAGAAGAATTTTTAAACGCAACAAACAGTAAGGTGGCTATTATTGGTGTAGGAAAAAATAATATGTTTGGACATCCAAACGATGCAGTTTTAGAAAGATTACAATCATTTCGGTATGCAGATATTTAGAACAGATGAGAATGGAGAAATTAATATAAGTGTTAATGATAAAGGAAAGATTTTGGTAAAAAAATTTGTCAATGGGGACGGGTCATTTTGGCAACTTTTGCATGCCACTATTGTTAAAAAATAAATAAAATGTATAAACTCTAAAAAAAGGTAAATAATACTATAAAAGGATAGGAAAGGCAAAATTTGAGAATTAAAAAAACAGTTTTTCAAATTTAATATAGGTCTTAGAAAGGAATGTTTATAATATGAGGAAAAGTATAATCATTTCAGCTATTATAGTATTATTTATTTTAGGAACGATAATTGGTATTATTATGATAAAAAATTCTTTACCAGAAGAAGAAAAAGCAGAAATAGCAGAACAAAATACAGAGGAAATATATGATGAGTGTACTGATGAGTATGAAGAAATGGTAAAAAGTAATACATTAGTTGAAGAAACGAGCTCAGAAGGAGAAAAGATATCACCTAACTGTTCTATAATCTTTAAACGACATTATAATGATTGTGGACATACTATTGAACAATATGCAAGTATTCCAACTGAATTAGTAAATAAAACAGAAGAGGATTTACAGAAACAATATGAAGGATGGACAATCGAAGAATTTTCACGAAATCAAATTATTTTATATAGAGAATTTGATAGTGAGTGTGGAGAACATTATATATTACGAGAAAAAGATGGAAAAGTAGCTATTTACTTAAAAACAGGAGACACAGAAGAATTAGTAGAAGAAACGGAAATTGCAACAGAATTTTTAACGCAAACAGATAGACTTGAATTGCAAAATGGTATTGAAGCAAATGGAAGAGTAGAATTAAATCAGTTAATTGAAGATTATGAATAGTCCCCAATTGGATAATTGGGGACGTTTTCTAATATATTATTTTTTCTTTCTTTCTTTTTTATCAATTGTAACTTCTTTATTTAAATCTTGTTTATCAATAAATCCTTTTTTATATACATCTTTAATATACATAATTAGAGAAAATACAGTGGCAAACAAAGCTAGATAGAATATACCTAAATCTAAGTTTGACCAGATAGCTCCAAGATTAAATTGATTAATTAATAAAGAAAATACAATAGCAACATAGAAAAGAACAGTTGCTAATTTTCCATACCATTTGCTATATACGACAACATCTTTTCCATAAAGGAAAGAGGCTCCAGCAATCATAATTAATTCTTTTAATAAGACAATAACTAATATCCAAATAGGAATAATATCAATTAATGTTAAAGAAGCAATTGTACAGATTTGTGTTAATTTATCTGCTAAAGGGTCCATTAATTTTCCAAAATTAGATATTAAATTAAATTTTCTTGCTATAAAACCATCAGCAATATCTGTTATACCAGATAGTGTAAATATAATAAATGCCATAATATAATTTCCAGTGAAAATATTTACTATAATAAATGGTATTAATAAAAATCGAATAATTGTTAGTGCGTTTGGTACATGTTTTAACATAAAAATCTCCTATTTAACTTCAAATTTTAAATTTCCACCTATAAAATCAATATTGACAGTTTGTCCATCTAGTAATTGTTGTCTTAAAATCATTTCAGATAATTCATCTTCAACATATCTTTGGATAGCTCTTCTTAGTGGTCTAGCGCCAAATTTTATATCTGTTCCTTTTTCCAAGATATAGTTTTTAGCAGATTTGCTAATATGCATTTTAATATCCTTATCTGATAAAGCTTTTACTGTATCATTTAACATTAAATCAACAATTTGTAATAATTGTTCATTTGTTAATGGATCAAAGGTGACAATTTCATCAACTCTATTTAAAAATTCAGGTCTAAATACATCTTTTAGACTATCCATAATCTTATTTTTATTAATCATTGAATTTCCAAATCCAATAGAATTATTGTTCAAATTAGAACCGGCATTTGATGTCATAATAATAATTGTATTTGAGAAACTTACAGAATTTCCTTGACTATCTGTTAAGATTCCATCATCCAATACTTGTAATAAAATATTAAAGACATCTGGATGTGCTTTTTCTATTTCGTCAAGTAAAATAATTGAATATGGTTTTCTTTTTACTTTTTCTGTTAATTGTCCTGCATCATCATAACCAACATATCCTGGAGGCGCACCAATTAATTTAGAAGTAGAATGACTTTCCATGTATTCAGACATATCAATTCTGATGATTGAATCTTCTGAACCAAACATTTCATAAGCCAAACTTTTAGCAAGTTCTGTTTTACCAACACCAGTAGGACCAACAAAAATAAATGAAGGTGGTCTTTTTGTTGATTTTAGACCTGCTCTATTTCTACGAATTGCTCTAGCTACAGCACTTACAGCATCATCTTGACCAATAATTCTTTTATGAAGGTTAGTTTCTAAGTTTAATAATTTCTGTGTTTCTGCTTCTGTGATTTTTTTAACAGGTATTTTTGTCCAACTTTCAATGACATTTGCAATATCTTGTACAGTTAGTTGTCTTGGTTTCATTGTTTCATTTAATTTATCAATTTGTTCAATTAGTTGACATTCACGTGTTTTTAAATCAGCTGCCTTTTGGTAATCTTCTGTAGAATCAGCAGCAATGACTTCTTCTTTTTCACTTTGGACTTGTTCTAATTCTTGTTTTAGTTTTTCTAAAGTGAATAGTTCTTTGTTTTCCAAATTAATTCTTGAACAAGCTTCATCTAAAATATCAATTGCTTTATCTGGTAAAAATCTATCATGGATATATTTTTCAGACATGATAACAGCTTGTTTGATGACATCTAAAGAAATTTTTACTTTATGATATTCTTCATAATATTTTTTAATACCTTCTAGAATACCAATAGAATCATCAATATTAGGTTCTTCTACTAAAACTTGTTGGAATCTTCTTTCTAAAGCAGAATCTTTCTCGATATATTTTCTGTATTCCTTTAATGTAGTAGTACCAATTAATTGAATTTCACCATTTGAAAGTGCTGGCTTTAAGATGTTAGCGGCATTCATAGAATGTTCACCATCACCGGCACCAATAATATTATGGATTTCATCAATGACTAGAATAATATTGCCATATTCTTTACATTCATCAATAATACCTTTCATTCTAGATTCGAATTGTCCTCTAAACTGTGTTCCAGCAATAACAGCTGTCATATCTAAAAGATAAACTTCTTTATTTAATAATTTAGCAGGTACGTTTTGGTTAGCAATTCTAATAGCTAGTCCTTGAGCAATTGCAGTTTTTCCAACACCAGGTTCTCCAATTAAACAAGGATTATTTTTAGAACGTCTATTTAATATTTGAATAATTCTTTTAATTTCATTATCTCTTCCAATAACGATATCTAATTCATTATTTTTTGCTTTTGCTGTTAAATTAGTACCATAAGTATCTAGAAATTTTTTCTTTTTATTTTGTTTTGTATTTTTCTTTTTTTCTACTTTTACTTTTTTTCTACCATTATGCATTTCTGGATCGTTATTATTGTTATTATTTGAATTATTGAACATATTTGTAAAAAGTGAACTTAATGGAATGGCTGCACCTGATATTTTGGAATTACCATCATCACTTTCATCATTACTATTTTCAAAAGTAATGGCTCCATCTATATTTTCAATATCTTCTAAATTAATATTTTCAGCTAAATCTTTAAAAATTGTTTCAAATTGTTTTGTCATATCATTAAGATTGACATTATCTTTTGACAAAATTTCATTTTGTTTATATAAAACCTCATTATGGTTAATTCCTTTGGCTTTTGCACAATCATAGCAATACCCCTCTAATGATTCTTTTCCATTTTCAATTTTTTTATAAAAAAGTATAGCTGGATTTTTATTACATTCTGAACATAACATACTTTAAACTCCTCATTTCTGTGTAAATATACAATATATATCATACCCCAAATTCCATGAATAGTCAACAAATTTAAGAATATTCATGTTGAAATATTTATTAGAAAATGATATAATAATTTAAGAATATCATATAAGAGGTATAGATATGAATGTAATGTTACCAAAGAAGGAAAAGACAAGTGTTAAAGCTGTTATTGTGTATACAATTTCTATTATAACGTGCTTGATTGCTATAGTGATTGTAGCACTATCATTTTATTTCGGAAGTGATGAACTAGATAGATTAATAACAATTGGAGGATCAAGTTTAACACAAGCAGATGTAGATTATCAATTATTGATAGCAAATTTTGATGATATTTTTCAAAATCAATTAGAAGAATATAACACAAGTGTGCAAATAAAACGAAATGACGATAGTCAAAATATTGTATATACGTACTATACAAAGGAAGAAGCAAAAGAAAATAGTTATGATTTAAATTTAAATATTCCACATATAAATATAGATAATGAAACAATAAAATCATATAACGAGGAAATCAAGCAAACATTTGAAAAAAAGGCAGAAGATGTTTTACAAACAGAGAATCAAAATATAATTTATTCTGTTCAATATGAAGCGACTATTGAAAATGATATACTATCATTAATTATTAAATCAAATTTGAAGCAATCAGCTAGCGCACAAAGAGTCATCATCCAAACATATAATTATGATTTAAAAAATAATAAAGAAATAACGTTAGAAGATATGCTAAATAACAAACAATTAAAAGTTGAAGATGTGGAATCAAAAATAAAAAATGAGATTACAGTAGAACAACAAAAAGTTGATGCTTTAAAATCTTTAGGATATAGCATCTTTGAAAGAAATCCTGAAGATGAAATGTATAAGGTTCAAAATTCAAAAGAATTTTTTATGAAGGATGGAAAAATTTATATTATTTATGCTTATGGAAATGAAAATTTAACAAGTGAAATGGATTTAGTAATTATATGATGTCCAATTGGACAATAAAAAGAGAGAAGCTCTAGAGCTTCTCTTTTTGAAAATAAAAGGGGATGTTTTTTTATTTCAATCAGTAATGTCTTACTGATTATGTTTGTATTATAATATGGAATTTTGTCCATTGTGTGAACTGAAAGTGAAAAGTAGTTAGAAATTGAAAATAAAAATAGAAAAGCTTGGAAGTTTTTATTCCAAGCTTTATGATATTTTTAATAGTTTCTTATAAGTTAAGGTTGTTCTCCCAATGTTAAAGTTAATTCTTTTTCTTCTCCATCTCTATTTACAGTGATTTTCATTTCATCACCTATGCTATGTGAATTTTTAATTTCAGTTAATTCATCCATTGTTTTGATATCTTTTCCATCAGCTTTAATAATGACATCACCGATTTTTATACCTGCTTTTTCTGCTGCTGAGAAAGTTTCTACATCTTTAACATAGATTCCTTCTACAAGGTTATTTTTCTTGGCAGTTTCAGAATCTAAATCCATACCAGTAATTCCAATATAAGGTCTTCTTACTTTGCTAAATTCTATTAATTGAGAAGAAATATCTG
Organism: uncultured Clostridia bacterium; assembly: GCA_944386675.1. GTDB lineage: Bacteria > Bacillota > Clostridia > TANB77 > CAG-508 > CAG-269. The sequence goes on along the minus strand of CALXBY010000008.1, from coordinate 21,634 downwards.
TCGTAGAATTGATTGGAATAGCAAATCCCATACCTTCAACATCTTCACCAGTTAATTTTAATGTATTTACACCAATAACTTTTCCTTCACTATTTACTAAAGCACCACCACTATTTCCAGCATTGATAGCAGCATCAGTTTGAATTAAAGTATATGTTTTACCATCTGTATCAGTAACTTCTCTATTAACAGCACTTACGATACCACAAGTAACAGAACTTTGTAGACCTAGAGGACTACCAACAGCCATTGCAAATTCGCCTACCTTTATAGAATCAGAATCAGCAAATTCTGCTTTTGTTAAACCAGTTTTATCGATTTTTATAACAGCTAAGTCTGTTTCTTCATCAGTACCTACGATTTTAGCTTCATATTCTGTATCATCATCGAATAAAGTAACGGTAACTTTTGTTGCCTGTGATACTTGATAGTAAGATTCAGATTCACTTGAAGAAACAACATGGTTATTTGTTAAAATGTAACCATCTTCACTAATAATAATTCCTGAACCTGTTGCTGTAGCTGTTGAAGTTTGATTGCCACCGAAGATTGAAAACATAGATGTAACATTATATTCGATTTTAATACCAACAATTGACGGTAAAATTTTGTTAGCGGCATAAACAGCTGTATCAGAATAATTAGATAAAGAAACTTGATCAACTAGTCCTGTTACTTGAGAACTAGAAGAAGTATTTGAAGAAGTAGAGTCATTACCTAATAAAGAATTTCTGATAGATGGTACTGTAAAACAAGTACCAATAACGACTGCACAACCAACTACACCACTAAAAAACGGAAGTAAGATAGTTCTTCCAAAATGAGTTTTCTTTTTTGGTTTGTCATCAATTTCATAAACCGCTTTATATGTACCTGGATTTGAAACCGTTTTGAATTTTGCCTCATTTGTTTTATTTGTTTCATTTTCTTGATTATTATTTTCCATTTAAATTACCTCCATATAATATATATTAACCTATTATGGTTATATAATACAATAGATTTGTGAATTTTTTGTGAAAGAAATAGGATTTTTTATAGTAAAAAAATGTCTATAAGGGGTAAAATGAAATGACAATTTTTTTAGAATAAAAAAGTTTTTCAATAGAAATTTATTGAAAAAAAGATTATAAAAAGATATAATATAAAAAATTGAAGAATGAAAATATACAAATGATTTATAATATTATAAAAGGTGGGAAACAGATATGATAAATAAAAAAGAAAAAGGTGTAACATTGATGGCATTAACTATAACAATAATTGTTTTATTAATTTTAGCAGGAATAACTATATATTCAGGAAGTGATTCAATAAAAAGAGCTAATTTAGAAGGACTTAAAACAAATATGTTATTAATACAAACAAAAGCAAAAGAGTATATTGAAGATGCAAGTTTTGAGTTAGGCGTTAATCCGGATGGACGAACTTATGAAGCTGCAAAAACATATTTAAGTGGTGAAGAAAAAGGCACCAATGTGCAAGATGTTACAGACCAAAATCAAATAAATGCAGTTAAAAGTGCAGGGGTATCAAATGAGGATATAGAAGCTGGAAAAGTATATATTGTTTCAACAAAGAATATAGAAAATATGGGAATACATGATGTTGAATCAAATGATGAAGAGGGTTGGTATGTTATTGTATATGATTTGGAAAATGCAACAGCTGAAATTTATCATACACAAGGCTATAATGGAAATCATTCTTTAACAGATATAGAAAATATAGAACTATAAGAATAGAAATAAATAAAAGAAATAAGAAAAATAACGAAAGAAGTGTGGAGACAATAAAAGAAAAAGAATTAGAAAGACTAACAAACTTGAAAAGTATAGAAAAAGATTTATATAATAAAGGATTTGAATTAATTTGTGGAATAGATGAAGCAGGAAGAGGACCACTAGCTGGTCCTGTTGTTGTTGCAGGAGTCATTATGCCAAAAGATTCAATGATAGAAGGTGTTAATGATTCGAAAAAAGTTTCAGAAAAGAAAAGAGAAAAATTGTATGATATCATTTTGAAAGAAGCGATTAGCTATTCTGTTGCGATTATGGGACAAGATGTAATAGATGACATCAATATTTTAAATGCAACAAAAGAGGGCGTAACAAAGGTAGTAGAAGAATTAGATGTGAAACCAAACTTGATATTAGTAGATGCATTAACACATATTAATACAAAAGGAATACCATATGATTCTATTATAAAAGGTGATGCAAAATGTTATAACATAGCTGCTGCGTCAATAATAGCAAAAGTAACAAGGGATAGAATTATGAAAGAATGGGATGAAATTTATCCACAATATGGATTTATAAATCATAAGGGATATGGAACAGCGAAACATATAGCAGCATTAAAAGAATATGGACCATGCCCATTACATAGAAAATCTTTTATTAAAAATTTTATTTAAATGATGTGAATTTATTAATAATAAATAAATTGGTTTAGGAGACAAAAAATATGAATATTTTAGAAATCATAGAGAAAAAGAGAGACAAAAAGGAATTGTCGAAAGAAGAAATAAATTTTTTTATAGAAGGATATACATCTGATAAAATAGCTGATTATCAGGCAGCAGCATTAATTATGGCAATTTTTCTAAATGGAATGACCAAAGAAGAGATAACAAACTTAACAATTGCAATGGCAAACTCAGGAGAGAAACTAGATTTATCTGCTCTACATGAAATAATTGTAGATAAACATTCTACAGGAGGTGTTGGTGATAAAGTATCATTAATCTTGTTACCTCTTGTTGCATCTTTAGGAATACCAGTAGCGAAAATGTCTGGTAGAGGATTAGGATTTACTGGAGGAACAGTAGATAAATTAGAATCTATACCAGGGTATGTAACAGGAATTGATATCCACAATTTTATAAAGAATGTGGAAAACGTGGGTATCAGCATGATATCACAAACTTTAAATTTAGCACCAGCAGATAAAAAAATCTATAGCTTAAGAGATAGTATTTCTTGCGTAGAAAATATACCTTTAATAGCATCAAGTATTATGAGCAAAAAAATAGCAAGTGGAGCTCAAAAGATTGTACTAGATGTTACTTGCCGGAGCAGGTGCTTTTATGAATTCAAAAGAGCAAGCAGAAGAATTAGCAAAAGAAATGATTGAAATAGGTAGATTAGCTGATAAAGAAACAGTATGTGTACTTACAAATATGGATGAACCATTAGGATATGCAATAGGAAATTCTTTAGAAGTTATAGAAGCAATTAACTTTTTAAAAGGAGATATGCCTGAGGATTTAAAAGAGGTCGTATTAGAATTAGGCGCATATATGATGAAACTTGCTGGAAAAGGAAATGATATAGAGCAAAATAAACTAAAAATGTTAGGAAACATAGAAAATGGTAAAGGGTATGAAAAATTCTTGCAATTAGTAGAAAATCAAGGCGGAGATATATCATACATTGAAGATACAGCTAAGTTTCCAAAAGCAAAATATATAGAAAATGTATATAGTGACAAAGCAGGATATATTCAAAATATGAATGCTAAGAAAATTGGAAAAATTGTATGTGGCTTAGGAGCGGGAAGAATAAGAAAAGAAGATTCAATTGATAATGCAGTAGGAATTGTTTTAAATAAAAAAGTTTCTGAATATGTTCAAAATCAAGAAATAATGGCAACTATATATGCAAATTCAGAAGAAAAATTAAAAGAAGCAAAATATAAGTTAAAAGAAGTTATAGAAATTAGTGAGAAAGAAATAGAAAAGCCAAGAATGATATTAGAAATAATGGAATAGAATACTAATTAAATAAAATGATTGATATATTATGTTAATTGTGATATAATGATAACTGGATAAGGAAAAAGAATCATACAAAATTGAAAAAAATTTTTTATATGATATAATATAAAAATCTAGTGAAATTTATGTTTTGGAAAGGAATGTGAATAAAATGAAAAAGGAAAAGAAAATAAATAATCAAAAAGAAAAAGTTAAAAAAACGAAAGGTTATGATAAAGGACAAATTTTTGTAAAAGTAATGGCTGGGATTTTAGCATTATTAATGGTACTTGCAACAGCATCAACATTAATATATTCACTAATGATATAGTAAAAAAAGAGGTAAAAATATGATAATTGATTTTGGAATGAATTGGGAAAATTTCTATACAGATAATATTATTGGATATATTAAATCATTACAAGAAAATCCATTTGAGTTAATTACTTTATTGATAGATTTAGCAATTGTAATATTTTTAATATACTCATTTTTAAAAATAGTAAAAGGTTCTAGAGCATGGCAATTAATAAAAGGAATTGTACTACTAATTATTATTACATGGCTTAGTGGATTATTTAACTTGCAGATATTAAATTGGATTTTAACAGGAATTATGAATTTAGGAGTAATTGCTATAATTGTTATATTCCAGCCAGAATTAAGAAGAGGATTAGAACAATTAGGTACGAATAAATTTACAAAATTTTTCGGAATAGATAAGGATTTAGCAACAAAAACAAAAGAAGATATTTACAAAATTGTAATAGCAGCGGTCGAACTATCTAAAAGTAAAACAGGAGCTTTAATTGTAATAGAAAGAGATATAAAAATACAAGATATTATTTCTGGTGGAATACCAATGAATGCGGAAGTATCTCCACAGTTATTAGTAAATATTTTTGAGCCTAAAACCCCATTACATGATGGAGCTGTTGTTATATCAGGAAATAAAATTGCTGCCGCAGCTTGTGTATTACCACTTGCAGACGATAATGATATAGCAAAAGAATTAGGAACAAGACATAGAGCAGCAATTGGAATATCTAAAGAATCTGATAGTATTGTAGTAGTTGTTTCAGAAGAGACCGGAAAGATTTCTATTGCAAAAGATGGTACATTAATTGCAGATGTTGGAGAAGAGGCATTAAAAAAGATATTAATTAGTAATGTTGTAACTAAAAGATTTGCAGTTGAAAAAAAGGAAAGAAGAAATAAATTAAAAGCAATAAGAGAAAAATTACGTAAAGAAAAAAGAGAAGCAGAAGCTACTGAGAAAGTAGAAGGGAAAACATAATGAGAAATATTAAATTAGTAATAGAATATGATGGTAAAGAATTTAATGGTTGGCAAAAACAACCCAATAAATTAAATATTCAAGGAGAAATTGAGAAAGCAATAGAAAGAATAACTGGCGAAAAAGTAGATTTAAATGCTTCTGGCAGAACAGATGCGGGAGTACATGCTATTGGGCAAGTAGCAAATTTTAAAACAAATTCTAATATTCCAATAGAAAAAATACCAATAGCACTAAATTCAAACTTAAAGAAGTCTATTGTTATCAAATCGGCAGAGGAAGTTGAAGAGAGATTTCATAGTCGATTAAGTTGCAAGAAAAAAACATATAGATATATAATTAATAATTCAAAATATGGAACGGCAATTTATAGAAATTTAGAAACACATATACCAATGAAATTAGATATAGAAAAAATGAAAGAAGCAGTTAAGTATTTCGAAGGTGAACATGATTTTAAGGCCTTTAAAGCAAGTGGAACAAGTAGTAAAAGTAGTGTAAGAACAATATATAAAGCTGAAGTAATTGACGCGGGAAATGAAAAAATATATATTGAATTGACAGGAAATGGTTTCTTATATAATATGGTAAGAATTATTTCAGGAACACTTGTTGAAGTAGGACTAGGAAAAATAGAGCCTAAAGAAGTAAAAAATATAATACAATCTAAAAAAAGAGAAAATGCAGGAAAAACATTACCACCTCAAGGATTATACTTAGTGAAAGTAGAATATGAAAAATAACAAAATAAATAAAGTAATCTAAATTATCTTATGTTCTATAACTTAAGTGTTGTAACCGTAAGAATAATATATGAACAAAGTTATGTGGTTATGCATAAAATATAGTAAAAAAGAAAAGGAGAAAGATTATGAATACAATTTTACTTATATTTTTTGCAATACCATTAGCTGTTATTATATTTTCAATTGCCTTACAAAAAATATTAAAATGTCCAGCACTAGTTGCAGGAATTATATTTGCAATAGGAATTATTATTACATTTATTATAGGAAACTTAATCCTTTTAGCAGCAACTTTAGTATATACGTTCATTAGCTATATAACAGCACTGATTATTTGCTTAATAAATAGATTTTTTGACAGAGATAATAACTGCTGTAGAAGAAATAGAAGGTGTAATGATAATAGTTGTGAATGTGGAAATGATAATGGTTTTAACCAAGCAAATACAATAAATGGTGTTATAAGAATTGTAGATAGCAATGGTAATAATTCTTGTAACAATAATGAAATAGCAACAAGAATTAATGTGGTACCTAATACAGCAAATAATGGAAGAACAGGTTGCATTTGTGGAAGATTTAGAAGAAGATAGTTTCTAGTTGTGGACGTTTTTCTTTGGGACATTTTTTGTACAACAAATTTAAGAAATGTTCTAAAGAAAAACGTCCACAATTGGATAGAAAACTAAAACAAAACTGTCTGATTGGACAATCCAATGGATAGTTTTTTATCTTTTGGTTGAATTTTGAAGGATTTTGTGCTAATATATATAATGCGAAAAGGAGGAGAAGATGTTAGAAATATTAGAACATACAATTGAAGATAGTGTAAAATTAATTCCTTTTTTATTTCTTACGTATTTATTAATGGAATATATAGAGCATAAAACGAAAGAAAAGACAAAGGAAACAATAAAAAAATCAGGGAAATTTGGACCATTTTTTGGTGCTTGGCTTGGTATTGTTCCACAATGTGGATTTTCTGTATCTGCAACCAATTTATATGCAGCAAGGGTTATTACATTAGGAACTTTGATAGCTGTATATTTATCAACATCAGATGAGATGTTACCAATTTTTTTGTCTGAAGGTGTAGCAATAGATGTTATTATAAAAATATTAGCAATTAAATTAATAATTGGTATGATAGCAGGCTTTTTAATAGATTTCGTTATACGAATAAAAAATAAAGGGAAAGAAGAAGAAAAAGAAAAAATTATTGACCTATGCGAAAAAGAACATTGTCACTGTGAACATGGAATATGGAAATCAGCTTTAAAACATACGGTAAATATCTTTATTTTTATATTTATTATAACATTAATAATTAATGCAGCTATGCATTTAATTGGAGAAGAGCGTATAGCTGGATTTATGCTAAATAGACCAATTCTAGGACCAATTATATCAGGATTGATAGGTTTGATACCAAATTGTGCTGCATCAGTTATTATTACACAGATGTATTTAGAAAGTTTAATTTCTGTTGGGACAATGATTGCAGGATTACTAGTTGGAGCAGGTGTGGGACTAGCTGTATTATTTAGAACAAATAAAGGAATAAAAAATAATATAAAAATTATGATATTATTATATGCAATAGGTGTTATTTCAGGTATAGCTTTAGAATTAATTGGACTAACAGTATAAAATATTTAGATTTGTTATAATATGAAAGTAATAATACATAAAGTTAAAATACAAAATAATCATAAAATGCCAAATAAAAGACTTACAAAAAATTAATTGTAAGTCTTTCATTTTATATTTTATGATAAAATTATTTTTTTTCATTTCTTTTAAAATTGATAACAACGGCATCATCATTATCAAATAAATATCTAGAATCCGTGGTATCTGTTTGAACAGGATTTATTTCATCTCGTTCGTCTTTAAAATCTAAATTTTTTAAATCAAATTTCTTTTTAAAAGAAGTATTATCATCCTCTGTTGCAGTAGTAACACCATCTGAATATTTTCCAAAATCGAAAGATTTGATTTTTTGTTTTTCTTTATATTTTGACTCTAGATAATTAAATCTACCAGGACCAACCATTAAACGGCCACCAATATCTTTAACTTTATATGCACATTTTTTATCAGTAAGCATACCTTGTAATTTACCAGGAGTAAAATAGTCAACATATGCCCATTTTACATCACCTAATTTATTAGTATAAGACATTTTATCAGTGTCTAAGTCAACCTTGTAAGTCCATTCTCTGTGTGAACCAAATTCAGCTACCCACCATTTAAGTTCATCAATAACAGCATTACCTGTAAATACTTTATTTGAACAGTTAGATAAAATTGTATTTCTATAATTCTCTCTGGATTTTGGTGTTTCTAACTGTGCTAAGTTTTGAGCAGAGATAATTGTTCCTACACGGTATTTTCTGTACATTGTAAAGATAGCTTCTGTAGCTTTACAAATAAAATCAGGAAATTCGTCAACATATAAGAAATTAGGAACTCTTGAATTTTCTCCACCAGGTCTTCTAAGTACTGCATTTTGCATTGAAATTAAGAAGAATAATCCAAATGCTTGATGTGTAGAAGAACCTAAATCTCCACGTCTTGTACATACAAAAGTAATATCTCCTTCTGCAAGAGCTTTATCAAAATTAATATTGTTAAATCGATTACATAATATTGATTTAACACCAGGTAATCTTAAAAGGTTATCTAATTGAGTTACTGCTGCATATATATCTTTTTCTGTTTGTTGTCTTGCAGGTCCATCTTTATAGAAACATTTCTTAAAATAAGCAAGCTGTATAGCATATTTTTCTTTTAGTTCTTCATCATGTGCTAATATTTCACACATTTTTTCAATCAATTCAAAATTAGTAAACATTTTTAACATATCTTCCATATTAGGAAGTGCACCTTCGTTCATTCTAGGGTACATTTCTTTTAAAAGAATTGCTAAATTTTCAATTGCTTGAATAATATAATCTTCTCTATAAGCATCTTCAAGTTCTTCATGAGCATTACTATACATAGCTTTTAAAGCAGACGAAATCGTAATAGCTATTTTAGAAGGTTCGTCATAGACAAAAGGATTTAATCCCATTGAATTTGGATTAGAAGGGTCTATGATATTATATTTGAATCCATAATTATTGCAAACATCAATCATATGATCAATCAATTCATAATCTGGGGACATAATTTCTAATCCTAAATTTCTATAAACATTTTCACCATTATAACTTCCTAAAATCATTTTTTTCATATATGCATTGTAAACATCTTCTTTACCTTCTGAAGGTGAAAGCATATCTAATCTAAAATTCTCATTTAAGTAATCATTATCATATGGCTTTTTTAAATAGGCAATGCCTGTTTTTAAAGCAGTAAATCCCATTTCTTTAGAAACTTCTCTAAAGAAATATTTTTTCTCAATATCTCTAGCAATCATAGGTTCAAATATTAGAGAAGTTTTTCCTGTTCCAGAACCTCCACATACAAATAGGGATAGATATCTAGAAACTTCTGGTATAATAATATTTTTGCCATAATCATCATCTGTACATAAAAATACTTCACAAGTATATACGCCTCTATCCTTTTTTTGATCAGATAAGTTTATACCCTTATAATCCCAAATAGAACGAATTTGATCCAAGTTATCATTAACACCAAAGTAAATCCATTTAAATAGTGGAAAAGCTGTAACAAGTGGCAAGTAAATAGAAATCGCTATGAAAGCAGGTTTTACGATGTCAGAAAAGTCAGTAATAATTTCTACATAATCAGGAACAGATAATAATAATAACCAAGCTCCCATATTTAGCCATTGTGTGAACATAGAAATTGCAATAATATATAAACCAATAATATAAACATATAAAATCTGTACTTTTTTCATGTTAGAAGTTGCAAATTCAGATTGCCCTGAAAAAAGAAATGCAAATATTGGACAAGCTAAAGCAAGTGTATATTGGATAGGTCCCCAATAAGAATAAGATACACCTGTAAAAATCATAAGAAGCATTTCAACAATTCTATCTACAGCCAAATATACAGTTAGTAATGTTAATATATATGTGGCAAATGTATTTCTATTTATATTTAATTTTTTCAAAAACTTATCTATTAGTTTCATTTATTATATCCTTTCAAAAATTTAAACTCATACATATATATTATCCTACAAAATGCCTAAAAAAACAAGACTTTTGAGCAAAATAATTTAACTTTATCTAATTGGTTGCCAAAGGGGACGTGCCATTTTGGCAACCTTTAGCAATAGTTAGTATAAAAAACAACATACTTGAATATACTATTAGAGCAAAAGGCAAGAGGAGGATGGTTATGGAAGAAAGGTATTTTCAAGAAAGCGAGATAGAAAATAAAAATGAAAGGGAAAGAGAAATTGAGTTGATTAAAAATATTATAAAAACAAGAAGAGAGTTAAAAAATGTAGATAAAAATTTTGAGTATGCACAAGATGAATTAGTGGATTATTATATTTATCAAATGAAAGCTAATCAAGCAAAACTAAATTACTTAATTAAAATGGCGAAAATGAAAGGAATTACAGTAGATATGATTAATGATATAAAATATAGACTTTCTAGTGACGAAGAAGTAGGATAGGTCTATTTGTCCAATTTTTAGCATAATAATTAGTAAAAGATTTTATATGTTATGAATTGGAGGACAAAATGGATTTGAATATTGTTACATATTTGGCCTGTATCTGTTTTATATTTCTTATAGGTAGAATATTTATTGTTCCTATCAAAAAAATATTAAAACTAATATTGAATTCTATATTTGGCGGAATTATTATCTATGTGATTAACTTAATAGGGGCTAATTTTGGATTTCATATAGGATTAAATATTATAAATAGTATTATTATAGGATTATTAGGATTACCAGGAGCAGTTTGCTTAATTATTGTAAAATTATTAGTGGGATGATGAAGGATAATTAAAAAAGAAAAAATATCCAGTTTTTTAAAAAAATTTTTGCGGATACTATCTATGAAAAGACAAGAATAATAATCTAAAAAGGTTACTATAAAAATAGTAACTTTTTTTATTTTAAGACAATTTTCTACAAAAAAATTATTGCATAAAAAATGTAAGAATGTTATAGTAAAATAAAAGTACAAATGAAAGGGGAAAAAATATGAAGTGTAAAAAATGTGGTGAAGAAATTGCTGAAGAAAGTGTATTTTGTCAAAAATGTGGTGCAAAGGTAAAAGAAGAAAATGTCAGCAAAAAATCTACAGGAAAAAAAGTAGCAATTGTGTTAGTAATTATAGTAATAATTGCAGCAATTGTAGCAGTAGCAGTGATAGCTATAAATCGTAATGAAAATAATAGTGAGGAAAATCAAAAAGAAAATGCAGTAGTACAAGATAGTGCTAATATGCAAGCAAATGGAATGCAATCTCTAAGTTTTTCAAATATGAATGCTGACGATGAAAATTTAACAGAGCAACAAAGAGCTGTTATTAATTATTTTGATAATGATTATTTATATTTATATTATGATATAGAAAATCTTCAAAAATACCCACAAATATTCGAAAACGCAAAAGTTTATACAATTGGTGGAGTGGTTAAAGTATTAGAATCTACTGATGAAGAATTTGAAGTATTAATGTTTGATGATTGTGATGGATATTATTATGGAGATTATCCAACAGGAGAATATACACTTACAGATTCTAGTGACAGATTATATATTTTAAAAGGCGAACAATTAAATGAAAGATTAGTAGAAAGAGACTTCATTCAAATATATGGAAGATATGTAGGTGTTGAAACAAGAGAAATTAATGGAAATACTTATACGATACCAGTTATTAGTGCAATGAACGTAAGTGATTATGGAGAAGATAAATTTGATGCAGATACAATTAGAAATGTTGCAAAATATATTTTCGGAGAAGATGTAAAAGTGAGTGAACATGATGAGATGGATTATTTAGTAACATTAGATAACCAATCAAATGCTAATTTTAAAGCTTTTGATATGAGCAAAAGTGAAGGAATTATTACTTATGACATAGATTACAATAATTTATCTGATAACATCATAAAAAAATTATTCATATCATCTGATTTTAATCATTATATTGTAAGCACGTATGACAGTAGTTTAAAATATGTATATATTGATTATTTTGATAAAAACTTAAATAAATTATGGAGTAGAGAATTTGAATATAATTCAACTGATAGTACAAACTATAGTCCAATGGACTATAATGAAACACAAATGTCTATTGTTATTGATAATGATTTATATCTAATAGACTTGGAAACAGGAGAAAATATAATCGAACCTGTTTTAGTGGGAAATAAAACGAAAGTCTTAATGATGAATGATGGAGTTATTCTTATAGGAAAAGAAAATAAAGACTTAATAATGAAAGTAGACTTTGATGGAAAGATTTTATATCGAATTGATGGAGATACAAACTTAACCAAAGTTGAATATATTGCAACACAAATAGTGGATGGAAAATTAATAGTAAGAGTATCTGGAATGGATGAAAATGCAATTGCTAGAGGAGAAGAAAATATAGATTTGATACAAATAGAAAAATATATGGTAATTAACAATGATGGAACAGTAGAATATTCAACCAAAGATTTAAGTGGATATAGAGGATAATTAAAAAGAGGGGGACTTCAAAAAAAGACACCCTCTTATTTTTTGAATTTAAACAAATCATTCTTCTCCGTCCCCGTTGACATAGATGACGAGTTATAGAAAATTCAGTTTATAGTAAAAAAATAACTGTTACTTTTGGAACTTTATATACGGTAACAAAAGTAACAGTTATTTTTCTGATATAATTTTATTTTTTTGAATGGTTAGTATTTCCATATTTTTTATTTGGAAATGTTTTTTAAATCAAATTATAAAAAATGCTTATAAACTATTCAACTGTAACAGATTTTGCTAGATTTCTTGGCTTATCAACATCTAATCCTTTTTCTTTTGAAATATAATATGATAATAATTGTAAAGGAATAATTGATAAGATAGGTGAAACAAATGGATTTGTTTCTGGGATTTCTAGTACTGTATCAAACATAGATTTATCAATCTTTTGATTTGTAACGATTAATGTTTTGGCTCCACGAGTGATAACTTCTTGAATATTGCTAACTGTTTTTTCCACCAATGTAGGTTCAGTCATAATTCCTACAACTGTTACATCTTTTTCAATTAAAGCGATTGGTCCATGTTTTAATTCTCCTGCTGCATAGCTTTCTGAATGAATATAAGAAATTTCTTTTAATTTTAAAGAACCTTCTTTAGCAACTGTTTCATCAACACCTCTACCAATAAAGAAAATATCCTTTTCTTGATAAATTCTTTTTGAAAAGTTTTTAACTATATCTTCTAATTTTAGGCATTCTTCAATTTTTCTAGGTAATTCCAAAATTTCCTTTTTTAATTCATGTAATTCTTCAGAATTTTTGCCTAAAATTTCTGCAAAATAAATTGCTAAAATAACGATTAGAACAACTTGTGAAGTGTATGCTTTTGTAGAAGCAACTGCAATTTCTGGTCCAGCATGTGTGTAAATAGAATAATCTGCTTCTCTGGTAATAGAGCTTCCTATAACATTTGAAATAGCAAGTGTTTTAGCACCTTTTTCTTTTGATAATTTTAGTGCAGCAATCGTATCTGCTGTTTCACCAGATTGAGAAATAAAAATACATAAAGTTTTTTCATCAATTAATGGATTTCTATATCTAAATTCAGAAGCAATATCTACTTCAGTTGGAATTCTACAAAGTTTTTCTATAACATTTTTACCAACTAAACCAGCATGCATTGCTGTACCACAAGCAACAATATAAATTTTGTTTAAACTTGTTAAATACGCTTTTGTGAATTTTAATTCATCAAATTCACATTTTGAATTTTCGTTAAATTTAGCACCAATTGTTTCACGAATAGCTGTTGGTTGTTCATGAATTTCTTTTAACATGAAATCTTCATAACCGTTTTTCTCACTACTAGCAGCATCCCATTCAATACTTTGTGTTTTTTTATCCACTTTATTTAAATCTTTATCATAAAATTCTGCAGAATCTCTTGATAAAAAGACATATTCGAAATCATTTAAAAGGTAGAAGTTTCTTGTAAATGAAAGAATTGCTGGAATATCTGAAGAAATATAGTTTTCATCAATTCCTTTTCCGATAACTAATGGGCTATCTTTTCTAACAACAATCATATTATCAGGGAAATCTTTGCAAATGATTTCTAAAGCAAAACTTCCTTTTAAATCAGAACATGTATTTTTAACTGCAGTTAAAAATTTCATTTTTCCTGTTTCTTTATTATTTTTTGTATAGTAATAATGAATCAAATTTGGAACAATTTCTGTATCTGTATCAGAATAGAATGTATATCCATTATCCATTAAAAATTTTCTTAATTCATTATAATTTTCAATAATTCCATTATGCACAACACTAAATGTTTTTGAATTATCTTGATGAGGGTGTGCATTTTCTTTAGATGGTTTTCCGTGTGTTGCCCATCTTGTATGAGCAATACCAATTGTACCTTTTAAATCATCAATACCATCTAAATTATATAAATTTTTTACTCTTCCTTTATCTTTCATAACAACTAAACCTTCTGGCTCAATTGTTGAAATACCTGCAGAGTCATAACCTCTGTATTCTAATCTTAAAAGTCCATTGATTAAAATTGGACTTGCTTTTTGTTTTCCTATATAACCTACAATTCCACACATAATAAATCCTCCATTCAAGCAATTGTCATGATTGCTTATTATAAATTTTTAATAATGATTGTTCTCTAATAAAAAAGAGAATGTTGGAATTAAAGGTATGCAAATAAAACCTATATGTATTGAGCTTTGTTACAGTATTACTACTGCTCTTTAATCAATACTCATGACCATAAGCAAAAGCCATCAGGGCATCCGCCGAATCTTTCGATAACCCTGAACCTCGTCAACACAAAATAAATTGTGTCCAGGCGCTAATATTTAATAATTTTACACTCCTTTCTAAAAAAATTTTTTGCATACTTTTAATTTACTGCTATTATATTATACTAAAATGAAAAAATAAGCAAGTCCTAATAAAAAAATTTAAAATTGCTTAAAAATATAGATTTGAAACAGCAAATAAAAAGTGGTATAATATAGCCATGCAACAAAGTTGCTGTACATTGAAAAATAGGTGCAGGTAAGGCACCTCATATATAAACTGAGGCAGTTTTTTTAGCCTATTTTTCTATGTACAAAAAATATAAAAAAAGCCCGGTCTTGAAAGTTAGACAAAAATATATCTTTTAGCCAATGATATATTTGGGAACGAACACAATAAAGTGAGTAGGGAAAGGAAAATATGGCTAACAATATTTTAAAAGAGCTTTTTAGTGAACAGGAAACGTTGGGACTCAACTCTTATGATGAAACAGAAGAATCTGAAAAGATTCGGACACAACCATACTGGGGACTGGACTCTTTTGAATAAAGAGACTGCCTAAATTGATTTCTACTCATTTGTAGAAAGTCTTAGTTTGTATGTGAGAAAAGCAAGTTATCCTCATTTGGGTAACTTGCTTTTTTACTGTTCTACTGGTTGATATAATTATTAATTTAATGTATAATAGTGATAACATATAAGAAACGAATGTATTCTAAGAAAGGGGAATAGGCATGAATGTATTGATTAATGAAACAAGAATCGAAAAAAGACTAGAAGAGATGGCAAAACAAATAGACAAAGATTACGAAGGAAAAGAAATCATATTAATTGGAATCTTAAAAGGTTCTGTTGTATTCATGGTAGAATTAGCAAAGAGATTAAAAACAAAAGTACAATTTGAATTTATAGAAGTATCTAGTTATGAAGGAACAGAAAGTACAGGAAAAGTAAAAATTGTAAAAGACATTAAAAATAGTATAGAAGGAAAAGATGTTTTAATTGTAGAAGATATTATCGATACAGGAACAACATTAGCCTTTTTAAAAGATTATTTTATGCTAAAAAAACCAAACAGTTTGAAGATTGCAACTTTACTTAGCAAACCATCTAGAAGAACAAAAGAATTAGATGTAGAATATATTGGATTTGGAATAGAAGATAAATTTGTAGTAGGTTATGGTTTAGATTACAATCAAAATTATAGAAACCTACCATATATCGGTTATGTTGAAAGTGAAGAAGAATTTTAAAAAAGAAAATGAATAAAAGATGAAAGAAAGACTTATAAATTTGAGAAGAAATATAAGCCTTTCTTTTAACAATGAAGGAATGAAATTAAAATGTTTAATATTGAAGAAGAATTAAAAAAACTGCCAGGAAAACCTGGTGTTTATATTATGCATGACAAAGATGATAAAATTATATATGTAGGAAAAGCCATATCACTAAAAAATCGTGTTAGACAATATTTTAGAAAAACAAATAAAACCGCAAGAATTGAAAAAATGGTTTCTTTAATAGATCATTTCGAATATATTGTGGTGGATAATGAGGCAGAGGCATTAATTTTGGAATGTAATTTGATTAAAAAGAATAGACCCAAATTTAATGTATTATTAAAAGATGATAAAACTTATCCATATATAAAAGTGGATGTGAAATCAGAATATCCAGGAGTTTACTATACAAGAAGAGTTATAAATGATGGCGCAAAATATTTTGGACCATATGCAAATCCTGGGGCTGCAAAAGAAATGTTAGATTTTATTAAAGAAAGGTATAAAATTCATCAATGTAGAACTTTAAAAGAAAGAACAAGACCATGTTTAAATTATCATATTGGTAGATGTTTAGCACCTTGTATGGGAAATGTTGATAAAGAAGAATATAGGAAGCAAGTAGATGAAATCATAGATTTATTGGAAGGAAAAACAGATAAAGTCTTAAAAGATTTAGAAAGACAAATGCAAGAAGCATCTCAAAAAATGGAATATGAAAAGGCAGCATATTTAAGAGATAGAAAACAAGCAATAGAAAGAGCATCAAGTAAACAAAAAGTATCAAACATTTCTGAAAATAGTATTGATGTTATTGGAATTGCCAAATCTGATTTAGAGGTTTGTGTCGAAATCTTTTTTGTAAGAGGAAGCAAAATGATAGGAAGAGAGCAATATTTCTATAATGACTTAAAAGACATGGAAGATAGTGAGATCCTATCAGGTTTTATTAAACAATATTATTTTGATAATCCAAACATTCCAAGTAAAATTATGATACGAGAAGAGATTGAAGACAAAGAAGCAATTGAAGGTTGGCTATCCACAGAATTAGGAAAAAAAGTGGAAATCAAAACACCAAAAAAAGGTGAAAAGCTAAAGTTTGTAGAAATGGCAGAAAACAATGCAAGAGTTACATTAGATAACAAAGAAAAAGATAAAAGTGAAATCTTACTAGAGTTAAAAAATGTTTTAAAAATGGATATTTTACCAAGAAAAATAGAAACATTTGATATTTCCAATATATCTGGAGAATATATGGTAGCTGGAATGTGTGTTATGCAAGATGGTGTTATTAAAAAGAATTTGTCTAGAAGATTTAAAATAAAAACTGTTAATTCGCAAGATGACCCGAAATGTATGGAAGAAGTTGTTACTAGAAGATTAAAACATTCTATAGAAAATCCAAATGGAGGTTTTGGAAAACTTCCAGATGTTATATTTGCAGATGGCGGTATTACACAAATACATGCAACTAAGCAGGCAATTCAAAATGTTTTAAATGAAGAAAAAGGACTGATTATGCAAGATAGAAAAATCAATGAGCAGGACAAAAAAGAAAAGTTAGAAGCAATACAAAAAACATTAGACATTAAAGTATTTGGTATGGTAAAAAATGATAAACATCAAACAAGAGCATTAATGGATGAAAACAGAAATGAACTACCAATTTCAGAAAATTTGATGAAATTAATTACAAGATTCCAAGATACAGTTCACGATACAGCAATTACCTATCACAGAAAATTGAGAGATAAAGAAATCACAAAATCAGCATTAGATGAAATAAAAGGAATTGGAAATGCAAAAAAACAAGCTCTATTAAAACAATTTGGAAGCGTAGAAAAAATCAAACAAGCATCTATAGAAGAGTTAATGCAAGTAAAAGGAATCACAAAAGAATTAGCCCAAAAATTAAAACAATAATAGGTTTAAGATAGAAGCTAACTTTTTCTTATATAATAAAAACGGGGAGTTACCTCCCCATCTGGACGTATTTCGAACGTCCTTTTTTTATTTGTCCATTTATGGACAATCCCGGATAGCGACCGGCTAATCCGGCTGTAAGTCGGTGAATTTGAACAATGTGATAGAAAAGGCCTACCACCACCAAGCATACAGGAACAAAAAAGATTGCTTTTTTCATGTGTATATCCTCCTTTAAGTAAATATAAAAAGCAATTCACAGAGAAATTTCTCTGCAAGATTCTAAAATACTATATCATAAAATTGGTATTATGGCAACTAACATAGAAATAAGTAAATATAAACTAATAAAGTACTATAAGGTTGAAAAAAAGCTGAATTTGTAGTATAATTAAGGTATCAATCAAAAGAGGAGGAGTAAAAAATGTGGAAAATGGTGAAACGGATTATGGCGGTTACTTTAGTGACAGCAGTGACGTATTTAATAGGAGTGGCACTGTTCTTCCTTAATTACAACTGGGCAACTTTTGTGCAGTTTGTAAAAAGTTTCCAGCTCGAAGTGGCAATAACACTAATTATCCCTGCACTCATTGCAGGAGGTGTAGGCCACGCTTTATGGAGTATGGGAAAAAAGAATAAGAAGTCGTAAGGCTTCGTGGACCGGGGGTAAAGTATGTGAAAATATTTTATCAACGGTCTTTTCTTTTTTTTAACAAACTAGGAATAATTAGTTCAAATAATACATATACATATATTAGGAGGGATGAATGATGCAAAATACAAATGAATACGTTTTTACATTAAAAGACGACAAAAAGTTTTGGAATGTAGAAAGAAAAAGTAACTTTGAAAAGATAGGAGAAAAGTTTATAAAAAAAATTTATGGACATAAGTGGATTAGTCTTATTATATGTTCACTAATTATATTATCAAGTATAAATGGAATTATGATATATAATTTCTTTAAAATTTTGCAAAATATTTGAATTTATTAAAAAAAGGAAGTATAATAGGTAACAAGAAAGGAGCTAAAAATATGAGTATAAAATATAATGTTATGATACAAAAAGAAGAAGAATGGTATGTAGCAAAATGCCTTGACAATAATGTTGCATCACAAGGGAAAACAATAGAAGAAGCATTAAAAAATTTAAAGGAAGCATTAGAATTATATTTACAAAATGAAGAAATTGTACAACCTAAAGAAACCTATCTAACAACATTGGAGGTGGCTATATGAGTTCTAAATACCCAATACTACCTCCAGAAAAAATATGAAATTGCAAAAGGAACTTTAAAAAGCATCTTAGAACAAGCTGATATAGAATTAGAAGAATTTTTAAAATATTTGAAATCATAAATATTTAAATCGAAAAAATACCCTTGGAAAAATTAAAAAAATATGATAAAATATTGCTATTCTAATAATAGGAGGGATAGTAGTTTATTTAGGCTACTTAGAAAAATTATGAAAATAGCAAATGAATGGAAAGATTATAAAATATTAGATATGGCAGATGGTCAGAAGTTAGAAAAATGGGGAAATGTCATATTATCTAGACCAGACCCACAAATTATATGGAAAAATAAAAGCTTTCCAAATAAATGGAAAGATATTAATGCTGTATATAACAGAAGTAAGACAGGTGGAGGCTCATGGGATTTTAAGAAAAAGATGCCTTCCAAATGGCAAGTAAAATATAAAAACTTAATATTTAATATTAAACCAATGGGATTTAAGCATACAGGTTTATTTCCAGAACAAGCTGTTAATTGGGATTGGATGATACAAAAAATTAAAAGTGCAAAAAGAGAAATTAAAGTGTTAAATCTATTTGCATATACTGGAGGTGCAACAGTTGCATGCCTATCAGCAGGTGCTTCTGTGTGTCATGTTGATAGTTCAAAAGGAATGACTACTTGGGCAAAAGAAAATGTAACTTCATCAGGATTGCAAGACAGACCAGTTCGATTTATTGTAGATGATGTTGTTAAATTTGTGAATAGAGAAATTAGAAGAGGAAATACCTATGATGCAATTATTATGGATCCACCATCATATGGAAGAGGCGCTAAAGGCGAAGTATGGCAATTTGAAAATAACATCTATGATTTAGTAGAATTGTGTACAAAAGTATTGTCAGATAAGCCATTATTCTTTTTGATTAATTCATATACAACAGGAATCTCAAGTAAAGTATTAGAAGATATTTTAGAGCTAACGGTAAGTAAAAAATATAAAGGAAAAATAGAATCTGGAGAAATTGGACTTCCTATGGAAAATTCTAAATTGGTATTGCCTTGTGGAATTTATGGCAGATGGGAAGATTAACTAAATATCTAATTTTTTCACAAATTATAGATAATAAAAGAAATAAAATTGGAAAAGGATAAAAATGGAAAAGTTAAAAGTAATATATGAAGATAATCATATTATTGTTGTAGAAAAAATACCTAATATACCATCTCAGTCTGACAAAACAGGAGATATGGATATGTTAACTTTGGTAAAAGAATACATTAAAGAAAAATATAATAAACCAGGAAATGTGTATCTAGGACTAGTACATAGATTAGATAGACCTGTTGGTGGTGTTATGGTATTTGCTAAAACTTCTAAAGCAGCTTCAAGATTAAGTAATCAGGTAAGAGAAAAAATCTTTAAAAAAGAATATTTAGCAGTTGTTGATGGAAAATTTGAAAGTCCAAAAGAAACATTAATAGATTATTTATATAAAGATGAAAGACATAATATGAGTAAAGTTGTTAACAAAGAAAAGAAAAATGCAAAAGAAGCTAAATTAGATTATGAGGTCTTAAAGTATAATGAGGTAAAAGATTTATCTTTAGTAAGGATAAATTTACACACAGGAAGACATCACCAAATAAGAGTGCAATTATCCCATTTTGGACATAGTATATTTGGTGACCAAAAATATGGAACAAGAGGAAAAGGAAAACAAATAGCTTTATGGGCATATAAATTAACAATTGAACATCCTATATCTAAAGAAAAGATGGAATTTGAAGATTTACCAGAACCTATAGGAACATGGTGCATATTAAGAGATGAACAAAATGTAAAATGAAAAACAAAAAAATGTAATCAAAAAATGTGGTTGAAAGTGAGAATTTCAACTATTTTTTTTATATTCTTAAAGATTATTTTATAAAATAAATAGAAAATAATTTTTATAAAAGAAAACGAACTTTTTACAAAATAAAAAACATTCTCCAATAATAAAAGTGCTACAATCGAATTAGCAAGAAGAGGTGAAGAAAATGATAGATAAAATCTGCACATTCTTGACTAATAGAATAAGAAAAGAAATGCCAGAAATAGATGATGAAAGAGCAGAGGTAATAAACTATGGACTGCAAAACATAGTAGGAGAAGTACCTAAAATTTTCTTACTATTTATCATTGCATTTATTTTAGGAATGTTAAAAGAAGTATTATTTATGTTCATAGTATTAACACCTTATAGAGGAGCATCAGGAGGTTTTCATCTAAAAACGCATTTAGGGTGTATATTAGGAACAACTGCGTTCTATTGTGGAATTGTATTTCTTTCACAACATATTGTATTAGGAAATATAACAAAATATATATTGATAGGAATTATATGGATATTTGGAATGATTATGATAAAACTTTATGCACCAGCAG
>CALXBY010000007.1 GCA_944386675.1 uncultured Clostridia bacterium | reverse complement strand
AACTATATCATTTTTCGGTACTTCCTTCAATATTTTATTTTTTATCTCGGTGTGACATATCTATTGTAAACCTATATTTTATATAATTTGCACTTTATACTTTATTTATTTTATCATAATCAAAATTACTTTTTCTTTTATTCTTATTTCTTTCCTCTATACTATTGTATAATTTTAGAACCTAATTTTTTTCCTGCAAGTATATGAAAATGTAAATGTTTTACCTCTTGTCCTCCATCTTCTCCACAATTGATAATCACTCTATATCCTTTTTCTTTAAATCCTTTTTCTTCTGCTATTTTGTTAATTACCATATGCATTTTTCCTATTAATTTACTATCTTCTTCTTGTATATCATTATGTGTTGTTATATGTTTTTTAGGTATTACTAATATATGAATTGGAGTTGCTGGATTGATGTCTGTAAATGCCAATATATCTTCATCTTCATATACTTTATTAGATGGTATATCTCCTTTTACAATTTTACAAAATAAACAATCTTCCATTTTTTCTCTTCCTTTCTAAAAAAATTGTTTTACTTTTAAACTGTGTCTTATATCCTCATTTTTTATACTTACTTCTAAAATATATTTTTCATTTTACATTACTCTTTTATTAAAACAGCTTTAATTCTTCTAATTCCAGAAGAACTTGATTCTTCTTTTTTTATTTTGAATCTTCCCATATCTCCTGTATGTGTTACATGAGGTCCTCCACAAATTTCTTTACTAAAATCTCCGATTGTATATACTTTTACCTTATCACCATATTTGTCTGTAAATAATCCAATAGCTCCTGATTTTTTAGCTTCTTCATAACTCATTTCTTCACAAGTAACTGGCAAATCTCTTTTTATTTGTTCATTTACTAAATCTTCCACCTTTTGAATTTCTTCTTTTGTCATTTTTTGTGGATGTGTAAAATCAAAACGTAATCTTTCTTCTGTTATATTTGAACCACTTTGTTTTACATGTTCTCCTAAAACAGTTCTTAGAGCTTGATGCAATAAATGGGTTGCTGTATGATAGCTAATCGTTTTTTCATTTTGGTCAGCTAGTCCACCTTTAAATTTTTGTGTACTTCCCTGTCTTGATTTTTCTTGATGAGCCTTAAATAGTTCCTCAAATCCTTTTAAATCCACTGTCATATTATTTTCATCTGCTAATTCTTTTGTTACTTCTGGCGGGAATCCATAAGTATCATATAATCTAAACACAACATTAGCATCAATTTCTGTTTTATTATTTTCTTTTGCCTTTTGCATTTCTTTATGAAATTCTCTTTCTCCATGTGTTAATGTTTTTACAAATTTATCTTTTTCTTCATTAATGACTGCTTTTATTGTTTCTCTATTTTGTTCTAATTCTGGATACATTTCTTTTAAATTATCTATATTGATATCAATTAAGTTTGATAATTCTGACAAATCAATTTGTAATTTGTTCATATGTCTAATCATTCTACGAATTAGTCTTCTTAAAACATATCCTCTATCTATGTTACTTGGTCTTCCCCCATCTGCTATAATCATCATACTTGAGCGTAAGTGTTCTGCAATAATTCTTCTACTTTCAATACTATCTACTTTTTGAAGTTCTTGTATTTTTTCCATAACTGGTAAAAATAGTTCTGTGTCAAATGGTGTTTCTTTTCCTTGTAATAACATTGTCATTCTTTCTAATCCTAAACCAGTATCTACATTTCTTTGTTTTAATTTAGAATATCCATTTTTATCTTTATAGTATTCCATAAATACATTATTCCAAATTTCTACATATTTACCACAATCACAACTAGGTTGACAATCTGGTCCACATGCTGGTTTTCCTGTATCATAAAACATTTCTGTATCTGGTCCACAAGGTCCCTCTTCTCCTGCTATCCACCAGTTATCATCTTTTCCATAAAAATAAATATGTCCCTCTAATATTCCCACGTCTTTCCATACTTTTGCAGAAACATCATCTTTTGGACAATCATCATCTCCTGCAAAACAAGTTACTGATAATTTTTCCACTGGTATTTGTAATTCTTTTGTTAGAAATTCAAAGCTCATTTTGATAGATTCTTCTTTGAAATAATCTCCCAAAGACCAATTTCCAAGCATTTCAAAATAAGTTAAATGTCTATTATCTCCTACCTCATCAATATCATTTGTTCTAACACATTTTTGATAATCTGTTAATCTTGTTCCTTCTGGATGTTTTTCTCCTAATAAATATGGCACTAATGGTTGCATACCAGCAGTTGTAAATAATACAGATGGATCATTTTCTGGTATTAATGAAGCTGATGGTATAACAGTATGTCCATGTTTTTTAAAAAATTCTAAATATTTGTTTCTAATCTCAATTGCTTTCATTTAAAATTCTTCCCTTCCTTTTAATACATACGATATTAGCATTATACTGTAAATATCGAAAAAAATCAATAGGAAAGATGTCAAAGGTTGCCAAGGGGGACGGGGCATTTTGGCAACCTTTGACATCTTTCTAATATTTACAATTCAACTAAAATTAGGTCTTCTCCTATGCATTTTACATTTTTCCACGGAATTGAAATTTCATTATTTGTTTTAAATATGTTCATTAATTTATTTCCTGAACCTGGCACTATAATGTGAGTTATATTTCCAGTTTCTAAATCTGCGCATACGTCCTGTACATATCCTAATCTTCTTCCATCATTAATATTAATCACTTCTTTATGTTTAAAGTCTAATCCTTTTTCTTGCATATGTATTCCCCCTATTTTATAAAGTTTTATTATTTATAGTATATTCACAAATTTATAAAAATTGATAATTCATATTTAAGGCGTATTCAAGATATCAATTTTTATTCAAATTAATAACATATTTATTTAAAATTTAAAATTTAAAGATTGCCAAAATGGCCCGTCCCCTTTGGCAACCTTTAACGCATCCCTATCATTCATTTATATAATCTTTTGATATGTTGTATGGCTGTTTTTTCTAGTCTTGATACTTGTGCTTGTGATATTCCTATCTCTTCTGCCACTTCCATTTGTGTTCTCCCATCAAAAAATCGCTTATTAATTATCATTCTTTCTTTATCATTTAATTTTTCCATAGCGCCTTTTATTGTGATTTTCTCTGCCCACAGTTCATCTGTATTTTTACTATCTTTTACCTGATCCATGATGTAAATACTTTCAGAGCCATCATTATATACTGGTTCTTGCAAAGATACTGGATCTTGTATAGCATCTAAGCTAAAAGCTATATCTTCTTTTGTTACTTCTAATTCTTTGGCAATATCCTCTATGTTAGGTTCTTTTCCATGCTCTTTTGTATATCGTTCTTTAAATTGTATGACTTTGTATGCCAAATCTCTTACAGACCTACTAACTCTTATACTATTATTATCTCTCAAATATCTTTTTACTTCTCCTATTATCATTGGTACTGCATAAGTACTAAATTGTACATTTTGACTTAAGTCAAAATTATCAATTGCTTTAATTAATCCTACACAACCAACTTGAAATAAATCATCTGCATTTTCTCCTCTTCCGTAAAATCTTTGTATGACGCTTAATACCAATCTTAAATTTCCATTAATAAATGTATTTCTTGCTTCTTCATCTCCTGCTTTTATTTTTACAAAAAGTTCTTCTTTTTCTTCTTTACTTAGTAATGGTAAATTTGATGTATTGACTCCACAGATTTCAACTTTATTTAGCAAAAAGAAAACCTCCTTTTAAGAAATACTTATTATAAGTATTTCCTAAAAAAGAAGTTCTATTCGCTTTGTTTTGCAACTTTCTATTTATATTTATCCAATTTTACTTACAATATCTTTTTTCATTTTATTGATAATTTTCTTTTCTAATCTAGATATATAACTTTGGGAAATACCGTAATTCATCTGCAACTTCTTTTTGTGTTTTTTCTTTTCCTGTTTTAAAACCAAAACGCATTTCCATAATGTGTTTTTCTCTATCATTTAATTTTAGGACAGCTGCTCTAAGCAAAGATTTGTCTACTTCATCTTCTAGATTTCTAGATGTCACATCTGGCTCTGTTCCTAATATATCAGAAAGTAATAATTCATTTCCATCACCATCTTTATTTAATGGTTCATCAATAGATATTTCTCCTTTAATTTTATTACTTTTTCTTAAATGCATTAATATCTCATTTTCTATACATCTTGAAGCATATGTTGCCAACTTTATTTTTTTCTCATTATTAAAAGTATTCACACCTTTCATTAATCCAATAGTTCCTATAGATATTAAATCTTCAATCCCAATTCCTGTATTTTCAAATTTTTTAGCAATATATACGACTAATCTTAAATTTCTTTCTACTAAAACTTGCCTTGCCTCTAAATTATTTTCTTCTGATAGTTTCTTTATGTAAAAATCTTCTTCTTCTGGCGGTAATGGTGGTGGTAGTGTTTGGCTACCTGCTATATAAAATATCGGTAAGTATTCTATTTCATCATTATCATTTAAATATTTAGCACATATTGTATGAATACTATTTTTTACAAAATCTATAATTTTCAAATCTATCAACTCCTTTTTTATGTCTCAAAAAGAAACGACCTTGATTGTACACTATATTAATTCAATTCCTAACAAAGCCCTATATTCTCCTTTTTTGGTTAATGACTTGTTATATATTCCAATAATGACGTCTTGATTTATTTTTTCTTCCTCTTCTTTTTCTATTTTTACACTATCTGCCTTTATTCCTAATAACATTCCATTTTGTTTTCCCAAAGATGAAAATGGAATTACTTTTAATCTTGAGATATATTCTTCTTTAACTTTATCAGGAATTTCACTAAAATCACCTCCTAAAATATTTTCCATATGATTTAATATTTCTTTTGGTATACATTCATATAAAAGTGTATGTTCCATAACTATAACAGGTGTATTGGTAATTGGTTCTTTCAAAAAATTCCCTGTGTCTATCATTGCTTTTGTTTTTATATTTTTTTGATTTATTTTTATTTCTATATTACAATACATATCCTTTGGTGAAATTTTACTTTTTACAATTTTAAACCCAATAATAATAATACCAAATGCAATAATTGCTGATATAAATATAACTTTCAATGAACTGACATTTAAAATCAGACCATTGTTTTTTAATATTTCTTGTGGTTTTACAACATATATCAATGCAAAAGCTGCTCCTCCAAAAACAAATAAAGTTAGATAAAAAATTAAAGTGAATTTTAATAGTTTCTTCAAGTTTCTTGGATAAAATGCAATAAATATAAGCACAAATGATAAAATTAGTTTTAAAAAAAAGTTAGAATATATTTTTAATCCTGATATATAGGCAATAATTGTATAGATAGCTCCTAATAGACTTGATAAAATTAGCCTTATGTGCTTTATTTGAATTTTTAAAATAACACCTGTAGCAAATAATATAATATAATTCATTAATAAATTTTCGATTAATACAACATCTATATAAATTGTCATCTATCAATCACCTGCTCATCTATTTTACTACCTACCTTTTAAAAAAGCTGTCCTTTCTTATTGTAAAAAAAAAGAAATAATCGGTAAAATTCGATTATTTCTTTATGTTTATAGAGTTTTTTCTATATGATTTGAGTTAATTCGTTAATGTATCTTTGATTTCGTTAACGCACGTCTTCCTTACATATTTTTATTTTTATTTTTTCTCAAGAAAGATGGTATATCTAAATCATTTTGTGAATTGTTTACTTCTGAACTTGCTGGAATTGAATTAATTTTCTTTTCCCAAGTTTTTGAAACTAGATTATCCACACCTATACTTGATATTGGTTCTGTTTTTTCAAATCCTGTTGCAATAACTGTAATTTGAATTTCATCTTCCATAGTAGGATCTGTTACTGTACCAAAGATAATATTTGCTTCTGGATCTACACTGCGTTGAACTAATTCAGCTGCTGTGTTTACTTCATGTAATCCTAAATCTTCTCCACCTGTAATATTGATAATAACACCTTTTGCACCTTCTATTGATGTTTCTAGTAATGGACTTTGAATAGCTTCTTTTGCTGCATCTTCTGCTCTGTTTTCTCCTGATGCTCTACCAACACCCATATGTGCCATGCCTTGATTTAACATGATTGTTTTTACGTCTGCAAAGTCTAAGTTTACAAGTCCTGGGATTGCAATTAAGTCTGATATACCTTGTACACCTTGTCTTAATACATCATCAGCCATTTTAAATGCTTCAATAATTGATGTTTTTCTATCAATAATTTGTAATAATTTATCATTTGGTATAACAACTAATGTATCAACTTTTCCTTTTAAACTTTCAATTCCTCTTTCTGCTTGAGAAAGTCTTTTCTTTCCTTCAAAAGTAAATGGTTTTGTAACAACACCAATTGTCAATATTCCCATTTCTTTAGCAGCTTGTGCAACAACAGGTGCAGCACCTGTACCTGTTCCTCCACCCATTCCGGCTGTAACAAATACCATATCTGCTCCTCTTAGTACTTCAGCAAGTTCCCCTTTACTTTCTTCTGCTGATTGAGCTCCAATATCAGGATTAGCTCCTGCACCTAATCCTCTTGTTATTTTTTCTCCTATTTGAATTTTTGTATTTGCTTTTGAAGTTTGAAGAGCTTGTCTATCTGTATTAACTGCAATGAAATCTACACCTTTAATTCCTGCATCAATCATTCTATTGACAGCATTATTTCCTGCTCCTCCAACACCTATAACTTTTATTGTTGCTGTTCCATCCATCATTGTAATATTGTTATCATCATTGTAATCCATCATTTAGTTTTTCCTCCCTTATCTTTTATATATTTTAAAATTAATATCTTATGTATAGAAAAACTCTTTTATTTTTTCTATCATTGTTTTAAAAAAACTTCCATTATTTTGTGTATCTATACTGCTTGAAACAGTTTTTGCAAATGGTCTTGCTGCTATATATCTGACTAATGCATAACTTGTCCTATATGCTGGTTTCACTGTACTGATTGCTCTTCCTGTTGAAATTTTAACAGGAATATTTAAATTTATTTTTCCTGCTACATCACTTTTATTAATATTAACAATACCTTGTCCTGTTAATATAACATTATTAATTTTATGTTTTAACCCATTGTTAGTTATATCTTTATTAATAATTGAAAACATTTCTTCTATTCTTGCTTCAATAATTTCTATTAATTCAGAACTTTTAATAATTCTGTTTTTATTTTCATCCTTTGAAGTATTTAATATAATATCATTATCATTATCTATAAAAGATTTTAATGCTAATCCATATTGCCTTTTCAATTTATCTGCTTCTTCTTCTGATATGTTTAGCACTAATGCAATGTCATTTGTTATATTATCTCCCCCTAAAGGAATAGAATTCGTATATATGAAACTACTACCTTCAAAAACACCTATGTCAATGTTTCCTGCTCCTATATCTAGAAGCATAATATTATCATGTAATTCGTTACTATCTAGTATTAAATTTCTTTCTGCTAAAGTTACTGGTACTATCCCATCTATCTCTAAATCTGCTTTTTTAAATATATTGTGTAATTGTCTTACAAAATCTTTCTCAGCCAATATAATTTGTGCACTTATTGTAAAACTTGAGCTTAAGTTTCCCACCGGATCTGCTACCACTGTTCCATTGTCCAATGTTATTTTGTCTGGAACAATATCAATTAATGTTTTATTATCTGGTATTTCTATATCTTTTACTTGCATAATTGCATTTTGTACATCTCTGACAGATATTCCAGAATATTTATCTTTTACTTCTTTTGTGATTGTATTTTGTACAATCGTTACATATTTTCCTGGAATTGTCACATATGCTGAATTGATTTTTAAATTGGTTTCTTCTTCAGCATCTTTTATTGTTTTGGCTATACTTAAAGATATTTCATCTTCATTTATAATTTTACATTTTTTTAGTCCACTACATTTATATGAGGTATTGCTTATGATTTCAATCTGACCGAAATTGTTCACTTCTCCCACAACTGTACAAACCTTACTTGTGCCAATGTCAATACCTACTATGATATCACCTATTGCCAAGATAATTCCTCCATTTATTAGTATATTTTTTCTAAGTGTATATATATTACATTTTAAAAAAAATGTCAATAGTAATTGTAATATTTCTGTAATATTTTTGCAACACTGTTGTAATACTATTTTTTGCTTTTTTTCTACATTTTTCTCGTTAATTTTACAAAAAAAATCATTATTTTTTTGTTTTTCCATTTAAATAAGAGTTAATCTTAAAGTATTTTTCTTTCGCTTTTGTCCTCTTATTTTTAAGATAAACTCTTCTTTATTTTTCTTCTTGCTCTTTACCTTGCTTCTCTTCTTTTTCATTATTATTTTTCTTACTTTTTGATGATGCCTTTTCTTTTATTATGTCTGTCCATTTTTCTACATAATATCTTCTAATTGTTCCTAAGTTCATAAACATTCTCCAAACAAAAACTACAATTGCTGCTAAATATATATCTACATTTAACTTTTGTCCTAGAATTGTTAATAATATTGCTAAAATTGCATTTCCAAAAAAACCTGATATGAATATTTTTAAATCGAAGTTTTTCTTAATAACAGAAGCAATTCCCCCAAAAACTGAATCTAATGCCGCAATAATTGCAATTGCTAAATAACTTGAATATGTATATGAAATCATTGGTGCATTTAATCCTAAGATTGCTCCTAATATACATCCTATTAAAATTGCAATAAATATCATTGTCTTTCCTCCTTATTCTATATATTTCGTTTCAATCTCTCCATTATATTTTCCTATAGTTATGTCATTATCTTTTTCAATAGTTACCGTATGTCCTAAAGTTTGTAATTCTTCTACTTTTCCTCCAGTTCCTGTTACTGCACTTTCCATATGAGATTGATTTCCTATTACCTTTATAACATAAGGTTCTAATATTCTTTGTCCATTAACTTTTATGAAAGATCCTGCTGATATATAAACAATATCTGTTGTATTTACAATTCGTTCATCATTGATTGAAATAGCTTCTGCTCCTGCAAATTTTAATGCATTCACAATTACTAGTAAATCATCCGCACTAATGGCTGCCCCATCTTCTCCACTTTTTAAGGTTATAACGATTCCTTCTCCATGTACATCTGTTAATCCTAATAATGTATTTGTTTGCTCTAATTCTTCTTGTACTAATCTACTTGCTTCATTATTTGATTCTTCATCATTTTTATATTCTTCTATTCTTTGTGCTACTTCTTGATATTGTGCATCAATTTCCTCATATCTTGTTTTCCAATTTGCTAATTGGGTTTTTAATTCTGATTCTTGCATATCTTCAATAGCTGTTATATCTGTTTCATTAACTACCTTAAACTGCATCATCATAACAGTTACTAATGCAAAACAAGCAATTCCAATTGTAATTGTCATGGCTATTTTACCTTTTTTCATCTTTGCATTCATTCCTTTCTCATGTCCAATTGGGGACGTTTCTGTTTGGGACATTTTCTAATGTTTTTTAAAACGATTTGGCATGTCCTTAACGTTCTTCTACATTTTGTAAATATTCAAAATTAATAACACCTGAATATTTTGGTATTGTTATACTGTTTGATTTTTCGAGAGTTACGCCTACACCGTCTCCTCTCATTAATTCTAAATAGCCGCCCACTCTTTCTAATCCTGCTAAATATTCAGGAAGTCCAATAGCTTTTATGACAAATGGTGCTCCTATTCTTTCCCCGTTAATATCAATTGTGTTTCCTCTACAAGAAATTGCTGTTGTTAATACCCATCTTTGGTCATTTATAGATATTGCTTCTGCTCCTGCATTAATCAACTCATTTACCACACTTAAAACATCTAAATCATGTACAATTACTTGACTAGGATTTAGTGTTGATGTTGCAATTCCTTTTCCATCTGTTAATGTAATTGTAACTCCTGGACCTGTTACTTCTGTCATTCCCGTTATTTTATTTCCTTCTGTAATTTTTTGTTGTGCCTGTTCCAATTCAGAATTATTTTTAGTTGCTTCTTCTCTTTCTTTTTCTAGTTCCTTTTCAGCTTCTTCTAATTCTTTAAATCGATTATCATATCGTTCTTTATATTTTAATATTTCATCTCTTAATTCGTTTGCTTCTTGGTTTTGGCCAATGCTAGAATTTGTACTTCTAATTGTTCTAACTTGTACAAAAATTCCAAATGTTAATGCAAAACACATTATTCCAAGTATAATACTGATTGTCCTCTTTTTTGTCATTTTTCCACCTCTTTTATATGCCTATTTTATACTTTTTCTCTAAAATACGCTTTAAAATCATTATTTAAATCTCCATTTACAAATATATCTCCTTCAATATCTTTTTCATTTTCTAATATGGCAATCACATATAACATCTTATTGCTTAAATTTGAAGCATCTCCCAAGTGTATTGTTTTCTTCTCTTCTTGCATATATATACTATAATCATTTTTATTACTAATGTCAATATTTGTGACTCTATCATATAGTTCACTTTCTTTAAATGCACTTTCAATCTTTAATACTGTTTCTAATGAAATTAAATCATCTTCTTCTAATCGGCTTCCTGGAGTAATGTTTTCTTCTTTAGTTTGTATTCCATATATAATTGGTAAATTTAATTCATTTTGCGTAATTTCTAATATGTATCCTTGTGTATTTATATATGCAAATTCTCCTAATACTGGTATACTAAATTCAGGTGTTCTTTCAGTTACTTCAATTTGTACTTTATTTGGTATTACTCTTTTTATCTTTACATCTTCTATATATGCATTTTGTTTTATGCTACTTACTGCTTTTGTTGATATAAATCGAAATATATTCTCATTTGTATTAATTCCAGATAAACTAATTACCGTTTCACTTGATACTCTATTATTATTTAATACTTCTATGGTCTGTATGTTAAAAATTGGTGAACATGTTGCAAACACAATACCACCTATAATAATTCCCAATAATATTACTATTTTTACAATTCTCTTTATTCTTCTTATTGCTCTATTTCTTTTTCTTTGTTGTTTTGTAAATTCTTTTCTTTTTTGCTCTTCTTGTTTTATTTTATTTTTATTGGTCATTCCTATGACTGTTTCTGTATCAAAGTCAAATTCATCATCAAAATCTTGTTTTTTTCTTTGTTCTATTCTTTTTTCTCTCTCTTTTGCCTTTTTTCTCTTCATGATATCATCAATAGTTTCTTCCTGCTCTTGTCCATTATCAAAATGATACAAATTAATTTCCTCTTCTTTTTGCTTTTTTGACAATTTGATACCTCCTTCTCTTATGTTATTTAGGAACTTTTTCGCTTCTTAAGAACTTTACTTTTTCATTATTCTTTAACAATATTAATTTTAGGTTCTTAAGAAACGAAAAAATTATTTTATTTTTCTTAATCTATTTGTTTTTGTATATTTCCATTTATTCCTCGTATTTTATCTTCAAAGCTATCATAGCCTCTTAATATATATTCAATATTTTCCACTTTTGATTCTCCTTTTGTGGATAATGCTGCCATAACTAATGCCGCTCCACCTCTTAAATCTGTCGCTTTTACATTTGCACCATACAATTTTCTAACACCTTTAATGATTGCTGTTCTTCCCTCAATTGTTATTTTTGCTCCCATTCTAACTAATTCCCCGTGTATATTTATATCGATTTTCAAATATATTTTCTACAATTACAGATGTTCCTTTTGCAATCGTCAATGCTGTTGCAAATATTGACTGCATATCTGTTGGAAATCCTGGATATGGCATTGTTTTTATATCTGTTGCTTTTAATCTTTTAGGTGCATTAATTTCTATTGTATTTCCTTTTATATCTAAATTACAGCCACATTCTTCTAGTTTATTAACAATTGGTACAATATGTGCATTATTAATATTTTCTAAAATTAAATTTCCATTTGTCATAGCTGCCATACATAAAAAAGTTCCTGTTTCTATTCTATCTGGCATAATATTATAACTAACATCTTTTAGCTTTTTAACACCCACAACTTCAATTTTATTAGAGCCTGCTCCTTTTACTTTTGCTCCCATTTTATTTAAAAAATTTTGCAAATCTATAATCTCAGGTTCCCTCGCTGCATTTGTAATAGTTGTTACACCTTCTCCTAAGCAACTTGCTAAGATAGCATTTTCTGTTGCTCCGACACTTGGAAATTCAAAATCAATTTTTTCTCCGTTTATTTTATCACAACTACATGTTATTTTTCCATAGTTTTTATCAATATTTATTCCTAATTTTTCAAATGCTTTTAAATGTAAATCAATTGGTCTTGTTCCAATATCACATCCTCCTGGATATGATAATGTACATTTTCTATATTTTCCTAGCAAACTTCCTGCAAAAATCACAGAAGAACGCATTTGTCTCATTAATTCTTCTGGTATTTCATATTTATTAATTCCTTTTGTATCAATAATTACTTTATTCTTCTTTTTGGTTACTTTTCCTCCTATTTTTCTTAAAATTTCAAACATCATTTGTGTGTCATGTATGTTTGGTACATTATATAAGGTTGTTTCTCCACCATTTAATATGGTTGCTGCTATAATTGGCAGGCTAGAATTTTTAGAGCCTGATATTTTCACAGTTCCCTCTAGCCTATTTCCTCCTTTTATTATGTAGCTAGACATCTTTTCTCCTCCTTTTATGTTTTTGTTATATTTTATGTTTTCTTTACATAAAAGGTGTGCTTATATAATCCACTTTTACAAAAAAATAAGAACTAGGGATCACTACACCTAATTCTTATCTTATATATTACTGCTAACTTAAATAGTACATTTATTATTTACTGTATTATTGTATTTTATAACTTTTTTAGATTTTAGCAAATTTTATTTTATAACTAGAGCAAGTCTAAAACTTGTTGCAACCCCTGCATTATCTCCATTACCACGATAAAAGAAAAATATTCCTGCTCTTTCCACATTACTATATCTTCCACCTCGATTAAAAAATGGAGCATCATGATTTACAAAAAAGCCCTTATCTCCGTCTTTATTCCACCCATTTGTTTCATTAGTTGCATCACCGATTATATAATTCGTGCTAGCCACTGTTCCTTCATAAGCTGTTGAATATCCATCGCTCGAACCATCAGCAAATAAATTTCCATTTTCTAATATCGTACTATTTCCATTTTTTGCATATGATGCCACATATTCATATGCCCCTCCTGACAAATCATATATTCCATACACATTTCCTGTACTACTTGCAAGTACTCCTTGGCTACTTGCATAATCATTTGTTGTACCTTCGTTCTCTGCTGCACTTACACTACCTCCAGCTGATCCAGTTATAAACTGACTACTATTATTTATCGTAACTTCGTTTCCGTTTCTTCCGGTACTTACTATGTGTTAAGTATGCTACTACTCCCCATTCACTATTTTTTAGCATATGACTATTTAAGCTTTCTGAATATGCTCTTGCATATTTGTACATTTCATTTATAGTTGTATTCCCGATCCAACTTACTACTCTTGGTTGTATTTTTATTACTGTACTACTTCCCTGTGTCGTTCCTTCTGAATCACTTCTAGCTGACTCATATTTTCCAACCCATATTCCTGTTAATTCCGAACTCCAACCACCTAAATTTACATTATTAGTAAAAGCTGGATGTACATAATAATCACTTGTTGTATCTTCATGTCCTGTTGTTGCTCTTTTTGCTGTTTGTAAAGTTCCATTTTCATCATAATAATTGTCTGTTGTTCCTATTAAGAACTTTACATCTATTGTTCCGCCTGTTCTATCTCCATTATATGTTATCTTATATGCATATCTTGGTATCCATACAAAGTAGCTATCTACTCCATCTATTGTTACTTTTGCATTTGCCCATTTACTAGAATTATTATCTTTAGTTCCTTCTCCTGCTACATAATCATAAGCTGAGCTAGAATTATTTGTCTCCCAATTTCTAGTTTCTTCATTATAAGTTACAAGTTCCATTCCATCTTTTAATGCTGGTGCATTTACGCCTTTACTTTCTACATACCCACCATTTGCATATTGGCTTAAATAATCCTCATAAGTATTTAATATACTTTCCTCATTTGCTTGTGCTCGCTCTGTTTCTATTTTAGCTTTTTGTGCTTTTGAAAGTATTCCATTTTCTCCTGTTAGCATTGCAATGCTTACTCCTGCCAATATTAGAAGAACAATGATAGTTATAACAAGGGCAATAAGCGTAATTCCGTTTTTCTAGTTGTTTTTTTGTTTTTTTCATAATAATTTTTCTCCTTTTCATTTGTTTTTAGTATTTTATAAATTTTATAAATTATGCGTAACTTATTTTATTCTTTGTTTTCAACAAAATATATTGTGTATGTCATTAACAAATAAAAAATGTATAGTATTTAAAAATGCCTTATTATTACATTTTGTTGCAAAATTGTCACACATCTTTTACTATCATTAAATTGTCTAAGATAGTCTTTTCGTTTCTAATTTTATACTTTTTTAGTTTATAAGTCAATAGTGAATTTAATAATAGTTTCATTTATGAATATATTCATGTAAAACTGATTATAATAAAATTTACTTGAGGTGGTAAAAATGGCTGATTTTATAGTAAAAAGTAGAAAGAAAAAAGATTATACACAATTTACTGCAAGAATAGAAACTGACGTTTTAGAAAGTGTTAGAAAAATTGTAAATGATAATAATCTCATATCTATAAATGAGTTTATTAATGATAGTTTAAAATTTGCAATTAAGAATTTAAAAATTATGGAAGATACAGAAGATAATTAATTTATATTTTTCTATAAAATTTAAGGGGAACTTTTGCTCTCCTTTTAATTTTTCGCGCTTAACTCGCAAATATATTTTAAATCTTTTTAGTATTTTTAAAGTTTCATGTCATCCACTTTTTTTATTCTATCTTATAATATATATTTCTCAATTGCATTTGCAACACCATCATGATTATTAGAACTTGTTATATCATTTGCTGCTTTTTTTACATCATCTTTTGCATTTCCCATTGCAATTCCTAATCCTGCAAATTTTATCATTTCTATGTCATTTTCTCCATCTCCAATTGCAATAACTTCATCTTGCTTGATATTATATTTTTCCATGATAAATTTGATGGCTTCTGATTTTTTGATTCCTTTTTTTACAAACTCAATGTATTCTGGAACACTACTTGTTATTTCATATTTTTCAAAAAATTCTTTTGGCATTTTATTTCGTATATCTAGTATTCTTTCTGGTTTGTCTATGAAAGCAATTCGATAAATTTGATTTTCTTCTTTCCCAAAATCTGTTTTATTAAAATCTCCAATATAAAAATTTATCCCTCTTGAGTTTTTATTTTTAGCTACAATTTCTGGGATTTCTTCTACAAAGTTCATTTCTTTTGCATATAGCATCATTGGAACATCTAATCTTTTTCCTAATTCTATTATTTCTTTTACTTCATATGCTTCTAAACTTTTGGAATATAGTACTTTTCCTATTGTATTTTCTACAATCATACTTCCATTAAAACAAATTGTGCATTGTTCTTCATTTCTTAACCCTAATTCATCTATAAATTTTTCTAATCTATAAAATGACCTCGCACTTGAAATCATAATTTTTACACCTTTTTTTGATGCGTTTTTTATGACCTCTACCGTTTTAGAGGTCAATCTTTTATCATCTGTTACTAATGTACCATCTAAATCTACTGCTACTAATTTATACATTCTTTTTTCTCCTCTTCTACTTTTTCTAAAAAATATATGCATTCTTTTAAACAATCATAGTGTGATTTTAAAAATTCTCCATTTCGTTTCATATCTTCAATTTCATCAATGTTTGCCCATTTTACTTTATCTACTTCTTCCTTTTGTAATTTTAGTTTTCTTACATCTACATCTTTTTTTGCATAATAAATATCTACAAAACAGTCATATGTTTTTTTCGTAAATACCATCTCTATTTCATTTTCCTTTAAAAGCAAGCCAATTTCTTCTGATACCTCTCTTAAAATTGCCTGTAAACTATTTTCTCCCATGATGACATGTCCACCTGTTGATGCCCATTTTCCGTTCTTTTTTTCTGCTCTTTTCTGAATTAGAAATTCATTTTGATTGTTTCTTATAATTATAATGACAATTGGTATATATTTTCCTTCTGGTCTATTACCATCTGTCATTGTTATTTCTCCTGTTTGTTTTCTATTTTTATCTAGTAATTCTCTTTTCTCCATATTTCCCTCAGTTTCTTTTTAACTTTATATATTTACTAAAATTTCTGCAAAGGCTTTATTCATCTACCAATATTTTATTGGTTATTTGCGCAAAATTTTCTAATGTTAAATTTTCAGCTCTTACATTTTCGTCTAAATTTAGTTCTTTTAAAATTTTTAATCCTTCATCTTTGCTCATAAATACTTTTGTATTTGTTAAGGCATTTAATAATGTTTTTCTTCTTTGCATAAATGCACTTTTTATGATTTTAAACATAACGCCTCTACTTTTCACTTCCACTGGAGGTTCTTTTCTTAAAGTTAGTTTAATGACTTTTGATGTTACTTCTGGCTCTGGTATAAAAGAATCATTTGGAACTTCCAAAATCCCTTCAGCTGTTGCGTAATAATATACAGAATATGTAATTGCTCCTGTTTCTTTTTGTCCAGGAATTGCAATTAATCTGTCAGCCACTTCTTTTTGTATCATGACAGTTATGCTTTCTAAATCTAATCTATCTTCTAATAGTTTCATAATAATTGGTGTAGTTATATAATATGGTAAATTTGCTACAATTTTCGCACTTTTAAATCCTTTTTCTTCCTTTTCATCTTTAATTATTTTATTTAATCTCACATTTAATACATCTGCATGAATAATCTCAAAATTTTCATATAAAGAAAATCTATCTTGCAATATCTTTATCATTTTTTTGTCTAATTCAATACAAATAACTTTTCCTGCTTTTTCTAGCAATTCTTTTGTTAATGTACCTAATCCTGGTCCTATTTCAATTACTAAATCTTCTTTTGTTATGCTACTACATTCCACAATTTTATTAACAACTTGTTCACTAATCAAAAAATTTTGTCCCAAAGATTTATTTGCTTTAATTTTATATTTTTTCATAATGAATTGTGTATCTTCTAAAACATTACTCATATCTATAATTCCTTTCTTTTTATACATGTATATTATAGTGTATAACCATGTTTTTTTCAATATTTTACATAAATTATCTATATTCCTTCTTGTTTTTTCTTTCTATTTAAATTGTAAATTTTGTGTGTATTTCTTGCTTTTTCTATGTTTTTAAGATACAATAAAATTGCAAATTTTTAACAAAAGAGGCGAATTTATGGATAGAAATAAAAAAGATTTAAAAAATAAACATATACATAAATCAAATACACCAAATTCTAGTAATCATAAAACAAAAGATTCTAATATAAAACATCATAAAATAAATGCAGATACAAAAATAACTAAAGAATCTAATATTATCAATTTAAATCGAAAATTTGATGGTACAAACTTAATTTATACTTCAAAATTAAGGAATACATTTATTGTTATTGTTATTCTATTTATTTTACTTTTAGGAAGAATCGGTTATCTACAATTTGTTGATGGTGCTTATTTAACTGAACTTGCTTACCAACAACAAACCATTAACCAAATCCTTAGTCCTAAGAGAGGAAATATTTATGACTCTACTGGAAAAGCTTTAGCTATTAGTGCACAAGTAGATACCATAACGATTAATCCTACAAAAATAAAAGGTGATTCAGATGAAGAAACGAAAACCTTAAAAGAAACAGTTGCTAAAGGATTCTCTGATATATTTGGATTAGATTATAATGAAACATTAGAAAAAGTAAATAGTAGTGCACAAGTTGAAACCATTGTAAAAAAAGTTGAACAAGAAAAAGTAGATGAATTAGAAGCTTGGATGGAACAAAATGATATTTCTGTAGGTATTAATATAGATGAAGACAATAAACGTTATTATCCTTATGGAGATTTAGCATCAAGTGTTATTGGATTTTGTGGTTCTGATAACCAAGGTTTGAGCGGAATCGAATCAAAATGGGATTCTGTTTTAACAGGTACTCCAGGAAAAATTGTAAGTTCTAAAGATAGTAGTCAAAATGAAATACCAAATGCAGAAGAAACCTATATTTCTGCTGAAAATGGTAGTGACATTACCCTTACAATTGATTTAAATATCCAATCAATTATTGAAAAATATTTAGAGCAAGCCGTAGAAAAATATGAATGCGAAGATGGCGGAAATGTCATTGTTATGAATCCACAAACTGGTGATATTTTAGGAATGGCTTGTTACCCAGATTATGACCTAAACTCACCTTATACACCAAATTCTACATTAGCTAAAACTTATGATTCATTATCAGATGAAGAAAAAAATGAAGCCTTATATAAAATGTGGGCTAATAAATCTGTTTCAGATAGTTATGAGCCAGGCTCTACCTTTAAAATCATCACTGCTAGTGTTGCTTTAGAAGAAGGCATTACAACTACTGATAAAGCAGGAGACTTTTATTGTAAAGGATATGAAGAAGTCGAAGATAGAATTATTAATTGTTGGAGAAATTATAACCCTCATGGTTCTCAAACTTTAAGACAAGCTCTATGCAATTCTTGTAACCCTGCTTTTATACAATTAGCACAAAGAATAGGTGCTCCTACTTTATATAAATATTATCAAGCTTTTGGATTATTTGAAAGTACAAATTCAGGTCTATATGGTGAACAAACAAGTATCTTCCATGATTTAGATGAAATTGGTCCTGTTGAACTTGCAACATATGCATTTGGTCAAAGATTTCAAGTAACACCTCTTCAAATGATTACTGCTATTTCTTGTGTAGCAAATGATGGTGTTTTAATGAAGCCAAATATCATAAAATCAATTACAAATACAGATACAGGTGCTGTTACTGAAACACAGCCTACAGAGGTTAGACAAGTTATCTCTAAAACAACTGCTTCTCAAGTAAAATCTATGATGGAATCTGTTGTTTTAGAAGGAACTGGAAAAAATGTTTCTGTTTCTGGATATTCTATTGGTGGTAAATCTGGAACTTCTGAGCCTACAGAAGCAAACAAAGATGATGGATATGTATCTTCATTTGTGGCAATTTCTCCTGTTGAAGATACACAAGTTGTTGTATTACTTACATTATATGACCCACAAAATAAAAAATATGGATACCAAGGTGGTTCTGTTGCTGCTCCTGTTGTTTCACAAATGTTAACAGAAATTTTACCATATTTAGGAGTCCCTTCTGATGCAACAAACAACGAAAATTCTGATGATTTAATTACTGTTCCTGATGTTAGAAATAAAACAATAACAGAAGCTAAAAAAATCCTTTCTGATGCAGGATTTACATGTAAAGTTACCTCTTCTGGAGATGAAAATTCTACTTTAGTTGCAGACCAAACACCAAAGCCAGGTGCTCAATTATCTAGCAATTCTATTATTATGCTATACGGTGAAGGAAATACTATTGCAACATCTGTAAGTGTTCCTGATTTATCTGGAATGAATCTTTCACAAGCAACAAATGCATTAAGATCAAAAAATCTTAATATTAGTGTTACTGGTTCTGGAATTGTAACAACACAAGATTATACAAAAGATGAATTAGTGCCTGAAGGAACCATCATCAATGTTACATTAAAACCGACATTGACAGATGCACATTAAATCATAAAGTAATAAAGAATAAAATATATAATATACATCAAGATTAAAAAAGAAGAATGCTCCATAAACCACATGGGTGCCTTCTTCCTTTTTATTATTCCATAACTTCATCTTGCCAGTATGTGTTTAGTAAATTATCCAATTTTTTAATTTTTTTACTTCTTCTAATTGCCTTTTCTATATTTTCTCCTTTTAGATAATTTATCCACGCTTCTTTTAATGTTATTTCTTTATTTTCGTTTATCTTAAATTTAGGTAATTCTATTACATGCATTTCTAGGCAATCTTTATAAATACCCATCATTTTTTTATCCTTTAAAATCATCTTACTGTGATATTTAGTCCTTTTTGTAAATATAAAATCTAAAATATTAATTGTAATTGTTTTGGTTAAATTTCTATTATCACCATATTCAGATTGATTAAAATGTATTTGTGCAAAATATAGAAACATCTTTGTTAAAACATGTTCTCCATCTATCATTTGTATTCCAATATTTAGCTCTTCTTTATCTTCTGTTTGTATTCTTAAATCCGCAATCCCAAAATTTTCTTCAGCAGGTAAATTTTTCTTTCTTTTTTCCAGATATGGATTTATTCCTGCCTTTTTTATTTTTATATTTAATATAACTTCTATAAATTCTCTCAAAATATCTACATTATCTTCTGAATTTAAAACTTTTCTTAATACATAATTACTTTTTGCAACAAATTTTCTGTTCATATATAATTTTAGTGCACTAAAAAATAACCTCCTTTCTGAATTTTACTAGAGCTTTAATGGATAAATTTTTGTGGATATTTTTAAAAAATTAAATGAATAAATACTAGATAGAAATTTCTATTGATTAAAAATTATATAATTTCTTAAAGTATACTGTCAAAAAAAGAACTTGTCAACAAGTTCCTTTTATCTTTTTTTATTTTTCATCGCATAATTCGACAAAATGAATATATATATGTAAATATATACATATTTAATCATATAAATCCTTATTTTCTTTAAACCACTTCACAAATTTTTCTATTCCCTCTTCAAAACTTGTTTTAGGTGCATAACCAATCATATTTTTTGCCTTTTCTATACTTGCATATGTTGTCGTAACATCTCCCATCTGCATTGGCATTTGAAGTATTTTTGCTTTTTTTCCTACTTTTGTTTCAATGGTTTTAATCATATCTTTTAATGTGATTGGTGTAGATTCTCCTATATTTAATATCTCATATATATCTTCATTTTTCTCTAAATATTTTAATGACTTCCAAATCCCATCAATAATATCACCTATATATGTGTAATCTCTAGAAGTCGTTCCATCTCCATACATTTGTATTGGTTCATCTTCAAAGATTGCTTTTACAAATTTACTAATTGCTAGATCCCCTCTTTGTCTAGGTCCATAAACTGTAAAAAATCTTAACAACATTGCATTAATTTTATATAAGTGATGGTATGTATATATAAATAATTCATCTGCCTTTTTAGTTGCTGCATAAGGACTAATTGGATAATCAGTATTATCACTTTCTTTAAATGGACCTTGATTTCTGTTTCCATACACAGAACTTGATGATGAGAACACAAGATTTTTCACCTTATTTTCTTTCATAACTTCTAATATATTTTGTGTTCCAATACCATTTACCTCTTCATACAAAATCGGCTCTTCAATAGATTTCCTTACACCTGCTAATCCTGCTAAATGGATTACACTATCTATTGTATTTTCTTTAAAAATTTGTTCCATTTCCTCTTTATTTCGAATATCAACTTTGTAAAAATGATAATGTGAATGATTTATATTTCTATTTATATTAGCATTTTTTAGCTTCACACTATAATTTTCAGTCATATTATCTATAATAATTACTTCATAATTTTCTTCTAATAATCTATCAGCTAAACTTGAGCCTATAAATCCTGCTCCTCCTGTAATTAAAACTGTTTTCATTTTTGCTCTCCTTCAATTATCTGTATCATTTTTCTATTAATTTTATTGACATCAAATTTTTCTAGTGCTATATGATAGCTCTTTTCTGACATTTCTTTTAATTCTAATTCGTCTTTTCGTAACATCTTTTCCATAGCTTTCACTAATTCTTCAACGCTTTTTGGGGTAATCAAGTATCCGTTTTTTCCTTCTTTTACTGTCTCTTTACATCCTCTCACATTTGTTGTAATAATCGGTCTTCCAACCGCCAGAGCTTCTTGCAGTGTTCTTGGTATTCCTTCTCTTAAATAAGAAGGCA
The DNA here is from genome assembly GCA_944386675.1 of uncultured Clostridia bacterium. Lineage (GTDB taxonomy): Bacteria > Bacillota > Clostridia > TANB77 > CAG-508 > CAG-269. The sequence continues at coordinate 43,210 of CALXBY010000007.1, read as the reverse complement.
ACACAACAGCGTTACAATCTTTTATATATTCTGGAACATTTTTTACTCTTCCCTTAAATTCCACAACTTCTTTATACTTTTCAATAAATTCCTTTTTTAGACCTCGATAAGTATAATCTTCTTCTCCTATATGTATACATCTAACGTTCGGATATTTCTCTTTTAGAATTTTAGCAGCCTTACAATATTCCTTTACACCTTTTACATTTAACATTCGTGAAACCATTAAGAAATTAAATGTATTCCCTAAACGATTTTCCTCTTTTGTAAAGATATCCATGTTGACACCTGTTCCATCTACTAACTCTGCTTGTTCTTTTTTTATAAAATGTTTCTGAATTAATTCTTCCATATCTTCTTTATTTTGAAAGATTACTTTCGTATTATATTTTAATGCTATTTTATATCCTATATCACAAATTATTCTAATTAATCTTATTTTCAAAGAATTTACAGAATAATTGTATCCCATTCCTGCTATCAAAGAATATATTTTAGAAACTTTATTTCTTTTAGCTGCTATTGAACCAAATATAATTGGCTTTATTGTATACATGAATACGGTATCTACCTGTTCTTCTTTTAGGATATTTTGTAACTTTTTTAAATATTGTAAATTCTGAAAAATACTAGTAGAAGTCCTATCAAATGTAGCACTCCTATATTTTGCACCTAATTGTTCTACCTTTTTTTTACTTGTATCTTCATTACATATAGCAATAACTTTATGACCTTTTTGAACAAGTGCTTTTATAAGTTCCCCTCTTGAATTTATTAGATTAGATGTTTTATGACTAATAATTGCTATTTTCATACGTTCTCCTTACAAAAAACATTCTAATATATCTTCTGGTTTTTTTCAATATATTCAATCAATTAAATCGTTTTTTATATCATCATAATTTTTACCAAATGCGAAAAGCAACTTTTAACTTAAAATTCAAATTGACTATTTTGAATTTTGTTAGTATAATCAAATCATACAAAAAGAAATGGAGTAAATTATGTTTGAAATTATCGATGAACATATACAAAATATATCAATTATATCAACACTTACAAAAACGGATTTGATTCGAACTTACCGAGGTGCTATACTTAGTTGGGCTTGGGCTATTATTAGACCTGCTTTTCGAATTTTTATTTATTATTTTATGCTAGCTATTGGATTAAAAGTTTCTAAAGATATGTTCGGATATCCTTATTTTTTATGGCTAATTAGTGGAATGGTTCCTTGGTTTTATATAAATGATATATTAAATCAAGGAAGTGAATCTATCCGAAAATATAGTTATTTAGTGACAAAAATGAAAATTCCTATTTGCATTATTCCAACATTTACAAGCATATCTAGATTTATCATCCATATTATTTTAATGGCAATTACCATATGTCTATTTATTTTTAGTGGGTATTCTTTAGATATGTATATACTACAATTACCAATATATATGCTGTTTATGTTTTTATTTTTTACTATACTAAATCAAGTACTTTCACTTCTATCTGCTGTTAGTAAAGATTTTTTAAATATTATAAAATCTTCTGTTTTTGCAATATTTGCACTTTCAGGAGTTATTTGGGATATTTCATCTATTCATAATCCTATTTTAAAATTTATTTTAGAATTAAATCCAGTTACATTTCTAGTAAATGGTTACAGAAATTGCTTTATTAAACATGTATGGTTTTGGGAAGATTCTTTGTCTTTAATCGCCTTTATTGTCGTGTTTTTAATATCTTGTATACTTTCTGTAATATGTTATAAAAAATTTAAAAAAATTATTCCAGATGTATTATAAGAGGAAAGGAGTTTCATATAATCTTTATATGAAAAATATCTATGAATTCTATAGCTATAAAATTTGAAGATGTATCTAAAAGTTATAAATTATATAAAAAAAATAGTAGTAAAATCTTTTCTTCTATTTTTTTTGAAAAGCATATCAAAGAAAAAAATGTTTTAAATCACATTTCCTTTTCTATTTCCAAAGGTGAATCTGTTGCCATTATTGGAAAAAATGGAATGGGAAAATCTACTATTTTAAAATTAGTTGCTGGTATTACTTACCCTTCTTACGGAAAAATTACGGTTAATGGAAATTTAAGTGCTATATTAGAATTAAATTCTGGTTTTGAAAATGATTTTACAGGAAGAGAAAATATTTTTTTAAAGTGTAAGCTTTTAGGTTTAAAAACTGCCCAAATAAAAGAGATTGAAAATAAAATCATTGAATTTGCTGATATTGGAGAATATATAGATCAACCCATTAGAACCTATTCTACTGGTATGAAATCTCGTTTAGGTTTTTCAATTAGTATTCATACCTATCCTGAAATACTTATTTTAGATGAAGTATTTAGTGTTGGTGATTATCATTTCAAGCAAAAGTGTTATGAAAAAATTAAGGAATTTTTAAATGATAATAAACATACTTTTCTTTTGGTCACACATGCTCCAGATATTGCAAAAGAATTTTGTGAAAGAGGAATTTTAATAGAAAATAGTCAAATTAAATTTGATGGCAATATTCAAGATTGTATTAATTTGTATTTAAAATAAAATTAGTATAGTTTATATTAAAAAATATCATAGAAAATTATTCTATGATATTTTTTATGACTTTACCTTTTTTAATATATAGAAATATGGTATTTCAAAAGCATCATTATCTAAATTTGTATTTTTTAATTCGTTATTAAACATACAATTTTTTACAACAACTTTTCCTTTATATTGTTCTTCTCCCTCATGTTCTTCAACAGATTCTAATATAGGCTTATCTACATTTTTAAATACTGAATTTTCTATTGTAACAATTGCTCCTTCTGTTGATAAAACACCTCTATTGATATCATATATCATATCTTTATATGTATTTTTTAATTCAGTAACCTTTTCTTCATTTATATAGTCATAATAATCCTTCAATTCAGAATTATCTATACATATGTTATATATATGTACCTTTCCCGCTCTAATTCTTGGAATTCTAGATTTTACATTTTTAAAATTCACATTATGAATGGTAATATTTTGTTTTGCATTATCTTCTTCAAATTCCTTAGTTCCAAAATTATACACTTTACATTGACAATTATATATATTCATTATTTGCTCTTTTGTCAATCCTGCCTCATCTCTTAATATACTATAGGTTCTATTTTGGTCTTTATTTTTTTCTAAATAGTCAAACTGTTTTTCATAAAAACTATAGTTATATTTATTAGGATTTATTTCACAATTAGATATAGTAATATTAGAACTTGCATTACTATCTATGATTCCATCATAACTTTGTCCAAATTCACATTTATTAATCCATATTTTATCAGAATTTTCTATATCTATAAAATCCCAATTATTTTCTTTATATGCTCCATTTGTTACTTCATCCCATTCCCATAATTCATCAAAAATTAATCCTTCAATCTTTATATTATTAGAATTTTTTATTTGCAAACAGCTATGTAAAATTTTAGAATTATTTTTAGAATAGATTTTTACATTCTTATATTTATCTAATATAAAATTGCTAACACCACTTTCTATTAAATCTGGACTAATTTTAGCTTCATTTGCTTTTGTAAAATTATCATGATTAATTAAATTCTTGTATATTTTTTTCCATCCTAAGTCTAAATCATTTAATATTTCTATCTCTATATTTTCCTTATTTTGCAATGCTTCTACTAATTCTTCAACTGTCGACACTTGAAATTTTTGATATTGCACTCCTATATTTATAAACCAGCCAGCAAATCCATGAGAATTGCATGTATTATCTATGATTATCCCAATGATTAATGCAATTATTATTATTAATATAATTCCTATTATTATTATCTTTTTCATCCTTTACCCCATATATGTTTTATACCATATTTGAAAAACATAGAAAGACCATAATATAATGGCATCTCCTTTTCTCTTTTCTTCTTTAAAATTTTCTATAAACTGTTTTATTTTTTCGAATTCAAATATTCCTTGTTTTTCTATTACTTCTTTATTAGCTACTCTTAATAGCTCTGAATACATAGGTTCTGTTGTGAGCCATTTTTCTATTGGTACTCCAAATCCATGTTTCGGTCTATCTAAATATTCTTTTGGTATCAAATCGTATACTATTTCTTTTAAGATATATTTCTTCTCACCATTAAAATATTTATATTTCAATGGAATTTTATAAGATTCTTCGATAATTGTATAATCTGAAAATGGTTTTATTAAATCAATTCCATTCTCATCAGAACTTTTTAATACTTTATTTAATAATCTATCTGGTAGAAATTTTTGTGTTTCCAATAACATTCTTGCTATTCTTTTTTTTCTTATGCCATAATTTTTCATTTTATACAATTTTTTCTTTTTTGCATCCAATATTAAACATCTTATTCTTTTTTCCCTTTTTTTACTATCAAATTGTATAACTTCACTATATCTTGCAATCTTTTCTTTTATTTTTAACTTTCCTAATTTATCATACACTGTTGAACCACAAAAAATTTGGTCTGCTCCATCTCCTGTTATTACTTCATCTACTTTTCCTTTTGCCAATTCATTTAATATAATCGTTGGTATTTGTGATGTATCTGCAAATGGTTCATCATAGATGTATGGTATCTTTTTTATGGTTTTTATCATATCTTCTTGGTCTATATATAATTCATGATGTTCACATTTAAAATATTTTGCTATTTCTTTTGCATATTTTGCCTCATCAAAATCATCATCTTTAAACCCTATCGAAAATGTTTTTATTGGATATTTGGTATATTTACTAGCAATTCCTGTAACTAAACTTGAATCAATTCCTCCACTTAAATAACTTCCATAGATTTTATCTTTACAAACGCTTTTCTCTATTTTTTCTTCAAGTTTTTCTTGTAAATTCTTCTTACAAGTTTTAAATTCTTTTTCTTTCCTTTTTGAAATTTTTTTATATCTTTTCAATATATTGTAATATTTTACTTTTTTCATTTTATTATCTTTCCAGATGATAAATGTGCCTGGTTCTATTTTATAAATATTTTTTAAAATTGTATCTGGAGCAGCAATATATTCATAAGTCAGAAATTGTTGTAAAATATCTTTTCTTATTTCTTTTGAAATACTAGAATCATTTAAGAAAAATTTAAACTGTGTAGAATAATATAGTTTATCTTTTTGCATAGAATAATATAATTGTTCTGCCCCAATTTTATCTCTTGCCATAATAACCGTATCTTTATCTTTTATAACAATTACATATTCTCCTTTCACATACTGGAACATTTTTTCCTTATATTTTTCATACATTCTTTTGCAATATATTTCATCAGCTTCAAGATTATCTTCCTTTTCAATTCTTCCTTTTACTGCTATATAAATATCATTTTCTTTTTTTAAATCTATTATTCCTTCAATTTTTTTCAAATTCTATTCTCCTTCTATTAAATCATACCATTGTTTTATTATTTTTTCTTTTTCAAAATCTTTAATTCTGATTTTAGATTGTTTTATATATTTTTCTCTTAAATCTTTATCTTTCAAAATTTTGATAATTGCTTCTTTTAATTCTATTTCCCAATAATTTAATTCTTCTGTCTTATATTCTTTTCCATCGCCCACAGGTACAAGAATTCCATATTGTGCAAATTCTATCTTATCTGTATGCTTTATAAGCTCTGTATTAGGCGCTAATATCTCTCTATTTCCTGCTAAACAATCTGTTGCTATAATTGGTAATCCACACTTCATTGCTTCTAATATAACATTAGACATTCCTTCATATAATGATTCTGATACAAATACTTTTGCTTTACTTAAATATTGATATGGATTTTCTTTAAATCCATATAATTTCACATACTTTTCTAATTGTAATTCCTGAATTAAAGATTTTAATTTTTCTTCATCCTCACCTTTTCCCAATATAACAAGTCTTGCATTTGGACATTCTTTTATAACTTCTTTAAAAGCTCGTATTAAATACCATTGGCCTTTCTGATAATTTAGTCTTCCGACTGTTATTACAATATCATGTGTATCAAAAAATTTTCTTTCCTCTTCATCTAGTATTTTTTGCTTTGCCTTTTCTTCAATAATTGCTTCTTCATAAAAATTATTTATCGTCAATATTTTATCTTTAGAAATTTTATATTTTTCTATTTGCTCTATTTCTACTGCTTTTGCTACAGCTACAATTTTATCTGCAAACCTAACTGAAATTTTCGCTTCTAACTTTCTTCTTCTTTTTTCTGTAGAATTTGATAAATAGTTTCTTACTGAAATAATAACTTTTTCTCCATTATTACTAGCTACATTCAAATAGTTTGCTGTTGTACAAAAACTAATACTATGTGTTATATGATATTTTTTCTTTATTTTCTTTATATCATTAATTCTTTTTATTTCTTTATTTTTTATTTGTATATGTTTCACGTTACATTCGTAATCATCTTCTGTTTTTGCATTATATGTTACTACCACTACTTTATCATATTTTTCTTTAAAATTATTTGCTAAATTGACCGCTACTCTTTCTGCTCCACCAGTATGTAATCTTGAAACCAATATCAAAATATTTTTATTTGAAACTTCTGTAAAAATATCTTTTTTATGTATATTATTAATATTTAATATTAATAATTCTATTATTGTCATTATAAAATCGACTCTAACTATTTTCTTAAATATTTTTCTAAAAATATCTAGACCTATAAAATACATATTCAACATTATATATATATATATTATTCCTAAAAAATTCCAATTTAGTTTTAATACATAAATAGCAATTATAGCAAACAAAATTGCTATACATTTGTCTATTTTTGATTTTTTGCATTCTAAAATTTCTTTTCTGTATATAACGTGATATATAATAATATAAATAGATGAGATAATATTAATACTTATAATCCAAGATAAACTTATTTTTTCTTGACTAAAAAAGGCTATCATTACTATCAAACTTAATAATAGTATATATTTTATTCCTTTTATAATAATATCTCTTACTGTCCTTTTTTCTTTCATTTTTCCTCATTACTTTCTATTATTTTCTTGTACAAATTTTCATTCATGTTTTCTTCTCTTCCTTCTAGTAGATCTGTCATCCACTGAGTCCCTAAAAATGCTTTCTTTCCAATTGTTTTTACATTATCCGAAATATACACATTTTCTAATTTTAAACATTCCGAAAATGCTTCCTCTCCAATTTCTTCTACAGTATTTAGCAATGTTATATTAATTAATTGGTCACATTTACTAAAAGCTTGTTTTTCTATTTTTTTTACCGTTTTAGGAATCACTACTGTTATTAAATTTGGAGAATCATAAAAGCATTGTTCTCCTATAGTTTCTATGCCCTCTTCTATTATTACTTTTTCTAGCTTTTCCATATTTCCATCTGAAATTTTTATATTTTTAACTTTTACACCATTTATTTTGCTTGGTATAGTAAGTTCTTGTATTTTATCACTATTACGAACTCCTAAAATTGTATTTGTGGCTGAATCAAAAATAAATTCTTCTTCAAAATCTAACATTGTTATAATTAACAATATACTTGCTATTAATATAATTATTCCTATACTGATACTAACCTTTTTACTCATATATAAACCTCTATTTCAATACAATTGTACTTCTAACACTGCATGGATCTTCTTCAATATTCCATGCTGAATAATTAAACATTCCAGCACATCCAATATCATATCTTCCTCCCATTTTGAATATTGGATCATATGTATTAACATAATCTGCGCCGTCTTTATCCCAATGTGCTGTTTCAAATAACATATCTCCTACGTCTTCTTCACTAGCTTTATCTTTTTCATATAACATATAATATTTACTATCTAATCCATCAGTCAATGTTTTTATATCGCTTATATCCTTAAATCCCATTGTAAATTCTGCTAATCCTCCTGCAACATCATATATACCATATACATTTCCTGTTGTACTTGCAAGTACACCTTTATCTGTTTTATATGAATAATCATTTTGTGTATAAATATAATAATATCCATTGTCACTTGCACCATATCCTGTAACAGCATTATCTTTTTTAGTACTATAATATGCCTCATTAACACTCATACTATTTCCATTTCTTCCATATTGGCTATATGCTAAATATACCATAGCTCCCCATTCTGAAGTTTTAGTTACATGCATATCTGCAGTATTTGTTGATTGTGATTGCATTTTATTTATTACATTTTCTTTTATATTTTCTAAATTATATTCAATTTCAACAGACATACTATTTGGAACAAATTTAAATATTGTATTTTCATTAATTGTTTCTTCATCTTTTGTGTATTCTACTTTATTTTTATTAGAGGCTTCAAATTTTGAAATCCATAAACCTGTAATTCCATTTTCATCTTGTCCAAATCCTCCACCTGCTTCTTCATATCCTTTTCCTAGAAAAGATGGGTGTACAATATAATTATCTCCTGCATTTATCCTTGTTCCTTGATTATTTGCTTCATTTACAAGTTCTCCATTTGCTTCTACAAATCCTCTAGCATCAGAATATGCAATTATCTCTCCATCTTTATAATATTCTATTTTATATGAATATCTTGGAATCCATACATACATGCTTCCCAATTCTTCATCTGCTATTTTGGTTCCTATTAATGCATCTGTTACTAATATTTTTCCTTCTTGATTTATTTTGCTATATTTACCATCACTCATCATAATATTTGCCCATTTAGAAGCTCCATCTGTTCCTTCTGTTTGTGCTATATAATTATACCATTCTGGGTCATTTTCATTTGTTATCACCCAATTTTCTCCATCCCATTTCACAGGTATCATTTCTTCTGATAATTCTGGTTTATTAGGTATATCTGTTTGTTCATTTGTATTATCTTTTAAAAATTTTACTTGTATTTTATAATCATCACTACCTAAAGCACTAGAAGACATATTTCTTCCACCTTTTGTAATTGTTCCATCTTGCTCTACTTCATATTTATTTCCATTATCAAATACGACCATTGTTCTATTTCCATCTGTTGCTGTAGCCATAACTCCATTTGGTCTTAAATATTGGTTTAATGTATCTGCATTAATACTTTCTTCTCCATACCCTCTCATCATGTTAAGAATTCTATGTATTTGTGCAATTTCCTCTTCCTCTGAAGTAGTTCTCGTTGCAAACATATATATTCCTATTCCTAAAATAAGTACTAAAACAAGTGCTACAACTATAATTACTATTTTTTTCTTTTCCATTGTTTACTCCTCTCTGTTCTCTAGTATTTCTATCGATTGCTCAAAATCACTTATATATTTATCTTCTGATAAATTATTTTTTATAATTTTTGTATATTCTTCTATTTTTGGTTTATATGTTTCATCTTGCAAACTTATCAAATTATATACATATGTTGTATATATATCATATTGAAAATATCTTTCATTTTTAATTGTATTTTCTAATATTTGTATATTTTCCTGATTTCCTAATTCTCTATAACTTTTAATTACTGCATTTCTAGTTTTTAACATATTTCCGCACACAATTCCAGATAAAATTATAGAAATGATTGCTGTTATATATACCATGTATACAGTATATTTATTTGCTTCCTTCTTTTCATGTAATAGAGACATTAATATAAAAAATTCAATTAATATAATAATATTATCTAATTCATAATCTACTAAACTATGTAAAAACACACCTAAAAATGCAAATATAATTCCTAAGTTAACAGGATTTTTTTCTAATTTGAGCATATTTTTTATCGTAAATGCAATAATCAAAATATATATGATTGCTGTAATAATTCCAGATTCTAAAACAAGTTGCAATATGAAATTATGCATTTGTGGCACATCATATTCATAATCAATTACTTCTTCAAATTTATATTTCCATGTATTGCCACCCATTCCTGTTAATATCGTCATTGGATATTTTTTTATAATGTCTATACCATCTGTAATAATTGTAAATCGTTCAATTACAGAATTACTCCTGATATTTGCATATACAATTCTATCTACTATTTCAACCGGAATAAATCTATAATTTACTGTTAATTCTTTATCATTTAATGTTAACTTTTTTACTACAAATTTTGTATAATCTGTTATTTCTGAACAACTAAATATAATATTAATATATTTTGTATTTACATCTGTTTTAAAAGACATTTCAAATACGCCATTATATGTTCCTACTCGATTATTTGTATTTGAAATAAAGTTATTATTTTTATCTAACTGTTTTATTGTTATTCCATAATCCCTTTTTGTAGTATCACTTGATCCTTGTGTCTCTATTTCCATCTTTAACACATAATCTGTATCAGCTTGCACTGGAATTTCTTTTTTAGAATATGTATCATCTTCTCCTTTTTTATTAAACAAAACCAAATCTGATTTCATATTAAGTATAAATGCAATTATTACTATTAAGACAATCAAACTAAGTCCTAAAATTTTGCCTACTTTTTTTGTTGGTATATTCTTGCACTTATCTTTAAATTGTATATACATATATATTATTGTAAACACGGCTAACATAGCAATTGTTATTCTTGAACCTGATAAAAATATAGCAATTATATGTATTACTATTAAAATGATATCTATGATTTTATATTTTTTTTCTTTTTCTGATAATATCTTTCCTAGCAAAAGGAAATAACTTATATATGTATTTATTGCAAACATATTGGGGTAGCCAAATATAGATTCCATTCTAGATGTATTTGCCGTTATAGAAACACCTAGTAAGTCATATAGTGGCTTTCCTATATTTATTGTCATTTTATCTATTCCTAAAATGATACATATAACTGATATAGCTATTATTCCATTAATGCAAATATTTTTTCTTTTTGAATTTCTTGATATTACCATTTTTATTATAAAATATATGGCTACTACAAAAAAATATGTTGCACTCATAACTAATGAATCATTTAAACTTATATAATTTCCGTGTTATAATTGGTATTAAAGTTGAAATTGCAAAAGCAAGCATTACTATATCTATATAATTTTTCTTTAACATATATTTCTCCGATTTTATATTTTTCTTATTCTTTATTTTCTTTATTCTATCATAATTACTCTAAGAAAAAAACACCAAAAGGTGTTTTTTTATATATTACTTATTCTTTAATTATTGTTGCATTTGTTGCTCCCCACTTATTAGTTGGTACTTCTAATGTACTTCCTGATTCTATTCTTATTTCTGTTAAATTAGTACATCCTGAAAATGCATAGTCATCTATGTAAATTATACTGCTCGGTAATTTCACATTAATTAAATTCATACACTCTCTAAAAGCTGATCTTTCAATTTTCTTTACCCCTTCCCCTATTTCTATGTTTTTTAGTGTAACAGGTGCAAACATAAATGGTATCTCTTCAACAGTTCCAGGAATTTTTATAGTTTCAACATTGTCGCAATTTTCTGTTAAGTTTATTAATTCTTTAGTTCCTTCCCTATAAATGATTGTTTTCAAATTTGTACAATCTTCAAATACTCCTATAGCATATTCATACCTTCCTCTATCAGACCATACTCTTTCCAATGTACTTGGTATTTCTATACTAGTTAAAGATGTACACCCTAAAAATGATTCACACATTGATTTGATTCCTTCTGGCAAATATATATCTGTTAAGGATGTACAATACGCAAAGCATTGTTCCCCTAGTTCTTCTATTGTGTCTGGTAAATTTATATTAGATAATTTTTCACACCCTAAAAAAGCTCTTTCATCAATACTTTTTATACCTTTCGCTATAGTTATATTTTCTAAATTTGGACACTCTGCAAATGCAGAAATCCCTATTGTTTCAGTAGTTTCATATATTGTTGCTGTTTTTAAATTCTCACAGTTATGGCATATACTATCTATGTTTGTTACTGTTGATGGTATCTCCGGCAAATTAACTAATTCTGCATTTCCTTTAAATGTACTTACCATGCTCACTACTGGCTTAAATTCTCCATTTACTCTAATATATTGTGGCACATATCCTATGATATTTCCGTCTGGACATTCTCCTATGTATCCATTTTCACTATATGCACATCCCGCCCTCGATTCTCCTGCAAATAATCCTACTCCGCCTTCTATTTCTGTATATTGCCATAAACTCATATCTACTGGCTCTCCATCTGTTCCTATTCCTTCTATTGATGGATCATCTTTAGCATCTTCTAGTATTTGCTCCCAATCTAAATCTGCTGATGTCCAGTTTGGTATTTCTACTTCATATTCTCTTTTACTATCTTTAAATTTAACTAGATAATTACTTCCTTTAGTTGTTACATCTGTATCATCTCCTCCTGTTAATTTATCTAGTTCATTTTCTAATTCTTCTTGAGTAAACTTAGCATTTCCTCTTGTTGTTATGCTATTTTGCATCGCACTTGTTGTTGCTAAATCCACAAATTCTTGCTCTTGTCCTATTTCTGTTGCTTCTTTTGCTCCTGTTGCTTTTGTTAATATTCCATTATCTCCAAATAGTGTTGCTATACTTACTCCTGCTAAAATTAGCAATACAATAATTGTTATTACTAATGCAATTAATGTTATTCCTTCATTTGTCCTTTTTATCCTATTACTTTTCATTTGTTTCCCCTTTCCTATTATTTTTTTATATTTTATAAATAATATTTTTGTTCGTAAACGAGTTTTTTTCCACTTTTTGCCGTTTTATATCCACGTTACATTTTTTCATTCTTTAGTAAATAAAAAAACATCAAAAGGTGTTTTTTTATTTATTACTTATTCTTTAATTATTGTTGCATTTGTTGCTCCCCACTTATTAGTTGGTACTTCTAATGTACTTCCTGATTCTATTCTTATTTCTGTTAAATTTGTACAGTTATAAAAAACATTTTCATCCATATATGTTACACTACTTGGAATTGTTATACTTGTCAATTTTTCACTTGAAAATGCATATATTTCTATTTCTACTACACTTCTTGGTATATTAATATTTTCTAAATTTTCAAAACCTCTAAAAGCTCCCCATCCTATTGTTTTTACTCCGTCACCTAGTTCTATATTTTTTAGAGAAGTTAAATTTCCCCAATCGTATAATTCTGGTATTGATTCAACACTTCCAGGAATCTTAAGATTTTCTATATTTGAATCAATTAATATTTCTTTTATATTATTCAAATCTTTTATACCTTCTCTAAAAATAAGTGTTTTTAGATTTGAACAACTTTCAAAACACCCTATATATTTATCACTATGGAACCATCCTAGCGCACTATCGCCTGCATCAGAATAAACATTTTCCAATGTGCTTGGTATTTCTATACTAGTTAACGAAGTACACCCAAAAAATGATTCACACATTGACTTTACCCCCTCTGGTAAATATATATCAGATAAAGATGTGCAATCTGCAAAGCATTGTTCTCCTAGCTCTTCTATTGTGTCTGGTAAACTTATATTAGATAATTTTTCACATCCTAAAAAGGCTCTTTCATCAATACCTTTTATACCATTTGCTATTACTACATTTTCTAAATTATGACAATTAGCAAATGCAAAACTTCCAATCGTTTCTAAATTTGAATATACCGTTGCTGTTTTTAAGTTCTCGCAATTATGGCATATGCTATCTATGTTTGTTACTGTTGATGGTATCTCTGGTAGATTAACTAATTCTACATTTCCTTTAAATGTACTTTCCATTCTCACTACTGGCTTAAATTCTCCATTTACTCTAATATATTGTGGCACACATCCTATGATATTTCCATCTGGACATTCTCCTAAATATCCATTCTCACTCCATGAACAACTTTCTGCTGTTCCTCCAAATAATCCTACTCCACCTTCTATTTCTGTATATTGCCATAAACTCATATCTACTGGTTCTCCATCTGTTCCTATTCCTTGGATTGAATCATCATCTTTAGCTTCCTCTAGTATTTGATCCCAATCTAAATCTGCAGATGACCAGTTTGGTATCTCTACTTCATATTCTCTTTTACTATCTTTAAATGTAACTAGATAATTACTTCCTTTAGTTGTTACATCTGTATCATCTCCTCCTGTTAATTTATCTAGTTCACTTTCTAATTCTTCTTGGGTAAACTTAGCATTTCCTCTTGTTGTTATGCTATTTTGCATCGCACTTGTTGTTGCTAAATCCACAAATTCTTGTTCTTGTCCTATTTCTGTTGCTTCTTTTGCTCCTATTGCTTTTGTTAATATTCCATTATCTCCAAATAGTGTTGCTATACTTACTCCTGCTAAAATTAGCAATACAATAATTGTTATTACTAATGCAATTAATGTTATTCCTTCATTTGTCCTTTTTATCCTATTACTTTTCATTTGTTTCCCCTTTCCTATTATTTTTTTATATTTTATAAATAATATTTTTGTTTGTAAACGAGTTTTTTTCCACTTTTTACCGTTTTGTATCCACGCTTTCATATTGGTAAATAGTTAAATTTCTTGATGAAGGTGTCCTGAAATAGGACCTCCTCATAATTTCTTAAATTTATTATCTTTCTTATATCTTTTTTTCCAAAATATCAATCCATTTTCTTATGTTATTTTCTTTTTTAAAATACTCTATTCTTTCTTTACTTTTTTCTATATATTTTTCTCTTTGTTGCTTTTTGGTTAATATATTTATTATGGCATTTTTCATTTCTTCTTCTGCATTTGTTAATGGTTCATCTAGATAAAGTTTTCCATCTAATTTGTTTATTAATATACCATATTGATTTTCTCCTAATACTTCTTTATTTCCACCTTCACAATTCGTAGCAATAATTGGAAGATTACAAGACATTGCTTCTAATATTACATTTGGCATTCCTTCATATAGTGATGGTAAAACAAATATATCAGAATGTTGCATATATTTATATGGATTTTCCTTAAAACCACATAAATATACATTTTTATCCAATTGATTTATTTTTATAATCTTTTCTAAATATTCTTGTAATTCTCCTCTTCCTAATATGATTAATTTAGCATCTGGTAATTCCTTTACAACTTCTTTAAAAGCTCTTATTAAATGCCATTGTCCTTTTTGTTTTATTAATCTTCCTACTGTAATTACTGTTTTATTTTTAGAAAAATATTGTTGTTCTGTTTTGTCTATTTTTTCTGCTTTTTTCTTTTCTATTTCTTCTTCATTATATGTATTATATATAGTAACTATCTTGTCTTTTTTTATAGTATATGTGTTTAATATATCTTCTTTTACGTAATCACATACTGTAACAATTTTATCTGCTTTATTAAAAGAAATTTGATTAACTAGATTTCTAAATATATTTTTCTTCAATTTTGATTGTGTATTTCTTACAGATATAATTGTTCTATCATGTATTTTGCTTAAAACATTTACGATATTAGGTCCTGGCAAAAAACTTATCGTACAATCGATTTTATATTGTTTTTTTATTTTTCTTACTTTATATATTCTAGTAAAGAAATGTAAGATTTTCTTTAATGGATTCTTTGTTATTTTTGTCTTTAAATCAATTACTTCTACATATGGCATATATTCCTGGCTACTATTATCAAATGTTACTATTTTTACATCGTACTTATCAGACAAATTTTTACTTAATAAATTAATTGCTCTTTCTGCTCCTCCATTTGATAGTTTTGTGATAATCATTAAAATATTCTTCATTTATATTATTCTCCATTTTTCGTTCATTCCATCAACATTTCTTCCTATTGAATCATATTTTATATTATCTTTATTCATCTCTGAAATATCAAAGCAATTTTTTCCATCTAGAATAATTGGTTCTTTCATCATATCTACAAAATTATCAGGTGAAAGCTCTAGAATTTCTTTTTCCTTATTAAAAATCATACATACATCTGCATCTTTTAATGCTACCTTTATATCATTTGAGAAATGAATACTTTGCTCTTCTTTAAATAGATTTCTACAAGCATTTAAAATTGTTTCTTTATTATCATAAGCAATTATTTTATTGACACTTCCCTTTAATTCTTTAATCGTTTCTATTGCTTGTGATTCTCTTAAATCATTTGTATTTTCTTTAAAACTTAAGCCTAATACAGCAACATTTAAATCTTTCTTATTTTCATAACATTTATCTAGTTTTTCTATTAGCTTTTTTCTTTGTTCTTTATTAGAAGCAATGGTTGCTTCTATTGTATTCAATTTTACTTTATTTTCCTTTGCCAGGTTCACTAAAGCCTTTGTGTCTTTTGGTAAGCACGAACCTCCATATCCTATTCCTGGTTCCAGATATGTACTTCCAATTCTTTTATCTGTTTTCATTACTTTTAATACATTTTCTATATTAATATTTAACTTTTCACATAAATTTGCCATTTCATTAATATAGGTTAATTTTAATGCTAAAAAATTATTACATGCATATTTAGAAATTTCTGCAGATTTTATATCCATAAATAATTTTTTACAATCAAACCCTTGATAGATTTCTTCCATGATTTGTTTTGCTTTCATTGTTTCCACACCTACAACAATTCTTTGTGGATTCATGAAATTATTGATTGCTTCTCCTTGTGATAAAAATTCTGGGTTGAACATAACTTGTATTTCAAATTGACTCATCTTTACTTTTTCAGAAATTTTCTCACATGTTCCAACTGGTACTGTTGATTTCACAATGATATAGCAATCTTGTGTTATATTTTCCATGATTTGTTTGATTGCTGTATCTAAATATGTTAAATTGGCACTACCATCCTCATTTTCTGGTGTTGGTACACATACCATTATGACTTTAGATTTACTATATGCTTCTTTATAGTTTGTGGTAAATGTAATTTTATTGTTTTTTATGGCTTCTTCTAAAAGCTCTTTCATTCCAGGTTCATATATAACTTCTTTTCCTTGATTTAATTTTTCTATCTTTTTTTCATCAATATCCACACATGTAATTTCATGTCCTTTATTTGCCAAACATACACCTGTTGTTAATCCTACATATCCTGTTCCTACAATTGTTATCCTCATATGTACTCCTCTTTTATGATTTCTTCTATTTTATACTTCCTTTAATTTTTCTATTACTTTATCTATACTTTCTTTAGGTGTTGACGCTCCTGCCATAATCCCTACTTTTTTAGTATTTTTTAACTCCTGTAAATTCAAGTCTTTCACATTTTCTATTGCAATTGCAATGTTACAATTTTGTTTTGCTATATCATACAATTTTTTAGTGTTTGAACTATTCTTTCCACCAATAATTATCATAGCATCTACTTTATTTGCTATCTCTTTGGTTTCTTTTTGTCTAATTTCTGTTGCCTGACAAATGGTATTTTTTATTACTAGTTCAACATCTCTAGGTAATTCATTTTTTATGATTTCTTCTATAATATAGAATTTTTCTAAACTAAAAGTTGTCTGAGAAATCACTAACAATTTTTTTATATTTGATTTTTCCAACATTTCTAATGCTTTAAAGGTATCATCTTCTTTTTCTATCATGCATTTATTTTTTCCACAATAACTATATGTCCCAATATTTTCTGGATGTTTTTTACTGCCTAATAAAAATATATAATACCCTTTACTTGCGTATTCTTCTGCTATTTCATGTATTTTTAAAACTTTTGGGCAAGTATAATCAATTAATTTAATTTGTTCTTCTTTTGCTTGTTTATAAATTTCTTTAGGAATACCATGTGCACGTATAATTACTTCTCCATTTGCTTCTTTTATGTCTTCTATAAAATGCATTCCTTTTTCTTCTAATTTTTTTACAACATCTTGATTATGTACAATTTCTCCTAATCCGAATATTGTTTTTTCTTTTTCTAATTCCTCTTTTGCGCCATCAACTGCCCTTTTTACTCCATAGCAAAATCCCGCAGTTTTCCCTATTATTAAATCCATATTTATTTTTATTCCTTTCCCTATTTTATCATTTCTAATATTTCCTCTTTCAATACTTCTACAATTTTTTCTTGTGGTACTTTTTTTGTAATTTCTCCCTTTTTAAATAATAATCCTTCTTTTATGCCACCTGCAATACCAATATCTGCTTCTCTTGCTTCTCCTGGTCCATTTACAGCACATCCCATAACAGCTACTGTAATGTCTGATTCTATTGTACTTAAAAATTCCTCTACTTCTTTTGCAATTGGAATTAAATCAATTTGTGTTCTTCCGCAAGTAGGACATGCTACGAGTGTTGGTACTTTATGATATAGATTACAGTCTTTTAAAATTTCTTTTGCAACTTTTATTTCTTTTACAGGATCATCAGAAAGAGAAACACGCATTGTATCTCCTATTCCATTTCGTAACATATACCCTAGACCAATACTTGATTTTATTGTTCCACTAAATTCTGTTCCACTTTCTGTAATTCCTAGGTGTAAAGGACAATCAAATGCTTTAGAAGCTTCTTCATAACTTTCAATACATAAATCTAAATTCGATGCTTTTAAAGAAATTAAATAATCTTTAAAATCTAAGTTCTCTAATATTTCTACATGTCTTCTTGCACTTTCTACCATTGCCTTTGCTGTTGGTTTTCCATATTGCTTTAATAAATCTTTTTCTAAAGAACCTGCATTAACGCCTATTCTTATCGGAATATGTTTTTCTTTACATTTATCTACAACTGCTTTTACTTTTTCCTCGCTTCCAATATTTCCTGGATTAATTCTTACTTTATCTACTCCAGCTTTAATTGCTTCTAATGCAATTTTATAATCAAAGTGAATATCTGCAACAATAGGAATATGAATTTGTTTTTTTATTTCTTCTATTGCTCTTGCATCTTCCATATCTAATGCTGCTACTCGAATAATTTCACATCCTGCTTTTTCTAAATCTAAAATTTGCTTCACAGTTTTCTTAACATCTTTTGTTTTTGTATTACACATAGATTGTATAACAACCTTATTTTGTCCACCGATTTGTACATTTCCTACCATAACTTTTCTTGTATTTGTTCTATTCATCTTTATTCCATCCTTTTTC
Organism: uncultured Clostridia bacterium; assembly: GCA_944386675.1. Taxonomy (GTDB): domain Bacteria; phylum Bacillota; class Clostridia; order TANB77; family CAG-508; genus CAG-269. Next base: position 24,231 of record CALXBY010000007.1, on the reverse strand, counting down.
TTTTTTAGCAGTTGCCAAAGGGGACGGGTCATTTTGGCAACCTTATATATATATTAAATTATATTTTATCAAACTTATATATTATATTTTTTATATTTATTTTTTTAGTTGCCAAAATGGCCCGTCCCCTTTGGCAACTTAGTAACTATAAAAAAGGAAAACATGGATATTCCCAAGTTTTCCTTGAATTTTCTTATTTAGAAGCTATATAATATCCGACTCCTCTTTTGGTTATTAATATTTTTGGTGATGAGGTATCTTTTTCGATTTTTTCTCTAATTCTTCTTACTGTTACATCTACTGTTCTAATATCTCCATAATACTCATATCCCCATACTTTTTCTAGTAATGTTTCTCTTGTTACTACTTGTCCTGGTTGAGATGCTAAAAATTTAATTACCTCAAATTCTCTTACTGTTAAGTCAATAATTTCTCCTCTTATTTTTACTTCAAATTTATCTAAATCTAATTCTAAATCATTTACTACAATTTTATTTTCTTTCTTTTTATTATAATCATTATTATCTATTTTTGGCATAGAAAGATTTTCTACTTTTCTTAAATTTGCTTTTACTCTAGCAATTAATTCTCTAACACTAAATGGTTTTGTAATATAGTCATCTGCTCCCAATTCTAATCCTAATATTTTGTCAATCTCACTATCTTTTGCTGTTAACATCAAAATTGGTACATTATATGAATTTTTGATTCGTTTACATACTGATAAACCATCCATTTTTGGAAGCATAATATCTAAAAGGATTAAATCAGGATATTTTTCTAAAGCAATATTTAGTGCTGTTATTCCATCACTTGCTTCTATTGTGTTGTATCCTTCCTTTTTTAAATTGTATACCAATATCTCTCTTATTGGTTGTTCATCATCAACAATTAAAATTGTTTTTTGGTCTTGATTCATTTCTTCTTCCACAAAAATTCCGCCTTTCTATCATTAGCTTTATTTTTATACTATATTTATATCATAATTATTTTTATTATACAAGTAATACGAGTAAAATTTTCAAATTTGCTACTTTATGTGGAATATAGATTTTCAGTTGTCCTTTTAGTCAAATCTATTGACATTAAGAGGATTTAGTCATATACTAAAGTCGTAAAATTTTAATAAAAGGAGGCAATTTGAGAATGGATAACATGATAGAAATTAGATGGCATGGTAGAGGTGGTCAAGGTGCCAAAACAGCATCTTTATTACTAGCTGATGCGGCATTCAATACTGGTAAATATATTCAAGGATTTCCTGAATATGGACCTGAAAGAATGGGTGCCCCTATCACTGCTTATAACAGAATTAGTAAAACACCTATCACAATTCATAGTAATATTTATGAACCAGACTATGTGGTAGTTGTAGATGACACACTTTTAGAATCAGTTGACGTTACTTCTGGTCTAAAGACAACAGGAGCAATTGTTATTAACACAACAAAGTCTGCTGAATATCTAAAAAAAGCATTAAAAGGATATTCTGGAGAAATTTATACAATTGATGCTAGAAAAATTTCAGAGGAAGCTTTAGGAAGATATTTTCCAAATACGCCAATGCTTGCCGCGATTGTAAAAGTAAGTAAAATTATGACAGATGATGAATTATTAGAAGATATGAAAGGTTCTTTTAAACATAAATTTGCTAAAAAACCTGAAGTAATAGATGGAAATATGAAAGCATTGGAAATGGCTTTAAAAGAAGTTAAGAAAATTCAATAAAGAACTTATATACTGAATTTTAAGAAAGGAATGAGGTTAAAAATGACAGATATAAATGCAAACACACCTATGGAGAAATTAACTCCTGGTGGTGATATTTATACTTCTGGAAACGCAAGAGATTTTAAAACAGGCGATTGGAGAAGTTCTTATCCTGTATTTTTATCAGATAAATGTAAACAATGTGGATTATGCTTCCCTGTTTGTCCTGAAGATGCTATTCCAGTGGGAAAAGAAGATTTAAAAAGAAAAGATTTCAATTATGATTACTGTAAAGGTTGCGGCGTTTGTGCTAAAGTATGCCCTTTCGGTGCAATTGAAATGAGAGAGGAAGGTGTTGAATAAATGAGTATTAGAGAAAGATTAAGTGGTAATGAAGCAGCAGCTACTGCTATGAAGCAAATTAATCCAGATGTTGTTGCAGCCTTCCCTATTACCCCTTCAACAGAAATTCCTCAATATTTTTCAACATTTGTTGATAATGGATTAGTTGACACAGAATTTGTTGCTGTTGAAAGTGAACATAGTGCTATGAGTGCTTGTATTGGTGCAGAAGCTGCAGGGGCAAGAGCTATGACAGCTACATCTGCAAATGGATTGTCTTTAATGTGGGAAATGATATATATCGCTTCTAGCTTACGTTTACCTATCGTAATGTCTTTAGTAAACAGAGCTGTATCAGGACCTTTAAACATCCATAATGATCATTCAGATGCTATGGGTGTTAGAGATGCTGGTTGGATTATGTTATTTTCAGAAAACAATCAAGAAGCTTATGACAATACTTTAATGGCACATAGAATTGCAGAAAATAAAAATGTAATGCTTCCATTAATGGTTTGTCAAGATGGATTTATTACTTCTCATTCTATTGAAAATATAGAACTAGTGGAAGATGATAAAGTAAAAGAATTTGTTGGAACATATAAACCAGAACATTATTTATTAAATAGAGATGAACCAATTGCTGTTGGTCCATTAGATTTGCAAAGCTATCTATTTGAACATAAAGCTCAGCAAGCAGAAGCTATGAAAAACGCAAAACAAGTTATTTTAGATGTTGCAAAAGATTTTGAAAAAATGACTGGTAGAAAATATGGTCTTTTTGAAGAATATAAATTAGATGATGCAGAAATCGCTATTGTTTGTATGAACTCAACAGCTGGAACTACAAAATTTGTTGTTGATAAATTAAGAGAACAAGGTATAAAAGCAGGTTTATTAAAACTTCGTGTATTTAGACCATTCCCAGTAGAAGAAATTGCAAAAGCATTATCACATTTAAAAGCAATTGCTGTATTAGATAAAGCAGATTCTTTAAATGCTGCTGGTGGTGCTTTATTCGAAGATGTTACATCTGCTATGTATGTAAATAATATTCATGTACCTGCTGTAAACTATGTTTATGGTATTGGTGGTAGAGATACTAAAGCTGATGACATTGAAAGCGTTTACACAGATTTATCCCAAATTGTAAAAACTGGAAAAATTGATAATCCTTATCGTTATTTAGGATTAAGAAAGGAGGCGCAAAAATAATGCCTTATAATGTAAAAGAAATCGTTGCAAATAAACCTTCAAGATTTACTTCTGGACATAGAATGTGTGCTGGTTGTGGTGCTCCACCTGTTGCAAGAATGATTATGAGAGCTCTAAAGCCAGAAGACCATGCTGTTGTAGCTAATGCTACTGGTTGTATGGAAGTTTCTACTTTTATATATCCATATACAGCTTGGACAGATTCATTTATTCATACAGCATTCGAATGTGCTGGTGCTACACTTTCTGGAGCAGAAGCAGCTTATGTTTCTATGAAAAAACAAGGAAAATTACCAGCTGATGGAGATACAAAATTCATCGCATTTGGTGGTGATGGTGGAACATATGATATAGGTTTACAATCTTTATCAGGTGCTATGGAAAGAGGACATGATATGGTTTATGTATGTTATGATAATGGTGCATACATGAATACAGGTATTCAACGTTCATCTGCAACACCAAAATATGCTGATACAACTACATCACCTGCTGGAACAGTTATTCCTGGAAAAACACAATGTAGAAAAGATTTAAGTAAAATTATGGTTGGACATCATATTCCTTATGTTGCTCAAACTATTGCTTATATGAATTTCAAAGATTTATATGAAAAAGCTGAAAAAGCTATCTACACAGAAGGACCAGCATTTTTAAATGTATTATCACCATGTCCTAGAGGATGGGGATATCCAACAGAAGATTTAATGAAAATCAATAAACTTGCTGTTGAAACATGCTATTGGCCTTTATATGAAGTAGTTGATGGCGTATATCACATTTCATATAAGCCAGCTAAAAAATTACCAATTGAAGAATTCTTAAAACCACAAAAAAGATTTAGACATATGTTTAAACCTGGTAATGAGTGGATGATAGAAGACTTCCAAAGAATTGTTGATGAAAGATGGCAAGAATTATTAGATTTAGAAGAAGTTACAAATAAGAACAAATAGTAAAAAAGGGATTTTGGGGACGGACTCAAAATTCCCTTTTTCTTTTAAATCAATAATCGTTTTCTCTGCTAATCTTTGCTTTCTATAGCAATCAAAATTCCTTTTTTCATTTTGATATATGCTCTATCTTCTATGATTTCATTACTAATCCCTAAACTTGTTCCAATCGGTAATGTATACTCATTTAAAGGATATTTAAAGCCAGTTAAAGTTAATCCTTCTACTGTGCTAGTCAAAGGAATTAAAGATACATATTTTCCATAAACTTTATCTTTCTCTAAAGTCATTTCTTTATTTATTAAGTAAATTTGATTATGTTCATCTATAATTTGACAAGGAATATTTGCTTCTAATGCATCTTTTAAGATATGAATATTAGCAAGCGCATGATCCATTCTTTTTCCTAACGCTCCTAAAATTGTAATTTTAGAACTTTTTAATTGAATTGCTAACTTTAAAGCAATATCTGTGTCTGTATTATCTTTTTCCGCATTAAATTTATGAAATATAATTTGTGGCTGATTTTTATAAAATGTTAATATTTCAGGGGATACTGAATCGAAATCCCCTACTACATGATTTGGTATCATTTGCAATTGATATAGGGCTTCTAATCCCCTATCTACAGCAATAATGTTCTGTTTTGATACATTTACACAATATTTTTCTAATATTTTTATATTAATTTCTCCACCTGCAATTATTAATGTTTCCATTTTTTCTCCTTTCGCTAATAAGGGATTTTGGGGACGGACTCATTTTTCCCTTTTTACGTTTTTTATTTTTTAGATTTGTGCTTAAATTCCTATTCTATCTCTTCTCTTATAAATGTTTAATCTTCTTTTATGAAACCTTCGCGTTTCAATTGATGGATTCTGTTTTTTCCAATCGTTAAAATTTTTGCTATTTGATATTCCCTTAAGTTGCATTTTTCCTTAATGTCGACAACAATTTTAGCGGTTAATTCTTTGTCTCTTTTTATTTCTTTTACCGTTTTACCCTGTAAATAATTTTTTAATATATTTTCTGGAGACTCATTCGATTTTAATAACATTTTTTTATAATATTTTTCATGAATGAAATGAAATAAAGGTTGATAATCTTCATTTTCAAATAATAATATGATTTCTTCTTTTGATTTTCGATGATATACATAATCATTATATGAAGAAAAGCTATATTGATTTAACTCCTTGCTTATTCCTGCTTCTATAGGATTAAAATGTATGTATGCAAGTACATTATATAAATATGTTCTATCAGAAATTGGCTTACTTTTAAACCTATCTCTATAGACGTATCCAACTCTATCATGCTCTTTATTATAAAATTTGGCATATTTCGTATTCACAATCTGCATCCATTTTGAAATATTTTCTTCTTTTTCATCATAGATTAACAAATGTATATGATTATCCATTATCACGTATGCTAAAATTTTAATATCTTGTTTTTGCTTCTCCTCGTTCAAATATTTTAGATATATATGTTTTTCTTTATCTGTTTCAAAAATATTTAATTTGTTAATTCCTTGTATCATTATATGATAATATGATGATATATATTGTCTTCTTTCTCTTCTTGGTATTTCTATTCCTCCTTTATTACGTTTTTATATATCAAAAGTCAATATGACCACCTTCCTAATATATAAAAAAGGGAAATTTGAGTCCGTCCCCAAAATCCCTTTTTTCTTTCTATTCTTCTTCTGGTGCTTCTACTGGGCAAACCCCTGCACATGTACCACAGCTTATACAAGCAGATTGATCTATAACAAATTTATCATCTCCTTGTGATATACATCCAACTGGGCATTCTGCAGCACAAGCTCCACATGATATACATTTATCTGTAATTTTATATGCCATCTTTTTCACCTCCTTTAATGCTTCTAACTGTATCTTCTTTTAATCTTCTCTCATTCCTTCTTCTGCTTTTTCTAATTCTTCTAGCTCTTCCAATTCTTTTTGATGTTCGATTTCTTCCTGATCTAATCTTTCCTTTTCTTCATCTTTTATTACTTGAATATCTTTTGCATCATATCTTCTATAAATATATGTATCTCCATCTTTTATTTTAACTCTTACTCTTTCTTTTAATGTCTCTATAGAATCTACTTCTCCTTCTCCTTCTTCTGTTTTTACAATGGCACCTATATGTGGTAATTTTTTTAGTTTCTCTTCATATACATTATTCTCGTATTTTAAACAACACATTAATCTTCCACAATTTCCTGATATCTTTGATGGATTTAGTGATATATTTTGCTCTTTTGCCATTTTTATAGATACTGCTTCAAACTCATTTAAAAATGTACAACAACATAGTTCTCTTCCACAAACACCATTTCCACCTATTTTTCTTACTTCATCTCTTACACCAATTTGTCTTAATTCTATTCTTGTTTTATAGATTGCTGCTAAATCTTTAACTAATTCTCTGAAATCAATTCTTCCATCTGCTGTAAAATAGAATAAAATTTTACTATTATCAAATTTCACTTCTACATCTGTTAATGTCATTTCTAATTTATGTTCTTTAATTTTCTTTTTACAAACTTCTAATGCTTTCTTTTCTAAAGCTCTACATTCTTCATAACGTTTATAGTCTTTTTTATTTGCAATCCTTATAATAAGTTTTAATGGTTCTACAATTTTGTCTTCTGGAACAGTTCTATTAGGAATCATAACTTCTCCAAATTCTTCTCCCTGTGCTGTTTCTACTATAACTTTATCTCCTTTTTTTAATTTCCATTTTTTAGGATTAAAAAAATAGATTTTGCCTAACTTTTTAAACCTCACTCCTACAATATCTTTCAATTTACTTCCTCCCACATATTCATTATCATGTTATCTATACTCATATCATAATTTGCATTTTGATTCAATCTCTTTTTTGTATTTTCTACAATTTCTATACAATTTGCATATTTTATATTTTTTTTGGACATTCTTAATAAGATTATATTCACATATTCTAATATATTCATAATTTCGTCTTTTTCTTTATATATATCCTCACATAATTGTAAACAATCTATTATGTTTTTTGTGTCCATCTCCTGTATTGCCTTTTCTATCTTTTCATATTGTTCCTTTTTATCTTTTAGGTTAATTGCTTTTCCTATACTTCCTTGAAATGCTTCTAACATATTTTCACTTATGTTCTGCATTCCATAAGTTTCTTCCATATATTTTTTTATTAAATCTGATGAAATTGGTTTAAATGTAATTATCATACATCTCGATTTTATTGTATTTAAAAATGCATTTTCATTACTACCTATTAATATAATTGTGCTATATTCTGGTGGTTCTTCTAAAGTTTTCAACAAACAGTTTTGTGCTTCTTTAGTCATTTTGTCTGCATCATTTATAATATATACTTTTCTATCTGAAATAATTGGTTTTTCTTGTATCTTTCTTTGTAAATATCGTATTTGTTCAATTTTTATACTATTTCCATCTGGTTCAATATATAAAAAATCCGGATGATTATGAGATTGAAATTCAATACATGATTTGCATTTTTGGCACCCTCGTTCTTCTTCATTAATACATAATATCATTTGAGCAAATGCTTTGGCTGTCATTTGCTTTCCAATCCCTTCTATTCCAACAAACATATAACTATGTGATACTTTATTTTCTTTTAAGCTCTTTCTTAACTCACCTTTTATTTGCTCGTTTCCAATAATTTCATCAAACATGATTGATTTATTCTCCTTATTGCTATTTCATCTTTATTATTATATATTAAAATCATCTATTTTTCAAGAAAAATTATGATTTAAGTTTTGTTGTTTCATAAGTTGGGGCCGCAAATACCTTATATTTTTTCATTATCTCCTCGGTTTGCTACATAAATTATAAATTCTAAGCTTTAAATAAACGAGCCTCTCGTTACATATATTCACGCTTCCTCATTTATTTAAAGTCAAGAATTTATACATTTATTTCACTGCACATTCGTCGATGCATTCAAAAATATAAGGTATTTGCGGCCCAGTTCTAAAACAATAAAATTTAGAATAAAAAAAAACATGTATTTTTCTAATACATGCTTTCTTTATAATTTTAATCTACTTTTCCCCATGCACTTAGAGGCCATATTCTGATAACAACTGTACTTTCGATTTTTTCTAATGGTATACATCCAAATGTTCTACAGTCTGTACTATGTGTTCTATTATCTCCCATTGCAAATACTGTGTTTTCTGGTACAATAAAATCTGAAAATCCTATACCTGTAACATCTGTTACAACACCTTCTTGTAAATATGGTTCATCAAATTCTTCTCCATTAATATATACTTTTCCATTCTTTATTTCTACATGTTCTCCTGGAAGTGCAATTACTCTTTTTATATAACTTTCTTTTCCAATTTCTAATACATACTTTGTAAATTTTCCAAATATATTGGTTGGTTCATTATCATATATAGCTACAGGATTATCTTCATCAATTTCTGAAGTTGTAAATGATTTTTTACTTGGTGCTTCAAATGTAATAATTTGTCCTCTTTGAGGTAGCTTTTTAGTAGTTCTTGACCATCTACTTAACCATAATCTTTGATCTTGCTCTAATGTTGGATACATAGATACTTGTTTTACAATGGTTGGTGTTCCAATAAAATATCTAAATAATAATGCCAATACCACTGCTATGACAATACAATAAGCCCATTCTAATATTTCTTTTATCTTTGGATTCAATTTTCTCTCTCCTTTATTTTTTTATCTAATATATTATACATTATATTTTTTTGTTTTTCAATCTAATTATTATAAAATTCAACTGCAAAAGGATGTAATTTCTCCAAATTTCTAATTAATTTTTCCCCATTCACTTAATGGCCATATTCTAATAGCAACTATACCTTCAATTTTTTCTAATGGTATACATCCAAAAGCTCTGCAATCTGTACTATGTACCCTATTATCTCCCATTGCAAATATTGTATTTTCTGGAACGATAAAATTTGAAAAGCCTGTAGTATTTACTTGTGTTATGACATCTTCTTGTAAGTATGGCTCTTCTAGTTCTTTTTCATTAATATATACTTTTCCATTTTTGATTTCTACATGTTCTCCTGGAAGTGCAATTACTCTTTTTATATAACTCTCTTTTCCGATTTCTAATACATATTTTGTAAATTTTTCAAATATATTAGTTGGTTCATTATTATATACAGCTATAGGGTTATTTTCATCAATTTCTGAATTTGTAAATAATTTTTTACTTGGTGCTTCAAATGTAATAATTTGCCCTCTTTGGGGTAGCTTTTTAGTAGTTCTTGACCATCTACTTAACCACAATTTTTGATCTTGTACTAATGTTGGATACATAGATTTACTCTTTACAACTGTAGGAGTTGCAATAAAATATCTAAATACTAATGCTAATACAATTGCTATAATAATGCAACATGCCCACTCTAATACTGTTTTTATTTTCGGATTCACGGCTTCTCTCCTTTAATCTTCTTATATTATTTTATTTTCTATATATTTTTTATCCTTTTGTTGGAACTCTAATAACTACTTCTGTACCTTGTCCAACTGTACTTTTAATATCTATACTTCCTCCATTTTTGTCTAATATTTCTTTAGCTATAGAAAGTCCTAAACCAGTTCCTCCCATTTCTCTAGTACGTGCTTTATCCACTCTATAGAATCTTTCAAATATTCTTGACAAATCTTCTTCTGGTATTCCAATTCCATTATCAAAGATTTTTATATATGCATCATTGTACACAAAACCAACATAAATTTTGATTTCTCCACCTTCTGGTGTGTACTTAATACTATTGGTTAATATGTTTAAAACTACTCTTTCAATATCATCTTTATCCGCATATACTGGTGGAACATCTGCTGTTACAAAAGAATTTACTGTATGATTCTTTTTCTTTATCTCTATTGCTAATTTGTCTTGACATTTTTTTACTAAATCTCCTAAATCAAATGATTCTTTTTTAACTTTATTTTTATTACTATCATATCTTGATAATGTCAATAAATCTGTTACAAGTCTTGCCATTCTTCTTGCTTCTGAAGCAATCACATTCAAGAATTTTTCTTGTGTTTCTTTATCATATTCTCCTTCTAGCAAAGTATCTGCATATCCCATTATAGATGTAATTGGTGTTTTTAGTTCATGTGATACATCTGCTACAAACTCTTTTTGCATATTATCTAACCTTACATGTTCTGTTATATCCTGGATAACTGCAATAACACCATTTGGTCTATCTGACTCATTTTTAAATGGTGCAAAAAATACATTCATATATTTATCTTCAACTTGTATTCTTTGTTCTGTTGATGTCCAGTTTTCTAGATAGATAATTTTTTCCATATTAATACCTAATTTAAATTTAGCAAAAATATCATCAAAAGTAATATCTTCTGGTCTAATACTTAAAAATTTTTTTGCTGCAGGATTAATTAAGATAATTTCACCTTCCATATTAAATGCAATAATTCCATCTGTCATATGTAAAAGAATCGTTTCAATTTGATTTTTTTGTGTAGAAACCTCACTTAATTTTTCTTTTAACTCTGTAGTCATAGTTCCTATTACATTTTCTATGTTGATAACATCTTTTTTATTTTTTGACTTTTTCCCTTCTTCTTTAGAATCCATTTTGGAATTCTTTTTCTTCTCATCTTCTGTTATCTTTTCTGCACTTTTAATTAATTTATTTATTGGATATATAACAAATCTTGATAAAACAATGGCTATCAAAATCCCCCCAACTAGAAATATAATTCCTGCAACAACAAGTGCTGTGATATTTGTATCTCTCATTTGATGAACATATTGTACTAGATCTGCAATATTTTCAATTTCTTTATTAGTAAGATTCATTTCCAAATCATTAATAGATTGTATATAAACCACGCCTAGACCAGTTATCACAATAATTCCTATTAAAAAAAATACAACAATTATCTTAAACTGAATACTTTTAATCATTCTTTTTCCTTCACTATCCTTTTTTCGTTTTTATTGTTTCTATAATCTGCTCATATATTTTATCTTCAACATTATCTGTAGAAATTTTTAATGCATTCTCTCCCATTGTTTTACATTTATTTTTATCCAATACAATTTTTTCTATCTTTTCATTTAAAATTTCACCATTTAATTCATTGTCTAGTATAATCTCTGCCGCTCCAACATTTTTTAAAACTTTCGCATTATATAATTGATGGTCATGACTAACATTTGGTAATGGTACTAAAATAGATGGTTTTCCCAACTTTGATATCTCTGTAATTGTCATAGCTCCACTTCTGGCTACAATTGCATCCACTACATTCATGATTTCTTCCATATTATATATATATGGAACGATTTTCATATTTTGAATATAATTAATATTTATATGATTATTTTCTAATTCTTCTTTTATAATATCATATTGTTTGGGTCCAGTTGCCCAAATAATCTGATAATTCTTATTTAATTTTGCCTTTATAATTCCCATTATTGCATTGTTAATCTGTCTTGCTCCCTGACTTCCTCCAAATACTAATACAGCTGGTATATTTTCTTTTAGTCCTGCTTCTTCTTTAATATTCTGCTTTTGTTGTACTGCATATTCTTGTTTTTTTATTTTTACAGGCGTTCCTGTATATACAATTTTTTTTGCATGCTTAATTCTACTAATTGCATCTTCAAAAGAAACAAGAATTGTATCTGTTTTTCTAGCTAATATTTTTACTGCCTTTCCAGGAAATGCATTACTTTCATGTAATAGAGTTGGAATTTTTAAATGATGTGCTGCAGATATAACAGCTCCACAAATATATCCTCCTGTTCCTATTACTACATCTGGTTTCACTTCTTCTAATATTTTTCTTGCTTCTTTAAAACCTTTTAATGTTTTTAACATTTTTTTCATATTTTCAATCGAAATTTTTTTACTTAATCCATAAGCCTCTATTGTTTTCAATTCATATCCTGCTCTTGGAACTAAGTCATTTTCTAATCCTCTAGTTGTACCTATAAAAATAATTTTTGAATCTTTTTCTTCTGCTTGTATTTTTTTAGCAATCGCTAACCCTGGATTTATATGACCTGCAGTTCCCGCTGCTGCTATAACAACTTTCATTTATTTTTCCTTCCTCAATTTGATTAGTTGCCAGAGGGGACGGGTCATTTTGGCAACTTTTTTTGTAAATTTACATTTCATAAAAATTTTCACTTATTTCACTTATTTTTTTAAGTTGCCAAAATGACCCGTCCCCTCTGGCAACCTTTGGTAATTTTATTCTCTTTTTGCTCCTGCTTTTGAAATATTTAGGAGTATTCCCATCTCGCAGAGCAATATAAATAATGATGTACCTCCATAGCTAAAAAATGGTAATGGCATTCCTGTTGCTGGCATTGATGATGTTACAACTGCTATGTTTATAATCACTTGTATTGCTACTTGTGCTGTTATTCCTATTGCAATTAGGCTTCCAAACATATCTGGTGACCTCATGGCAATCAAAATGCCTCTCCAGATAAAAATTCCAAATAATATAATGACAATCGCACATCCAATAAATCCTAATTCCTCACCTAATATAGAAAATATAAAATCATTATGTGGCTCTGGAATATATAAATATTTTTGTTTACTTTCTCCAAGTCCTGCTCCAAATAATCCACCTGAACCAATGGCATATAAACTTTGTATAACTTGCCATCCATCACCTGTTGGATCACTCCATGGATTTAAGAAAGTCATAACTCTTTGTAATCTGTATGGTTCTAAAAAGATTAATGCAACAATCCCAGGTACTCCCACAACCGCACCTGTTACAAGAAAATGCCAAAATTTACAGCCTGCAATAATCATCATAATTGCTATAATTCCTATAATAACCATTGATGCACTAAAATGGGGTTCTATCAATAATAATGCAATAATTGGTGCTAATAATACTATATGTTTTATAAATCCTTTTCCATATTTATCTAATTCATCCCTATTTTTTACTAATATTGCTGCATAAAATATAATCATTAATATTTTAGCAAATTCGGATGGTTGTACAGATAATGTATCTGTTACATAAATCCATCTTTTTGCACCATTAACTGTTCTTCCTATAAAAGGTACTGCTAATAATAATATAAATGCAACAATATATGCTAACTTATAATATTTTTGATAAAATCGATAATCAATATTAGATATTACCCACATCATAAATAGTCCTGCTATTGCAAAAATGAATTGTTTAAAAAAATATGCATAACTATTTCCACTTTCAGAAAGCGCTGATGGTGAACTTGCTGAAAGTACCATGATTAATCCTATTGATAATAATAATAATATCGTTATCAATAATGTAAAATCAATTGGGTTTTTTAGAAAGCTTGAAAAACTCTTTCCTTTCTTTTTTGCCATTCTTTTTATCATTCCTTTCTCAAGACACAAATCTGGTTGGAAAAGAATCAATTTTTTCAACCTTTTCTTTTGTCCTTTTCATGTTTGCATAGAAATCTTTGATTTCGTAATACATGCTTTTCTTATTGTCTTTCCTTATATTATCTTTAGTCCTATGGCACATAATACTAATGTTACTAAACTAAACACAATAACTACTTTGTTTTCTTTCCATCCTGATAGCTCAAAATGATGGTGTAATGGTGCCATCTTGAAAAAACGTTTTCCTGTTTTTTTAAAATATACTACTTGTATCATAACAGATATTGTTTCTAATACAGGTACTAATGCAATAACCAATAACAACAATGGCATTTTCAAATATAATGCTAATCCTGAAATAACGCCTCCTAACATAAGAGACCCTGTATCTCCCATGAATACTTTTGCTGGGTGAATATTAAACATTAAAAATCCTAAAACTGCACCTATAACAATGCTTGCGAATATAGATACTTCATAGACTTGTAAACTAATCCCAATAATGGCTAAACAAGTAACAATAATTGCACAAACACTAGATGATAAACCATCAATTCCATCTGTTAAATTTACCGCATTTGTTGCTCCTAATATAACAATAATTGCAAATGGTATGTATATAAACATCGGAAAATCTATATATGTCTTTACAATTGGTATATATGTTTCTGTTCCAATATGTAGTCCATATACAAGATAAACTACATATGCTACTGAAATAATTAACAATCCTATCATTTTATAGCTAGGTTTTAGTCCTTCTGTGTTTTTTAACACTAATTTTTTAAAATCGTCTATAAATCCAATTAATCCAAATCCAATTGTTAATAATAATATTGGTAATATTTTATTTGCCAATTCTTTTTCGTTATTCATTGATAAAAAGATATATGTCCCTGTCACCACAAGTATCATTGCAAGAATAATAATGATTCCTCCCATTGTTGGTGTTCCCTGTTTTTTCAAATGTGATTGTGGTCCATCATCTCTTTCAATTTGCCCTACTTTTAATTTTTTTAGTATTGGTATAATAATCAATCCCAAAATAATGGCTGTTATAAATGAGATGATTAATACCTTTGCCTCAAATATCAATTTCATCCAACCTTTCTTTTGTTTTTATTTTTTTTGCTTTTTATTTTTTTCTTCATTATCTAATTCTTCAATAATTTCTCTGACAATGATTCTTTCATCAAATGGATATTTTTCTCCATTAATTTCTTGATATGGTTCATGTCCTTTTCCTGCTAAAATAACAATATCTCTCTTTGTTGCCATTTTTATTGCCATCTTTATAGCTTCCACTCTATCTACCACTACCATATATTTTCCATTTGTTTTTTTCATACCTTCTTCAATTTGTTCTACAATTTTTTGAGGGTCTTCTGTTCTTGGATTATCAGAAGTAATAATTGTGAAATCTGCAATTCTTCCTGATATTTCTCCCATAATTGGTCTTTTCTTAGCATCTCTATCTCCTCCACAACCAAATACAGATATAACTTTTCCTCTAGTATAACTCTTAGTTGCTTGTAAGATATTTTCTAAACTTTCTGGTGAGTGTGCATAATCTATCATAATTGGTATTTCTCTTTTATTATCTACTAATTCTGATCTTCCAGGTACTCTTACCTCTGATAAAGCCTCTTTTACTTTTTCAGGTTCAATTCCAAATTTTTGTGCAACACAAATTGCTGCTAATGAATTATATACACTAAATCTTCCAGGTATTCCTGTTTTTACTCTTTCATTTTTATCTTTTATTTTTACTCTGAAATCTACATATGAATTTGTTATCGTAATATCTTTTGCTAAAACATTTGCATAATTATCAATTCCATAGGTAGTTATATTACTTTCTGGAAATAATCTTGGTATTTTTGCTCCATGCAAATCATCTGCATTAACAATTCCTGTTTTGCACATTTCAAATAATTTTAATTTTGACTGGAAATAGTCTTGCATATCTGGATGCTCTTTTGGACTGATATGATCTTCTGAAAAATTTGTAAATAAGACAATATCAAATTGACATCCTTCTACTCTTTTTAGTTTTAAACTTTGTGAAGAAACTTCCATAACAACGACTTCTACGCCTTCTTTTACCATTTGCGCAAAAATTTGTTGTAACTCTAAGCTTTCTGGTGTTGTTCTATCACTATCTTTTATTTTCTTTCCATTAATATAAATTGCTATTGTTCCAATTAATCCAACTTTTTTTCCTGCTTTTTCTAATATTTCTTTAATCATGAAAGTTGTTGTTGTTTTTCCTTTTGTACCTGTAACACCAATTAATTTGAACTTTCTTGAAGGATGGTCATAAAAATTGTCTGACACAATTGCTAATCCTTCCCTTGTATCTTTTGCCATTACAACTGTTACATTATCTGGTATTTTCATTTCTTTTACATTACAGCCTTCTTGTATCATAATTGCAATTGCTCCATTTTTAATTGCATTTTCTACATATTGATGTCCATCTGTTGAAAAGCCTTGTATTGCTACAAACAAATATCCTTCTTTTACATTTTTTGAATTGCTTTCAATCCCAGATATCTCAATATCTAAATTTCCTTTTACTTTTAGGTTTTCTAATCCTACTAACATACTTTTTAATTTCATTTTTTTCAATCCTTTCGATTACTAATACTTAATTATATGCAAATTATTGCATTTAATCCTTCATATTATATAACGAAAATTATTTTTTGTATAGAGTTTTTGTATTTTTACTTTCAAAAAAAAAATTAAGGATAAACAGATATAAATCTCGTTTATCCTTATCGTTTTTATTGCTTTATTACATTAATCCTAATGATTCATATATATTATAAAATACGTTTTGTATTTCTTCATCTGTTGCATCATTTAGAATAACTGCATTTGTTTCATCTAAACCATTTAGTTCTAAATTTTGTAAAAATGTCTTTTGATTTGTATACTTTATATTAATTGTACTTTCATCTTCATAATCATCATAGTAATAACTATTTGAATTATTTTGTTTCATCTCTATATTGAATTCTTCTTGTACATTGTCTAATTGCATTAAGTTTTTATATGTTAATTCTATATTTATTTCAGATAGTTCTTCATCCGTGCCTTCATATTCTTTACAATTAATCACATATGTTACATCATTTTCATTTTCTTGTATTGAAATTGTTTCTTCTAATACCATTTCTTCTTCTGTATAACATTTTAAAGAAATACTAGTATCTGCAAATTCTTCTACCATACTCATATTAGTTTTATCTTTCTCTAAGAAATTTATTTCCAATTTCTTTGCCTGTCTTTTTTCAACATATATTTTCATCTCAAATCTGTCTTCACTAGAATAATTTTCTGATTCTAATTCATCTTCTAATTCTTGTGTAGCATTTTGTAAAGCTTCCATATATATTTCTGGCAATTTGCTATTTATAATTTCATCTTCATTAATTGTATTTAATAATTCTGTAAATATATTTGTGAATTGTTCTGCTGACATATTTAGTTTTACAACTGTCTGCTTATCTTCTTTTTCCTTACTAAACATATCATCTGTTAATTTCTCATCAAAAAATTGATAATATTTATCTCCTAGTTGTTTTAGCTCTTCTTCTGTAAATGCACTATATTCTATTTTGTCTGGTATATATTCTGTATCTAGCCCAAACCTTTGCGCTAATTCTTTTAAGTTTTCATTTCTTATTGCAATATATCTATCTTCCCCTAAAATATCTGCTTGCACTCCAACAGTATCTCCATCTCTTTTTAGATTAATTGGAACTGTATATCCTTGTGATAAGTCTAATGTTATTTCTTGTTCAAATGCTTTTCCGTGAATTTACAGTTTTACCTTCAAAAGCAATTTTAGCTTCGGTTAGTCCTTGTGATTGACTCATTCCTGTTGTGTCAAATGAAATTTCTCCATTACTTTCATATGGTGTACTTGCTTGTTTTGCATAATATTCTATCAATTTTTCTTGATTGAATTCTGTTCCTGTTTTTTCATCTATCAAGTATGAAAAAAACATTTCTTTATCTGTTTTAAATAAATCTGTTGCATAATATGCGTATGCAATACCTCCTGCTAATAATAAAATAATTAGTATGACTAATAGTACAATTTTCTTTTTCATTTTCACTCCCCCTTTATACTTCTAGTTTACCTTAACAAAATGCTACTGTCAACATTATCCTATCTTTTTTTCCAAATCATCTAATATTCTACGATTACTTTACTATTCTCATTTACCGTAATTCCACTACTTGGAATTTGATTTTTTACATATGTATTCTCCATATCTACTTCTTCAGTTTCTAAATACATTTCTAGATTGCTTTCTTTTAAAATTTGTTTGGCCTCTTTCAAAGATTTTCCCATAACATCTGGTACTTGAATTTGTTCAATTGCTTCTTCATTATCTTCTTCCAAAACTTGCTTATTTACTTCTAAATATGGCAATATTTCACTAAATATCTGTCCTCCTACTGGAGCTGCTACACCACCTCCTTGATGTCCTCCTTCCCCTGTTGGATTATATAAAGTAACTAGTACAACTACTTGAGGATTGTCAATAGGTGCCACTCCACAAAAAGATGTTACATATTTATTAGTATTGACCCCATCTTCTGATGTCCCTGTTTTTCCCCCTATTCGATAGCCTGCTACTTTTGCATTTTTTCCTGTTCCTTCCGACACAACACTTTCCATCATACTTAATACTTTTTCAGAAGTTTCTTTTGAAATAACCGTTCCATTTTCCTCAACAGGAATCTCTGTTACTTCTTTTGTTTCGCTATTAATAATTTGTTTTACAACTCTTGGTTTTATACTAGTTCCCCCATTTGCAATACTTGAAACAGCTGTTACTAACTGTATTGGTGTAATTTCAAATCTTTGCCCAAAACTAATTGTTGCCAATTCTACAGGTCCTGCCTTTTCTTTTGCTAAAAATATACTTCCTGCTTCTCCTGGTAAGTCAATTCCTGTTTTCTCTAATAATCTAAATTTTTCTAAATATTCATAATATTTTGTAACTCCCATTTTTTGTCCTAATCCAATAAACACTGGATTACAAGAATTCATTAAAGCCTGCCTTAAGCTTTCCGAACCATGTGGCCTATAATATCTCCAACACTTTATTCTAACACCTGCTACTTCAATTCCTCCTGTACATGAAAATTCTCCTTCATTATCTGTGTCTGTTATGCCTTCTTCTAAGGCTGCTGATGCTGTAATTAATTTAAATACAGAACCTGGCTCATAGGTATCTGCAATTGCTTTATTTCTCCAAACAGCTTGTAAATTAGTTGTTTTTTCGGATTGTTCTAAAGAATCCCAAGTTGATTTTAGTTCATCTGTATATGGTTCATATGGCTCATTTAAATTATAGCTTGGATAATTTGCCATAGCTAAAATATCTCCATTTTGTGGATTCATAACAATAATACTGCCACCATCTGTACAAACATTGTCAATACATGCTTCTTCCAAATATTTTTCAACAATCGATTGTATGCTTAAATCAATTGTTAACACTAAATCATTTCCATCTATTGCTGATATATAATTTTCTCCTTCTTCTCCTATTTCTCCTCCTTTAGCATCTGTATGTTTTTGTATTGCACCTTGTTTTCCTTTTAATTCCTCTTCATATTTTGCTTCTATTCCATCCAATCCTTGATTATCACTTCCACAAAATCCTATAATTTGTGATGCTACATTATTATAAGGATAATATCTTTTTGTATCCTCATCAATATTGATACCACTTGTAATATTACTTTCTTCCATCCATTTTCTAAGTTCATCTGTCTTTTCTTTATCTACTTTTTTTACAATTGTTTCAATTGAACTTCCTTTTTTGACTTTTTTTAATACAGTTTCATAATCCAGTTCAAATATATCTGACAAAGCCCTTGCCACTTTTTCTTTATTTTCAGTAGAAATATTTCCCGGATTTACTGTAACTGTTTCTACTGTACTACTAATCGCTAATATATTTTTACCTGTTGCATCATAAATTGTTCCTCTTTTCGGATTTATTTTTCTGTCTAAAGTTTGTTGCTGATAGGCCAACTGGGATAATTCTTTTCCTTGGACCAACTGAATGTATCCAATTCTTACAATCAAACATATAATAATTAAAAAAGATATAAATAATACATTTCTCATTTTTTTCTTGCTCGTTAATTTAATTTCATTCATAAAAACACCTCTAATAATATGTATTAGAGGTGTTTTGTTTTATGCCTATACAAAAAAATAGATAACTGTCTTTTTTACAATTATCTATTAAAAATTCTATCTACAATTTTTTCAAACCAATTTTGATTATCTTCACTAATTTGAACTTTTTCTGTTGCTGATTCTATATAATCTTTTTTAGGTAAACTTACATATACTGTTTGTTTATTCGTTAATTTCTGCATTCCTAGTTTTTCTTTTGCTTGCTTTTCTATATTACTAAAGTTCAAACTATTTTCAATACTTACTTGTAATTGTTCATTTTCTTTTTGTAATGATGCTAACTGTGTTTTTAAATCTTGCATTTCATTAAAGCGTTCATTTATTTGGGTGTTTCTATAACTTATGGTAAGTAAAACTGCAAATATGGCAAGAACTAATAAAGTTGCTTTTCTGTGTTTCATTTTTTGCTCTTTTGATATTTGTACATCTTGTTTAGGTAAGTCTTTTACCACTTTTATATTTTGTCTTTTCTTTTCTCTTCTATCATTAGGTTCTAGTTTTCTAGGACTAGTTTCATATTGATATCTAGCTCCCATAAGTTATTCACCTCCCCTTGGCTTTGGTTTATATTTTCTCAAAAATTCTAAGTTTTGCACTTTTACTTCTAGAATTTTCTTCTTGCTCCTCTTTTGTTGCTACAATTGGTTTTTTATTAATAATTTTCCCTAAAGTTTTTGCTCCACATACACAGTATGGTAAATCACTTGGACATGTACATTTTCCTTTTGCTTCTATATAAGCATTTTTAACTGCTCTATCTTCTAATGAATGGAATGTAATAATACATAATCTTCCTTGTGGTTTTAAACAATCTATACAATCTTTAACCGTCTGATATAATGGTTTTATTTCATTATTTACTTCTATTCTAATTGCTTGAAATGTTCTTTTTGCTGGGTGTCCATCATTTTGTTTTGATTTTGGTATTGATTTTTCAATGATTTCTACCAATTCTTTTGTTGTATTGATTGTTTTTTCTTTTCTATAATTACATATATTTCTTGCAATTTGTCTTGAATATCTTTCTTCACCATATTCATAGATAAGATTTGCTAATTCTTTTTCTTGATAATAGTTTACGACTCTTTTTGCTGTTAATTCTTGACTTTTATCCATTCTCATATCTAATTCATTTTCGCCTAAGTAGCTAAATCCTCTGTTTCTTTCATCTAATTGATAAGAAGAAACACCTAAATCCAATAAAATTCCATCTACTTTATCTATTTTCAATGAATTTAATATTTCTTTTATATTATCATGATTGTCATGTATATATTTTACATTCTTATATTCAGATAATCTTGTTTTTGCCGCTTCTAATGCTTCTGCATCTCTGTCTATTCCAATTAGCATTCCTTTATTAGATAATCTTTTTAAAATTTCTATGCTATGTCCTGCTCCACCCATTGTGCCATCTACATAAATTCCATCTGGATTTATATTTAGTCCTTCTATACATTCATGAAGCATGACTGGCTTATGTTCAAATTTCAATTTTACACCTCTTAACATTTAATTATGCTTAAACAACTGGTAATTAGAAAACTACCAGTTGTCTTTATCTTTTATATTGTATGTTTTTCTTTTGGGTTTCAAATTGTCTTAACAAATTCTTTTGTTTAAATTAACTTTTGTGTCTTATATTTTCTTCTTGTATTCTAAATGCCTTTGTACTTTAAAAAATTTATCTTTTGTATTTTTTAAAGCTTTTGTATTTTTATCTTTTGTTTTCTTTTTTACTTATCTTTTGTTATTTTATAAAATTTTTCTTTTGTATATTTTTCTTTTGTGTCTATATAAGCTTTTTTGAAGCTATATACCTAAATCTGCCATATTTTGTGCTATTTCGTCTGCTGATATATTTTCATCACATTTTTCCCATGTGTTTTTATCCCATATTTCTAATCTTGTTCCTACACCAATTATAACAACTTCTTTTTCTAAGTTTGCTGCATTTCTCAAATTGTTTGGTATTAGGAATCTTCCTTGCTTGTCCAATTCACATTCTGTTGCTCCTGATAAGAAAAATCTTACAAAGTTTCTGGCATTTCTATCTGAAAGAGGTAAAGCTTTTAGCTTTGTTTCAAAATTCACCCATTCTTCTTGTGAAAAAGCAAATAGACATCCATCTAACCCTTTTGTTACGATGAATTTCTCTCCCATATCTTGTCTTAGTTTTGCAGGCATAATTAATCTGCCTTTAACGTCTAGAGAATGCTCGTATTCACCAATTAGCAATGGTCTTCCACCTCATTTCCTTTTCTCACCACTTTGTACCACTTCTCTCCACTTCACTTAGATTTTAATATAACTTTTCTTATTTTGCAATAGTTTTTTCAAATTTTTTTATATTTTTTGCTTTTTTTATTTTTTACTTGTTAAAATTTTATGAATAATTTGTTCTAGTTCGTATTTTCAATCTAATTATAAGTTCGTTCTATTTTAGTTTTCTAATTGATATACTTTTGTACAAATTAATATGGAGGAAAGTTTATGGATAGTAATGAAAAATATTTAAGAAAAAATATTGGAAGAAAAATAAAATTAGCCAGATCAAGAACAAACTATACACAAGAAAAATTAGCTGAAAAACTTTCTTTATCAACAAGATATATAAGCCAATTAGAAAGAGGTATTGCTTTTGGAAGTGCTACCACAATTATTAATCTTTGTAAAGCACTTAATATCAGCTCTAATTTTCTTTTTGATGATTTAATCGGAAATGACACTTCCTCTTTAAATGATTTAGTAGATGATAAATTTTTAGAGGCTTACATGAAATTAAATAACTATAATAAAGAAATTGTTTACTTACTTGCAACACAACTTGTAAAAATGCAAGAAAATAGAAGTAATGATTATAAAAACGCTTAAAAGTAAAGAAGCTTGGATTTTTATACATACCAAGCTTCTTTTTCTTATTTATACTTAATTTATAGTTGTACTTGTTGCCCCTGTTCCTACGACCTCTTCTTGAAGTGAACGCCAAGTATTACACCCTACGATTCCATCTACTGCTAAGCCTCTTGTTCTTTGGTATTCTCTTACTGCATTTTGCGTAGCTAATCCAAATATACCATCTAATCCATTAGTTCTAAATCCTAATGTATTTAAATCATCTTGTGCAATTAATACATAATTGCTTAAGCTTCCCCTTTTAATTAAAGGATACCCTCCTGTGCTACAAGCAGGTTTTCCAAAACGTTTATCAAAATGTACCCATGTAGGAGTTAAAGATATTGGTTCAACATATGTCCAAACACCTGAATTATTTGCACTATTCCAAAGCACTCTTCGTCTTGCGTCTGATAATGTTTGCCCAACATCAAAAGCTACTCCTGCATAATGTTGACTTTGATTTCCATGTCCTCCTTCATATGGTCTTTTAAAAGCAAACCCGACTGGTATTGGTCCTCCAAAAATATATCTTTGACTATTCCAGCTTTGCATTGTTCTTTTCGTTGTCCACAATATATTACTTTTACTTGAGCCTCTAAACTCTCTTACTCGTAGTGTTCCATTTGTATTATATGGCATTGGGTCAGCCTCATTTCTATAGTATGTTTCCATTCTATCTGTATCATTGTTAAATACTAAAATTTTTGCCATAAAAAATAATCCTCCCTATATAGCTTTTATTACTATATATATGAGAGAATTATTTTTTTGTTACTTTACTGATTGTTTTTTTCACTACTTTCTATTAATTTGTCAAAATCAGATTTATATAGTTTATCTTGTATGACCCTATATTTTTCAAATTCAGAAATAGCTTTTTCTTTTGCTATTTCGTGAGATATTTTACCTGCATCTTTTAGTATATCTCTATCATCTGATAATAAATATTTATCTATTCTGTTTGCCCAATCTTCCATAGTCATTGGAATATTTCTTTTTGCTCTTGCTTCTGCTAAATCTAAGAAAGCTGAAACAATAAGTTCTAATTGTTCTAGTTCTTCTTTCTTTAAATAATTTTTAGCAATAACTACATCTGTTTCTAATATTTTGCCATTTGGAGAATTTTTCCAATTAGTTAAATTCATATGTTCCTTTGTATGGTCTGCTCTATTATAAATTATCTCTGCTGCTGTTTGATGTGTTACTGCATAGTGCATTTTATTTTGGACTTTTTTAAAGAATTTGATTGTTGTGGGAGATTTACTATCATAATCGACAGATGTCGCATATATATCTGTTATTTTTTGATAAAATCTTCTTTCTGATAATCTTATTTCTCTAATTTCTGCAAGTAATGATTCGAAATAATCTTCATCAAAAAATGTTCCATTTTCCATTCTTTTTTTATCTATAATATATCCTTTTTTTGAAAACTCTTT
>CALXBY010000006.1 GCA_944386675.1 uncultured Clostridia bacterium | reverse complement strand
ACTACATGAAGAATATATATCAGTGATTTTTTGATAAAATCTTCTTTCACTAGAACGAATATTTCTAATACGCTCTAGCATTTCCTCAAAATAATCTTCACCAAATATATAATTTGGATTTTTTAATCTTTCATCATCCATAGCAAAACCTTTAATCATATATTCTTTTAGCACTTTTGTAGCCCAAATTCTAAAATTTGTTGCTTTCTTTGAATTAACACGATAACCAACAGCAATAATCATGTCTAAATTATATATTTTAGGTTTTCTTCCACCAGAACTTATGTCGGAAATTCCGACGGAAGTTTCTGCCCTAAGTTCACCTTCTTTTAAAATATTATTTATATGGTCTGTGATTGTACTTCTAGCAGTATCAAATAATTCTGCAATCAAGCCTTGTGTTAGCCACAAATCATTATTAATTAACATTACACTAATTTTTACATTATCATTTCCATCTTTATATATTAAAAAATCATGTGTTGTTGTTTGTAATGACTCATTATCATTTCTTGTTTTTCCGCTCATAAATTGCACCTTCTTTCTAAACCAAAGTTTCAGTATTTCTACCTATTCATTTTCTTCAAAAATATTTCTTAATGCTATGTAATACTCATTTTTCAAACATAATTTAAAAAAGACATCTGAGACGCATCTCAAATGTCCCCTAATTTACAAAGTTCTATAATTGTTTTTATCTGCTCTATCATCCAATTTTCTATCATATGCTTCATTTTTATAAAACCAGTCTGTTTTCTTATCTTTAGGGTGTGCTTTTCTATTTTTGTCTGCTAATAAATCTAATAATACAGCAACTGGAATAATAATTCCTATTAATGATATTAATAGTCCTGTGTAATCTGCTGCTGTAAGTTGAGATGCATCTTCTAGCACAAGTGATACTTTAGTTGCTATATCTGTTCCAAAATACATTCCATACGCTAATAAGTAAATTAATGCACCTACCATTTTTCTTTTTACTATTAATACTAAACATAGTAATACAACAAATAGTAAAATAATTTCCATTGTTTCATTAAATGGTGTCACAAAAAATTCTTGACGCATTTGTGCCATTAATGCCACAATGATTCTAAACACCCAAAACATTACTATAAAGCAAGCAAGTAGCCATGTAGAAAAATTTCTCATTTGTTTTTCCTCCTTTTTATTTTCAGACTTTGAAAATTTGTTTCTTATTATGTTATAAAAAACATGTTAATTTTTCCATAACATAATAAGGCGAATCTTTTCGCCTTACTTTTCAATTAGTCTACAAAATCAAAATCATCTTTAAATTTTTCTTTAAAGATTTCAAATACTTTGTTTAATGTTTCTTCATCTTCGACACTAACATAAGATTCTTCATCTGCTTCCTCATCTGTATCTTCAACTTTTAGTATTACAACTTCTCCTTCTTCCTCTTCTCCTTCTTCTGCTATTGGTAATAGGACAACATATTCTTCATCATCTAATTCTACTAAGTCTAAGAATTCGAATCTTACTTCATTTCCGTCCTCATCATTTAATATAACTATGTTATCTAAATCTTCTCCTTCATAATTCTCGTTCATAAATTTCTCCTTTCAATTTATTTAATTTTTATTATATATTAAATATAATACAAGATTTTGGTCAATTTTTCAATGTATTTTTCAATTTATTTAAATATGTTTCTAAAATATATACTGCAGATATAGTATCAACGATATTCCTTTTTTTATACTTATTTACATCTAAAAAATTCATTGTTCTATGGGCTGCGACAGTTGTTAATCTTTCATCTATTACTTCAATTTTTATTTTATTATATTTACATTTCAGTTTGTGCACAAATTTTTCTGTAATTTCTGCTCTTTTAGAGATTGTGCCATTCATATTTAATGGCAGTCCTACTACAATTGTGTCTATTTCATATTGTTCTAAAATTTCATCTAGCCTTCTTAATACAATTTTATCAGAATTATTTCTTTGAATTGTTTCTAAACCTTGAGCTGTTATATTTAATGCATCTGTTATTGCTACACCAACTCTTGCTTCCCCATAATCTATTCCTAATATTCTCATATTAGTCCTCTTCTAACCCTATATATTTTTTTACCATTTTTTCTAACAACTCATCTCTTTCTATTGTTCTTATTTTATTTCTCGCATCATTGTGACTTGTTATATATGTAGGATCTCCTGATAAAATATATCCCACAATTTGATTGATTGGATTATATCCTTTTTCCATTAAAGCTTCATAAACCTCTTTTAAGATTTCTTGACTTTTAGCATTTTGCTCTCTTTCTACTTTAAAATTCATTGTTTTGTCAAATTCCATACAATTTCCTCCTTTTTGTTTATTGTATAAAATAAGTTTTTTATATAAACATTGTTAAGCTTTTTAGATATTTGTTATATCACTTTCATTTTTATCTGCATTATCTAAATATTCTTCAAGTTTCTTTAATACTTCTTCTAATCCTGTTCCTTTATAATATGAAGATAATACAACATTTATAATTGGTGTAACCTCTTGTTTTGTCATATCTATGTTTTTATTTTCATTATTCTCAGTTGTATAAGTTCCGTCTCCTTCTGGTAAAGAAACTCTCATTTGCTCAATATGTTCTTTTATATCATTTATAAAAGCTGCCACACCTTCTGTGTCTACTCCAGAAAAGGCTATAACAAACTTAGGTCCCATATATCTAACAAAAATATAATCTTCTGATATATTTTCTTGAACATATTTACTAATTTCTTTTATTACTTCATTTCCTAATTCCCTACAGTAATTTTTATTAATTTCTTCTATATTTACAATTTTAAACATACACATTGTTGATATTGTATATTGGTCTATAATCTTCTTTCCTTCTCCATATAAGTATTCCTCTGAATATAGTCCAGTAAATAAGTCTGTTCTTACGATTGACTCTAATGTTTTTTGATGAACTACTGTTTTTAATACAGATACAATGTTATCTTTTATAACCTCTAAAACAGTTATATCAACATTGTCGAAATCATGTGGCGTTCCACTTTCTAATATCCAATATCCAATATAGACATTGTCTATATATAATGGGAAAAATATTGCTGATTTTGCTCTTCCAAATTCCATTTTTTGATATGGTAGTCTTTCATTTTCGCTATTAACTGTAACATATTTAGGAGTAGCCGTTTGAATACTATCTTTAAACATATCTACATCTTGTAAAGATTTTAACGAATCCCAATGTCTTTCATCCACATTAGATGCTTTTATTTCATACTCAGCCCCATTGAAAACAACAATTGTCGAATATTTTATTTCGTATTTTTCAATTAATATATTGTTTATCTTCTTTATCTTCTCATCTACAGAGGATGTTTCTCCTATTGTATTCATAAAATCTTGAACAACTTGTAGGTTAGTAATTTTTTGATTAATATTTTTGAATTTTTGAATTTTTTGACTGATTTTTATATTGTAAACTACTAGTATAATTACGATTATTACTAATACTACAGCAACTCCTATTATCACAGTTAATTCCTCCTATTTTAAAAATTTCTTTTCATTTGATTTAGTGTATCATTCATGCTTGGAGAAAAAGCTCCCATTTGGCTATTATTATTTCCTCCAACTGTTGGTGGTCTATAAGTTCCTTGTCCTGAAACTAATGGATATATCATATTTCCTAAAGCTTTTAGAACTTGCATAAATGGTTTAGAATATCCTTTTAAATTTATATCACAATTGATAATTCCTTCCAAGTATTTAACATATATTTCTTCCTCAAAAGGAATTGTTATATATTTTATCAAGTTTCTATCAAACAATTCTGTCATAAATGACATTGCAGGATCATTATAAAAAGCCATTCCTCCTATGATTGTCTTTTCATTAATTCCTCTTATTTTTACGAATTTGTTTAATATAATTTTTAATTTTCCTTCATCCAACACATTTTTAGCTTTTAATTCTCGTAAAAAAGCTGTTAGTGGTTGTATTGTAAGTATATCTAAAGATTGTACTAAATATGTTTCTAATGATTGTTTGAAATATCCAATTGGTGTATTAAAGTCACAGTCAATCAATATTAATGAATAATTTTTTACTAATGTTTCTAATATTTCATCTACTCTACTAATAGAATCTACATCATCTGGTAATGAGGTAAATACAGTTAAATTCTTATTTACTTGTATTCCATTTGCAACTCCTTGTGATAATTGTTCAATACTGGTAGATGCAATATTCCTTAAAGCTTCTTCATTCTTTGTGTAAATATAATATGAATTTCTGTTGGTTGTTGCATCTAATATAGCTACATTAATTCCCATAGATGATAATAATTCTGCTACATTATTTACGATAAATGATGTACCGTTTTTGCTTGTTCCTACAAATGTTACAATTTTTTTATCAGATGTTAAAAGTGATGAAATATCAATTGTTTGTACATAATTGTTATTTGTTCTGGTCATATCTTTTGAATATGTATTACCATAACTTTGCTCATATTGATTGTTGTGTGAATTATTATATGAATTGTTATATGAGTCATTATAAGAATTATTATAAGAATGATTTATATTTGATTGTGGATTACTATACATATTTTCGTCATTAGAAGTTTCTTGTTTTGGAATTGAATTGTCTTTTTCAAATCCTGGTAACATCATATCTTCTTCATTTTCAGTTGTATCCTCTTCAAAACCTGGTAATATATTATCATCTTGAAATCCTGGTAACACATCATTTGTTTCTTGTTCTTCAAAATTATTCATTCCAGGTAAAACACTTTCTTCTTCTAAGTCATCAAAACCTGGTAAAATTGTTTCTTTTTCTGTGTTTTCAATTTCTGGTAGAATTGTTTCTTCTGGAATTGGATTTTTTCTTGGTCTTCCTCTTCCTCTTTTTACTGGTTTTTCTTCTGTTGTCGTTTCAACTGGGATTGGATTTTTTCTTGGTCTTCCTCTTCCTCTTTTTACTGGTTGTGTTACTTGTTCTATTGGATTTGTATTTTGTGTTTCAATTATTTCTGGCTTTGTTGTTTTTGACTCTATTGTTTCTATTCGTGTTGTATTTAAATTCTGAGGTTCTTCTTCAATAGACTCCATTTTTTGTACTTGTACACTTGGTTGTTCTTTTGGTGTTTCTTGTACCTTTTTAGGTCTAGACATCTTTTTGGCAGTTGTCATATTTACTGAAGAAGGAATTACAACTGGGTTTGCCATTGTAATTGTTCTTTCTTTTGGCTTTAATAATTTCTCACTCGTTCCTGGCTGTTCTTTTTTACCTTGTCTTAAATTATTTGAAACTTTACTATTAAATGACATGATTTTTTGATATTTAGGTGATTTTTCTTCCAATACAGCCCTTACATTTAATGGCAAAAATTTGCTTATAATTCTTAACTGTGTATCATTATATTGAGCAGCAATGTTATTAAAGCTTTCTATATACCTTTCTTCATCCTTTCCTAGACTCTTATAATGCGCCAAAATATTTTGTATTTCCATTTCGCTAACATCATTTTCATTTTCAGCTTGATAAGTTACTTCTTCTGAATCTATTTTATAATATGCTTTTGCTTCTTTCTTTAATCTAGGTCTATGAATTAATCTACATACCTCGTCAACACTTCTATCATTTCCAAGAATTGCATTATAGATACCTATACCAAATAATTTTACTAACATTTGCTCAGATTTTGTTCTTCTATCTGAACAAATCAAAATAATTGGTATATCACTACCTCTCATGTTAGATGCTTCATCACTAATACTATCTAATTTTTCAAATATAAATTTATCAATTTGGTCATATTGTGTATGTGAAAAAGCCTCTAAGTCTTCACTAATAACAATTCTATCATATGTTTTATCCTTTTGTATCTCTTTTAATATTGCATTAAAGTAATATACATTTTTATGTGAGATAATTTCTTTATATTCTTTTTGATATTTTTTTATAATTGCTTGCGAAATTTCTTCATTACTTACAGCAAATAAAACCTTCATTTGTTACCCCCTTCCAAGTTTTACAAACACCGCGAATGCTAGTGGTAATATTTGGCATATAATTAATAATGTTATAAATGTTACAATCAATCCCATACCTTTTTCCAATGTATCTAGTTTTCTTACACCTACTACATATTTATGGATTGCTCCAATTGCAATTCCTAGGAAACAAAATGGTATACTATAAATTCGAATAATGTTTAATATATATGCTACTAAACCATATATATCAGACCCATATTTTTCCTGGTAATCCTCAAGAGAGTTTGTTGCTTCTTCCTTTATTTCCACTAATTTGCTTTCAGTTTGTTCATCAATTGCTTGTTCTGCTGCATAAACCTTATTTGTACAAATAAACATTCCAAAAATGATTGCAAATAATGTAATAATAATTAGTGTTTTTTTCATTATATTCAATGCCCCTTTCTCCTTTATTTTGGCAAAATAATCCCTATTTTTCTTATACTTATATATCATACAATAACTTTTGAAAAATAGCAAGAATTTTTTACAATTTATTGTACAAATATTGCATATGTTTATATACACTATTTGCCCAGTTTTTATCTGTAGCATATTTTGTATTCACTCCAGTCAAAGTAGCTCCATTATAATAAGACCCTGTTGCTGTTTCTCCATCATATATACTTGTTCCTTTTGGATTTAAATAATATTTAACAAATACTCTTGCTAATAAATCTATGCTTTCTGAATAATCCGAAAAAGTATAAGCACTATTATATGGATTAGAATCATATGCACCATATCCAAATAAATTCTTTTTTTCTAAAGAAATTTTAGATGTCCCCCATGCACTTTCATGTATAGCAACTGCAGCTACAAATACGCCGTTAATATTATATTGTTTTTCTATGTAATAAAAATATTCTGCATTATTTGCAAATACATTGTTTTTATCTTTAGAATCTGTTAACACTTTTTTAAATTGTTCTAATGATAGCCCACTTGGTTTATTTAGTGCCATATTAAAACTTAGTGTACTTCTTAATTCACTAGCTGATTTACTATTTTCTCCCGCAGTGTCTTGCTGTGCTTTTGTTTCTTCTTCATTTTGCTTATTTGGATTTAAATATGTTGTACATTCTGCTTTTACATATCCTCTTGTACTTCCACTTTCTATTCTATACCATGTATCTTTTATTTCTTTTACAGTAAGCACATCATTTTTTGCCAGTGTTGCTACTCTTTGTGCATTCTCATCTGGTTCTGCCATAACAGACAGTCTATCAGAAGTAACATATACTGTATCTCCAACTTTTACTGTATAATTACTTTTTCTTGCTCCTCCACCGATTTCTACAATTTTATTAATAGATGCTTTTGTTACTTTTTGACTAACTTGTTCTTCATTTATTAATTCTTCGTCTTTATATGTTTTTTTGATGGTTACTTCTTGCACGCCTTGTCTTCCCTCTTGTACAACTTGTACCATTCCTTTTGGTATATCATTATTGGTTCTATATTTTGTAATATATTCTAAAACTTCCTCTTTTACTTCATATTCTTCTTTTTGACCATCATTTGTATTTTGTGTAATAATCTCATCTAAATTTATTTCCTCTGCTTTACTAATTTTCACTTCTTCTGCACGATTATCACTATTTTCTTCTGTTGCATATACTTCTTTTGAAAAATATAGATTATAAAAAAGAAAAGCATATAATATAAATACCATAAAGATTAAAAAATAGATTATATTTTTAATTGTTAATTTTACTTTTTTTTCTCTTTTTTCTTTTGATTTCATATTATCACCTATCATAATTTTAACCTTTGTGTCTTTTTTTGTCAATTTAAAATTTTGGAAAATTTCTATCCTGTTTTAGTATTGATTTTCTTACATTTTTATACTATGATATATTAGGTTTACTAAGGAGGAATTTTATGAAAAAAGAAAAAATGAAAAAGGGAAAATTTATTTTAACCATTATAACTATCCTTTTATTTTTTGTTGTAATTTTTCTTGCATTTTTGGTTATTCAAAAATATATATTAAAGAAAAATTTCGAAAATGATATGTTAAGTTTTGCAAATAAAAATCAGTCTACTATTTTTACAGTTGATTCTATTACTCTATTTAGTAGTGCTGATGCTGGTTACAAAACAAATACGGCTAATAATTTTACGATACAAAATTTATATCAATATACAGATATTGCTCTGTTTATTAAGAATACTTCTGATGAAAACACATTAGAAAATACCTTAAAGAAAGTTTCTATTGAAAATATACAATTTGCAACATCTCCTAAATTAGGTGAGCCAAAGTTATATTTTAAAAGTATCAATGATTTTGCTAAAAGTAATATAAATGAAGATAATATTATATCAGATTCTTTTGAATTTAATATTTCTTCAAGTGATGAAGCTAATTTAAGTACCCCTACCTTATATAATAACTTAGCTAATCCCTTAACCTTTAGCTATGTAAATTCTAATATAAAATCTGATTACACAATAACAGACGTTTCATCCCCTATTACTTATGATGGCTCTTTATTACAAAAATGCAACGTCAATTTAGAAGATATTGCTTGTACAGTTTCATTTGATGTTTATATAACAAATAATTTAGACCAAAATTTTAAAACCACTGTATCTGTTAATATTCCACTTTCTTATGAAAACAAAACTATATTTGATGGTTCTTTAACAGTAAAACAAGATACCAACTATATTTTTTATCGATATAATTAATGTTTTATCATATATCATAAAAATATTATAAAACAATTTATAGAAATAAACATTAAAAAAATATATACAAGGAGGAACATAATGAAAAACAATCTATCAATTGCTGAACAATTAAAATTAAAATATCATAAAACTACAGAGGTTACAAATTTTAAAGATATGTTGTATAATTCCAGCGAAAACTTTAAATCTAGAACTGCTTTTAAATTAAAAGATGAAAATGGAAATATTATTTCTATTACTTATGAAGAATTCAAAAATGACGTTGTCCATTTAGGAACTGACCTAATAAAACGTGGATTTTTAAATAAAAGAATTGCTGTCATTGGAAAAAACAGTTATAAATGGTGCGTATCTTATATGGCTGCTTCTATTGTTGGTATCGTTGTTCCTATTGATAAAGAATTACACTCAGATGATATCATTAACTTTATGAATGTTTCAGAAGCCGTTTGTATTTTAGGAGATTTAAAAAATCTAACTTCTATAAAAGATAATTTATCTAAGTTAAATAATAAAGACACTCTATTGGTTTCTTTTGACAAAATCGATTCAAAAACAAATGATATCCTATATTTTGATAATCTTAAGGTTATGGGAAAAGATAGTTATTTAAATGGTTTTCATGATTTTGATAATATCCAAATAGATCCTGATGAACTACGTATTTTATTATTCACTTCTGGTACTACTGGAAATGCTAAAGGTGTTTGCTTATCACAAAGAAATATCTGCTCTAACATTCTTTCTACTTATGGAATTGTAAAGGTAAAAAGAAGCGATTTATTCTTTTCAGTATTGCCTCTACACCATACATATGAATGTACTTTAGGCTTTTTATTACCAATATATAGTGGTGCTAGTATTGCCCATTGTGAAGGATTACGCTATATTTCCAAAAATATGGCAGAATTTCATCCTTCGGTCATTCTATGTGTTCCTTTATTATTAGAAAAGATGCATAAAACCATCGTCAGAAATATGAATAAAACATTGCCTAAAAAATATAGAAAAGAAAATCAAGATGAAAATCCTTTTGACACACTTCCCTTCTTTTTAAAGAAAATTGTAAAAACTAAAGTTAAAAACACGCTTGGCGGAAGGTTAAGAGTATTTATTGTTGGAGCTGCAGCTGCAAATCCAATGATTCTATCTGATTTTAGAAATTTAAATTTAAATACTTTACAAGGATATGGACTAACAGAATGTTCTCCTTTGATTGCTGGGAATACAGACTTTTTCCAAAAAGATGATGCAGCAGGTCTTCCTATTCCTAATGTAGAATATAAAATTGATTCTCCAAACAATGAAGGTATTGGTGAAATTATCGTTAAAGGACCTAATGTCATGTTAGGTTATTACAATAACCCAGAAGCAACCGCCCATGTTATGAAAGATGGCTGGTTCCATACAGGCGATTTAGGAAAAATTGATGAAAATGGATATTTATATATTACTGGTAGATGTAAAAGTGTCATTGTAACTAAAAATGGGAAAAATATTTATCCTGAAGAAGTAGAATATTACTTAAATGATAATCCTTTAATTTCTGAAGCTTTAGTACAAGGTATTCAAGAAGAAAATGATGATGAAACATATGTAAAAGCACAAATATATCCAAATTTAGAAGCCATTTCTGAATATTTAAAAAGTAGTGTTCCTACAAAAGAAGAAATAAAAAAAGTTATTTCTGATGTTGTTTCTAATGTTAATAGTAAATTACCAAATTACAAACATATTAAGGGATTTATTATTAGGGATAAAGAATTTGAAAAAACAACTACTCAAAAAGTAAAACGATATGGTGAAAATATGAAATATGATGAATCTAAAAAATAATGTCCCAATTGTGTCAAGTTGGGGACGTTTCTATTTGGGACATATATTGAAAAGAGAAGTGAAAAACACTTCTCTTTTTTATTTAGTAACTATTAAAGGATTAGCAACATCCTCCTCTGTTACCTCCGCAACAACAGCATATTAATAATATAAGGATTATAATCCAGCAGCAGTCATCACCAAATCCGAATCCTCCACATCCTCTGTTCTCTGGCATAGTCTAGACCTCCTTCCGTTAAAAGAACTATGTTTCTTTTTTTCTTTCTTCTGTATGATATATAATATGTTTTTTATGAATTTGTGTTACTATTTCTTTTTTTATTTTCTATTCTTTTAAACTGTTGATATTCTGGTGTTTTTTAGTTATTTTAAAAAATTATTTTAATTTTTTTCAAATTTTTTATAAAAATGTATTGACAACTTATCAAAAATTTTGTATACTAGATTTCGTCGAAAGGACATGGTCGCTTAGCTCAGCTGGGAGAGCATCTGCCTTACAAGCAGGGGGTCACAGGTTCGAGCCCTGTAGCGACCACCATGTTTTTACGGCCCGGTAGTTCAGTTGGTTAGAACGCTAGCCTGTCACGCTAGAGGTCGACGGTTCGAGCCCGTTCCGGGTCGCCATTTTTTTGTAAATTATTCAAAATCATGGCTTCATAGCTCAGTTGGTAGAGCAGAGGACTGAAAATCCTCGTGTCAGTGGTTCGATTCCACTTGAAGCCACCAAAAAAAGAAACTAAGATAACTTAGTTTCTTTTTTATTATATATTTACCTATATATATTAATCTATTCCATTTTGTTCTGCATCTATTATCTCATAGTCTTCTGGTATTTGGATTAAAGAATTATCTATGCTATCATGAGAGATTGTAACTTTATATATATATGATTCCTCATCAGGATTAGAACTTACACTGCTATCTAATATTCTAGCACTTAAATACCTTAATTCTCCATCAGAATCAAAATAAAATTTTATGTCTGTATCTTTAAAATATTCATAATACATAAAATTTCCATCTACCCATTCATATCCTCTTGTATAATATGAATTATTAGTAATTAAATCTATAACATTTCGTGCCCAACTAGCATAAATTTCACTAGCATCTTCCTTTGCTGTATCAAATTTATAACACATTTTGTCTGCATCAAGCATAATGTATGACTCTCTTCCCTCTTTTGATGTTATATTTACTAATTGTACATGTTGTTTTGTTTCTTTTGAAGTTTGACCAAGGGTTATAGAAGATACAATTTCTCTTTCATTATCATAATCTGTTGCATAAATCCATGTAATTTCTTTATCTCCTGTATTTTCCAATTTCATAGTCGTATTATTCTCATTATGACCATATTCTGGACCATATTCATAAAAACGATTAAATAATTGATATGCCTTTGAATCTTTAGGATTATCAGATCTTCCTAAACAAATAAAAACAACTGCTATTATAATAATCAATATAATTAATATATTTCGTATATTTAAAAATTTTTTCATAAGACCATCCCCTTTTATTCGAAATAAAATATATCTTCAAATTTTTTATCTAAAGCAATACATAACAATAATGCTAATTTTGCAGTCGGACAAAATTGTCCAGTTTCAATTGAGCTAATTGTCTGTCTTGATACACCTACTAATTTTGCTAATTCATCTTGAGATAACTCTTTTTCTACTCTTGCTAATTTTAATTTATTTTTTAAAATTAAATTTTCTTTCATAATCTCACCTCATTAATGAAGCTAAAAGCAAATATAATTGCTAATATTGTTGTGCAAGTTCCTAATATTAACATATGTATTTTCTTCATTTTAAAATATTGATAAAATTCTGAAATACTTAACTGTGCAAGAGTAATTACAATCAAGTCACTAATCATATATTCTGCAAAATAGATTCTTATTAGTATGCATACAAGACATAAAATAGGTATAACAATTGTACTAATTCCTAAAGATTTTGTTAAAACTGCTTGTTCCATTTCATCAGAACCTTTTTGTGCTTTTGCTAAAATCTCTTCTTTATTCATATAAATTCCCCCTTATTTATCAAATTAACTATCTAATTTTATAATAACATTTTTCTTACATTTTGTCAAGTTTACTTGTCAAAACGTAGTGTATACTTTACATTTTTATCTTTTAAAGGTTATCTCCATATAACTTTTAAAATAAATTGACTTTTTTTAAATATAATGATATACAAAATATATAATAAATTTGATAGGAGTATTGTAAATATGAAAATTTTTATTGCTATGTTTTCCGGGATTTCGGGATTAATTGGAATTATTTTCTTTATTATCGGAATTGCCATTTTAAAAAAACAAAAAACAAAAGAAAAAAACTGCACATCTAAAACTCACGCAAAAGTTGTTGATATTCTTAAACATGAAAATAGAGGTTTGAGTAATACCTATACTTATAGTTGGCATCCTGTATTTGAGTATACAATAGAAAATTTAAAATATGTTAAAGAATCTTTATATGGTTTTTCAGAATCAAAATTTGCTATTGGACAAGATGTAGAAATTTATTTTAATCCAGAAAATTATAATGAATATTATGTTGCTGAAGAAACGCTTCCTAAAACTTTTGGAACAATCTTTACCATAGTAGGTATTGTATTAATCCTTATTGCGATTTTAATACCAACTATACTTTTAATTGTTTATTCATAAAAAAATAGAACGTTTATTACAAACGTTCTATTTTTATTTGTTATATTCAAATCATTTATATTTATTAATACATTCCATCCATTCCTGCATTCATTCCATCATGTCCGCCACAGTTACAATCTTTCTTTTCAGGTGCATCTGTTACTAAACTTTCTGTTGTAAGTACCATTGAAGCAATTGATGCTGCATTTTGAAGTGCACTTCTTGTAACTTTTGTAGGGTCTACAATTCCTGCTTTTTTCATATCTACATATTCTTCTTTTGCTGCATCAAATCCAACACCTACTTTTTCACCTTTTACTTTATTAACAATTACAGCTGGTTCTAATCCTGCATTTATAGCAATTTGTCTTACTGGTTCTTCTAATGCTTTTAATACAATTTTTGCTCCTAATTGTTCTCCACCTTCTAGTGAATTTACTAATTTTTCAACAGTTGGTATAACATTTACTAATGCTGTTCCACCACCTGCAACAATTCCTTCTTCTACTGCTGCTTTAGTTGCAGATAAAGCATCTTCAATTCTTAATTTTTTATCTTTCATTTCTACTTCTGTTGCAGCTCCAACACCAATTACAGCTACACCACCAGCAATTTTTGCTAATCTTTCTTGTAATTGTTCTTTATCGTAATCACTCTTTGTTTCATTGATTTGTGCTTTGATTTGAGCAACTCTATCAGCAATTTGTTGTTTGTCTCCTGCACCATCTACTATAATTGTATTTTCTTTTTGTACTTTTACTTGTTTTGCTCTACCTAACTCAGCAATTGTTGTATCTTTTAATTCTAATCCTAAATCTGATGTAATGACTTCTGCACCTGTTAATGTTGCAATATCTTGTAACATTGCTTTTCTCTTATCTCCAAATCCAGGAGCTTTAACAGCTACAACATTTAATACACCTCTTAATTTATTTAAGATTAATGTTGATAATGCTTCTCCTTCCATATCATCACAAACGATTAATAATTTTCCTGATTCTTGCATTAAACTTTCTAGTAATGGTAAGATTTCTTGAATATTGCTTATTTTTTTATCTGTTAATAATATATATGGATTATCTAAAACAGCTTCCATTTTCTCTGTATCTGTTGCCATATATGGTGATAAATATCCTTTATCAAATTGCATTCCTTCAACAACATTTAATTCTGTATTTGATGTTTTTGATTCTTCAATTGTAATAACACCATCTTTTGAAACTTTTTCCATTGCTTCTGCAATTAAGTTTCCGATTTCTTCATTGTTTGCAGAAATACTTGCAACTCTTGCAATATCATCTTTTCCATTGACATCTGAACTGATTTCTTTTAATCCTTCTACTGCAGTATTCACAGCTTTATCCATACCTCTTTTAATTGCCATTGGATCTGCACCTGCTGCTACATTTTTTACACCTTCTTTAATCATGCTTTGTGCTAAAACTGTAGCTGTTGTTGTTCCATCACCTGCAACATCATTTGTCTTTGTTGAAACTTCTTTTACTAATCTTGCACCCATATTTTCAAATTTATCTTCTAATTCAATTTCCTTTGCGATTGTAACACCATCATTTGTAATAAGTGGTGCTCCAAAGCTTTTATCTAATACAACATTTCTTCCTTTTGGTCCTAATGTAACTTTTACAGTATCTGCTAATTTATTAACACCTTCTAATAAAGATTTTCTTGCATCTTCTCCAAATTTAATTACTTTTGCCATTTTAAATCCTTCCTTTCTTCTAGTTGCCAAAGGGGACGGGCCATTTTGGCAACTTTTCCTAATTATATTAATTTACTATTTTTCTTTTTAGCAACAATCCTACTCTACAACTGCTAATATATCATCTTGTTTTACAATAATATAATCTGTTCCTTCATATTTTACTTCTGTTCCAGAATATTTACTAACAATAACATTATCGCCTTTTTTTACAATCATTGTTTCTGGTTTTCCATCTATTATTTCGCCAGGTCCTACTTCTATAACTTCTGCTACTTGTGGTTTTTCTTGAGCAGCCTGTGATAATATAATTCCACTTTTTGTTGTTTCTTCGCCTTCTTTCATTTTTATTAATACTCTACTTCCTAATGGTTTAATCATTTAAATTACCTCCTTTATTTTTAGCACTCTATCTTTGTGACTGCTAATAATGTATACCCATTTTTATGAAATGTCAATAGTATTTTTTGATTTTTCACATAAAGTTCACACATTTATTGTATTCCTTGATTTTTCAATATATGCCTAAATCCACAATCTTGCTATTTATGTAAATTTATGATATACTTTTTTTGGTACCGAAAAAAATTTTTCACCCAACTGAAAGGAGAATTAAATTATTATGAATGATTGGACAGACCTTCCAGAGAGCGTAGTTGAAAAAGGAGAGGTTATCTCCAAGACCTTATTTTCCGACGGTACTTACACCTTCGGAAGATTAATCGTGTTACCCCATTCAAAAATTCGGCTGCACAAACATGAAACCGATTGTGAATGGTATATCAACGAATCAACAGGCGAAGTATTTCACTGTCCGCAAGGACAATCTCATGAATTTGAAAACAATACCGACCATGTAGTTTGTCTGTTGTCTATCAAAAAGAAAGCCTTGTAACCCAAGGCTTTCTTTTTCTCTAGGAATGCCTTTTCATTTGTACTGAACTTTAAAGACTGTCCCTAAAGTTCACCTTATTTCTCAACTATTACTTTTTCGTCTTTAACACCAATTTTATTTATTTTATTCTTTTTCAATTTTCCATCTAATATTTCTTCTGCTAAACTATCTTCTAATATGCTTTGAATTGTTCTTCTTAAAGGTCTTGCGCCAAAATTCTTATCAATTCCTTTACTTGCAATTAGTTTTTTTACAGATGGCTGTAATTCTATTTCTATTTTTTGGTCTTTTAATCTGCCAACCACTTCTTTTAGCATAATATCAATAATTTTATCAATTTCTTTATCTGTTAATTTATGGAATACAATAATTTCATCAATACGATTAATAAATTCTGGTCTTAATTCTTTTTTCAAAGCTTCCATAACTTCTTTTTTAGTTTCTTCATATTCTTTTTTAGATTTTTCTTCTTTTTTATCTTCATCTAAACTTGATACATCTGCTGAAAAACCTAAAGATTTTTTGTCTGTAATAAGTCTTGCCCCAATATTAGAAGTCATGATGATAACTGTATTTTTAAAGTTAACCGTTCTTCCTTGGCTATCTGTTAATCTACCATCTTCTAGAATTTGAAGTAACATATTCATTACATCTGGATGTGCTTTTTCAATTTCATCAAACAAGATAACAGAATATGGTTTTCTCCTTATTTTTTCCGTTAATTGACCACCTTCATCAAATCCCACATATCCTGGAGGTGAACCAATTAATTTAGACACAGAATGTGGTTCCATATATTCAGACATATCAATTCTTATCATGGCATTTTCATCACCAAATAAACATTCTGCTAATGCTTTTGATAGTTCTGTCTTACCCACACCTGTTGGTCCTAAAAATAGAAATGAACCAATTGGTCTTTTTGGATCTTTTAATCCAACTCTTCCTCTTCTAATTGCTTTTGCAACTGCTTCTACTGCTTCATTTTGTCCGATTACTCTTTCATGTAAATTTTCTTCTAAATGTTTTAGTCTTTCATTTTCATCTTCTGTAATCTTTTTAGCAGGTATTCCAGTCCAACTAGCAATGACTTCTGCAATATTTTCCTCTGTAATGTCTGTTACAGATTTATTGTTTTTATTTTTCCATTTATTTTGTTCTTTTTCATATCTCGCTTTTAATTCTCTTTCTTTATCTCTTAAGGATGCTGCTTTTTCAAATTTTTGTATCTTAACTGCTTCTTCTTTATCTTTTGTCACATTTGCAAGTTCCTCTTCCAATTCTTTTAAAGAATCTGGTTCTATATATGTTTTTAGTCTTGCCCTTGATGCTGCCTCATCAATCAAGTCAATTGCTTTATCTGGTAAATATCTATCATTAATATATCTAACAGATAATTTAACTGCTGCATCAATTGCTTCATCTGTTATTTTGACATTATGATGTGCCTCATATTTGTCCTTGATACCTTTCAAAATGGTAATTGTATCTTTTTCTGATGGCTCATTAACCGTTACCGGGCTAAATCTTCTCTCTAAAGCAGAATCCTTTTCAATGAATTTTCTATATTCATTTAAAGTTGTGGCACCTACTAATTGAATTTCTCCTCTTGCTAGTAATGGTTTTAATATATTTGCTGCATCAATCGCACCTTCTGCTGAACCTGCTCCTACAATTGTATGAACTTCATCAATAAATAGGATAACATCTCCTGCTTTTTTAACTTCGTTTAATGCTTTTTTGATTCTTTCTTCAAAATCTCCTCTATATTTTGCTCCAGCTACCATGCTAGAAATATCAACTGTTACTACTCTTTTATTCTTTAAAATTTCTGGAACATCTCCTGTCACAATTTTTTGTGCTAATCCTTCTGCAACAGCCGTTTTACCAACACCTGGTTCACCAATTAAACAAGGATTATTTTTGGTTCTTCTTGATAAAATTTGGATAACTCTTTCAATTTCTTCTTTTCTTCCGATAATTGGGTCCAATTTTCCTTCTTTTGCTTTTTCTGTTAAATCTTCACCAAATTGATTTAATGTTGGTGTTTGGTTATAGCTTCCAGATTTTCTTCTTCCATTTTTAGAGTCACTTTCTCCTGCTAAATCTTCACCTTCATTAATAACTCTTATGATTTCTCCATATAGTTTTGGAATATTCACATTTAATTCAATTAAAATTCTTGCTGCTACACTGTCTCCTTCTCTTAATAATCCAATTAAAAGATGTTCTGTTCCTATATAGTTATATCCTAATTTTCTTGCTTCTATAAATGCATTCTCAATAACTCTTTTCGTTCTTGGCGTAAACCCTAATGTTTCATCAATCGGTTCATCCTTTC
The DNA here is from genome assembly GCA_944386675.1 of uncultured Clostridia bacterium. Classification (GTDB taxonomy): domain Bacteria; phylum Bacillota; class Clostridia; order TANB77; family CAG-508; genus CAG-269. The sequence continues at coordinate 50,525 of CALXBY010000006.1, read as the reverse complement.
CAACCAATTCAATGGTTACATCTATAATATTTTCTGGTGTAATTTCTTGATTTTCTAATACTTTAGATGCCACACCACTACCTTCTTTTGCCAAACCATATAGCAAATGTTCTGTTCCAATATATCTATGTCCTAATTCTATTGCTACATCATTTGCAATTTCTATTGCTTTCTTTGCTCTACTTGTAAAATCATATGTCATATTTATCACCTTACCTTTCTATTATTCATTTGTCCTATTAGGGACGTTTCTGTTTGAGACATTTTCTATTTTTTCTTTATTTTTGTTTCAATATATGATATAATTTAGTTATGTTATTTAGCATTGTAACTGTTAATATCCAAGTTCTTTCTTGGATTGTGTTTTACCCATAGGAGGATTTTTCCATGAAATATTGTACAATAATTTTTATTTTAGCAGCTATTAATTTTTTAGTAAATCCCGAGAAAGACATCGGGTGTATATTGTTTGCAATCGGTCTAGCCACTATGGCTATCTGTGATATACTAAAAAAAATTATAAAAATTTTGTCCACAACCAATTTTGGAAATTCCTAAAAGCCTCCTTGTGAGGCTATTTTTTATTGCAGAAAAATATTTTTCTTATTGACTAATCACTTGTTTTATCATTTCTGCTCTTTTGATTTCTCTATCTAATCTTTCGTATTGCTCTCCAAAATATTTTTGTAAATTGCCCGGCTGAATGTATAAGTATAATTTTTGTATTTGTAAATCAGATAATTCTTTTAAAATTCCTAAATCCACACCTAATTTTACAGTGGATAATAAATTTTGTGCTTCTTCCATAGTAATTTTTTTACAATTTGTTAAAATTCCATAATTTCTATAAATCAAATCTTCAACTTCAATACCTTCGTTTGCTAAAAATCTTCTAGCTGCTCTTTCTTGTTTAATCACTTTTTCTACAACAATTCTAATATTTTGGATAATTTCATTTTCTGTGATGCCTAATGTCTTTTTATTAGATATCTCATACATATCCCCTACGATATGACCTTCTTCATCATATACACCCTTAATATTAATACCAAAGTTATTAATTGCTTCTAGTACTTTTTCTGTATTTCTTGTTTTGGCTAAAGCTGGTAAATGTAGTTTTACTGAAGCTTTTAAGCCTGTTCCAATATTGTTCGGACAAGCTGTTAAATATCCATATTGTTTGCTAACACAATAGCCAAATATTTCTTCTATCTTTTTATCAATTTCAATTGCTAAATTTAAGGTATTTTCTAACTCTAATCCACTACTAAATACTTGTATTTTTAGATGATCATCTTCGCCTATCATAATACAAATATTTTCTTCATCATTGACTAAAATAGCCCCTATATTACCTGATTCAAAAGCAAAATTATGATTGATTAATCCCTTTTCTACTAAACTTAATTTTGTAATATCATCCATATCTTCTAACTTTAAAAAGCTTAATCCATATCCTATTAGATATACATTATCTTTAATTTTATTTTCTAATTCTTGTAGTTCTTTTGGACTTAGATGAAAGTTATATCCTTGTATATTTCTTGAGAATCGTATTCTTGTATTGATTGCAATATCTGATTCTTTTCCACTTTGTAAATACCAATTCATGTTATCCCTCTTTTCTATTTATTGTTTTCTTCTAAATTCTTTATTTCATCTCTCAATTTTGCTGCTTCTTCATATCGTTCTTCTTTTATGGCTTGTTTCAAATCTTCTTTTAGCCCTTCTAATTTTTCTTCTGGAGTTTTTTCTTTTTTACTTTGCATATTATTTTCTTTTCTTGCTTGTTTTTCTTCTATTTTTTTATCAATGCTTTTTCCTAATCTTCCTACATGACGATTACTACTTTGAATTCTTCTAATAATAGGATCTAATCTATCTTGAAATACATCATAACAATTTGCACAGCCTACTCTTCCTGTATGAGCTATATCTTCAAATGTATATCCACAATGATCACATTTTAGCGTCTTCAATTCATTAAACATTGGCATAAATTCTGCATTTGAAAAATCTTCTATGAAATCTCCAAAAAAACTTGAAAAATTAATTGGCATATCTAATCCAATTTCACCAATTCCTAATTTTTTACTACACTTCTCACATAGATTCAATTCTCTTCTTACTCCATTTATATTTTCTGAATATCTTACATTTGCCTCTCTTTTTTTACAATTATCACATAACATAATAATTCCTCCTTTATTCTATATTTAATAACATATTCTTAAATATCTTAGCTCTTAATTTGTCTTTTACATCTTTTGCTAAAAGTAATACATTATCACTTGTTGCTACTTTCAAGAGCTTTGCTTCTTCTTTTGTTATTAAATTATAAGTTAGAAAGTCATTGATTAATATGTCCACATCATTAGAAGTCATTTCTTCCCCAATATTTTTTATAATGTGCATAAAATAATCTGACTTTGTATTATTTACTTTTTTTATTGTAATATGTCCCCCACCACCTCTTTTACTCTCTACATAATAACCTTGAGATGGTTTAAATCTTGTTGATATAACATAATTGATTTGTGATGGTACACAATTAAAATGTTCTGCTAATTCATTTCTTTGTATTTCTACTAATTGATTGTCTTCATCAAATAAATCTTTTATAAATTCTTCTATTACATCTGACATTCGCATTGGTTTCATCTCCTTTTGACTTTGACTTTCTTTGACCTACATTATTATTATACGCTCTTTCTTTATTTTTTCAACTTTATTTTTATTTGATTTTTTTGATTTTTTGTGTCAAATACAATTATTTTTCAGAAAATTTATATATATTTCTCTCTATTTCTAATTTTTTCTTTTATTTTTGTTGTTTTCGTTTTTAGTCATAGCATCTAGTTCTTCTGCCCTTTCTTTTTGATTTGGTAAAGATATCCATGCAAAATATGATGAAATAAATTCTCCGTATTTCGTACTATCTTCTCCTACTTCATAATTTTCTTCTAATTTACTATTAATTCTTTTCTCGAAATCCTCATTATTTTTTTTAGCAGATTCTATTGACTTTTTATTATCCATAAAAAAATGCACTTCCCTTCTTTATTCTATTATAGGTATGTGCATTTTTTACTTTTTTATTCACTTAATTTGTATTTTGCTCTTTGTTAGCCAACAATTCTTTTTTCTAAGTAATTCTGTCCTGCTTCAATTTTACATAGTCTTGTTTCATAAGATTCATGAGCTAGTCTATTATTTAAAATTTCTTCATCTAGTTTTTCTTCGATTTGTTTAAATCTTTTATCTAAATATCTAAACAGATTATGAAATTCAGCTGCTATTTCCTTACTTTGTTTACTAATTGCTTTCTCAATTTTTTCATCTATGATTTTTGTTAATCTTTCTTCTAATGATACTAATTTTTTGTCATATCTTTCTTCTTGTAATAATAATTTTTTGTCAAAATTTTCTTCTAGTATTGATAACTTTTGATTGAAATTTTCTTCTAATGCTGATAGCTTTTGATTGAATTTTTCTTCTAATGCTGATAACTTTTGTTCAAATTTTTCTTCTAATGCTGATAACTTTTGTTCAAATTTTTCTTCTAATGCTGATAACCTTTGATTGAATTTTTCTTCTAATGCTGATAACTTTTGATCGAATTTTTCTTCTAATGCTGATAACTTTTGATCGAATTTTTCTTCTAAATTATCTACTTTAATTTCTAGAGCGTCTACTTTCTTTTCTAATGTATCTACTTTTGTTTTTACTTCTCTTATCTCTTGTAATATTAGCTCTAAAGTTTCCTGCATATTCCTCACCTCCTTGAATAAAATTATTTTAAATTGGGTTTTTTTAGATTCAAAATATATGAACAAAAAATTTTAATTGAATAAAAATAGTGAACTAATTATATTATCTTTTATAAAAAAAGTCAACGAATTTTTCTAATTTCACTATTTTTTATACAATTTAATTTTAGACTTGATTATCATTATTTTACTAAACATTCTTAATTAAATTCAGGGAGGATTTTATGTTGTTTAAGTGTAATTTTATAGTATTTAAATTAAAACGAAATCTTATATCCATACTATTCTTACTATTTACAATTTCCATTTTAATTTTTTCAAATTCAAATTTAGTTGCAGTCAAATCAGGAATTAATCTTTGGGCTACTTCAGTTGTTCCATCCCTATTCCCATTTTTTGTTGCTACAGAACTTTTAATGCACACAAATATTGTTTATTATATTGGTAATCTATTAAATCGATTTATGAAACCTTTATTTAATATTAGAGGTGAAGGTGCTTTTGCTTTTATCATGGGTATTATTAGTGGATATCCAATTGGTGCAAAAATTGCCACTAATTTTAGAAAAGAAAATATTTGTACCAAAGAAGAATGTGAAAGACTTTTAAGTTTTACCAATAACTCTGGTCCTTTATTTATTATTGGTTCTGTTGGTATTTTACTTTACCGAAATACTATGATAGGTTTTTTATTATTCATAACTCACTTGCTTGCTTCTTTGTCTGTTGGTATTATTTTTCGCTTTTGGAAAAAAAACAAATCTTCTGTTAATTATTCCTCAAGTTCTAAATCCTATGGAAATAAAAAAACACAAGCATCTTTATCTAATTTAGGTGAAATTTTATCAGAAAGTATCATAAGTAGTATAAAATCTATTTTAGTAATTGGTGGATTTGTCGTTATCTTTTCCTCTATTATTTCTATCTTAAAGTCAAGTGGTATCACACATATTATTGAAATAATAGTAACACCATTGTTTCAGTTTATTCATGTTTCGCCTTCTTTTATTGAACCACTGTTCACAGGCTTTTTTGAAATTACCAATGGAATTAGTACAATTTCTAATATTGCTTGTAAAAAGCTTTCCATTAATTTATTGATTACTGCATTTTTACTTGGATTTGGTGGAATATCTGTCCTATTACAGGTACTTAGTATTACCTCTAAAAGTGATCTCTCTATTAAACCATATATATATGGAAAATTATTACATGGAATCATAGCTGTATTATATACATTTATTTTTATAAATATATTTCCTTTTTTTAATTTTGACTTATGATAATCTGCATTTTTGTAATATATTTTATTTATAGTAATATATTTTATTAGAATTAAATTTGTACAATCTGTATAAAAACATTTTTAATTATTCGAATGGAGGTTTTTCTATGGAAAAAGATTTTAACTATTATCAACAACCGTTTATGGATTTTAATATGGGAAATCCAAACTTTGATATGAATGAATTATATAAAGACCCTATGTTTAATCCAATTATGCAATATGAACAAGCTTTTAGTTATTATCGCTATTTATGTATGCAAATGGATTACAAAATTAAATGCAAAGAATATGAAAAATTATGTGCAACATCTTCTAATAATGATAGAAGAGATAGTAAAAATACTTAATAACCATATAAGAAAATCGACTTCGCCACATGTGTAAAATTGCTTCGCAATTATCACACAAATATAAGAAGCTTAACCTTGTTGTATACGGAAAAATCTTATATATGGTCAAGATAAAAGTCGATTTTTCCTATACAATAAAAAATAGCAATATACTAAAAAGTTATATTGCTATCTTTATTTTTTAACTATTATACTAAAAAGAAATAAGCTAATACGATTATTCCAAGTATTATTCTGTAATATCCAAATACTTTAAAATCATGTTTCTTAATATAGTTCATTAAGAATTTAATGACAAACATAGATACTATAAATGATATTATCATTCCCACCAATAGAATAATAATTTCAGCACTTGTAAATTCTAAACCAAATTTTACTAATTTTAATAAGCTAGCTCCTAACATAGTTGGAATTGCCAAATAAAATGTAAATTCTGCTGCGTTTGGTCTTGATAAACCAATTAACAATCCTCCTATAATTGTTGCTCCTGAACGCGATGTTCCTGGAAAAATAGCCGCTAATAATTGAAATACCCCTATAATTAATGCATCCTTATATGTAATTTCTGAATTTTTATCTTTTGCACCCTTTCGGTTCTTGTTCCAATTTTCAATAACAATAAAAGCAATACCAAATACTATTAATGCAATTGCAATACAGGTTGGATTATAAAATAATGCTTCAAATGTTTCATCAAATAATAATCCAATAATTGCTGCTGGTACACATCCTACTAAAATTTTTCCCCATAGACTCATAATGTTTTTATCAAAGTAAGATAAAATTCCTGTCTGTTTAATTGCTTTTTCTTTGTTTTTTGTAATTGGCCAAATTTTCTTAAAATACAATAAGACAACTGCTAAAATAGCTCCTAACTGAATAACGACTTGAAACATTGACCAAAATTGGGGTGAAACATTTTCAAATTTCAAAAATTGCTCAACTAATATTAAATGTCCTGTACTACTAATTGGTAACCATTCTGTAATTCCTTCTACAATTCCAAATATAATAGATTTTATAATATCTAAAACCATATCTTTCTCTCCTTTTTCTATAGTCAGAGGACACACTTTACCTTTGGACATTTTTCATTATGTTAAGATATGTTCCCTCTTTTGTAATTTATTGTTCTCTTTATTTTAGTTTTTTATTTATATATATTGTTTTATTATGTCTTTCATATATTTAGCTGATGTTACTGGTGCTGATTTTCCGTGGTAATCCTAGTGCTTCTATAAAATTAATTTTTTCTTGTTCTACTATTTTTCTATCAATTCCATAAGGCTTTGAAGATAAATCGATTAGTAATGTTTCTTTTCTTATCTCTTTTAATTCTTCTTTAAATATTCCTTTAGGAATTGTGTTTATGATTATATCATACTGTTTTAATTTTGTACAATTATTTTGCATATTTTTTATTGTTAAAGTTTCGTATCCATATACTATTGCCCAAGCCGTCTCTTCTTCACTCGTTGTCATACATGTTATTTTTGCAGATAGTCCTTTTAGTTTATGTGCTAAAACTTTACCAATTCTTCCAAATCCCATAATTAAGCAATTACTATTTTGCAATATTTTTTTTGTATTTTTTAATATTATTTCAATTGTAGCTTCTGCTGTTGGAATAGCATTTAACACAGCAAATTCTTCTTTTTGCATAAAATCAATTACTTGACTATTTTTTCTATGTAATTCTTCTTTTAATTCTTGATGTATATTTCCAACAAATATTATTTTATTTTCTAGATGGTAAACTATTTCCTTTATTGGAATATATGTATTTGAAAATGGCATATTTACATATTTACTATCCTTAGAAAATGGTATTGGTAAAATAATAATATCAGAACTATCCATCATTTTATCATATTTTTCACATTCTTTGAAATTTTCCAACTTATCAAATCCATATAGTTTTACTTCTTGTTTTTCTTTAGATAATAGTTGAGCTAAAAAAAAGTTTCTTAAATCTCCTCCTATGATACAAAAATTCATACTCATAAAATCCCCCCTATATATCATTATAGTTTTTCCTTAAGATTTTATGAGTATATTTGAATATATTTAACTATTTAAATTTATTTTGATGAAATTCATTTTTGTCGTTCATCTTGTTCTCTTTCTATATTTTCTAAATTAATTGCTCTACCGTTTTTCTCTTTTGTGTTTTTCTTTAACAAATTAATATCATTATAGCTTAAATGTCTAGTAATATCTACCATTTCTTCTAGGTGTTCTTTGGCTTTTATTTCTTTTTCTTCTAATTTATTTTCTTTTTCTTCCTCTTGATTGTCTAAGTTAAATGGGATGGAGATTCTTGCCATAATTGGTATAAATAATGGATCTTTTTTTACCTTTTCTACTATTTTTTTAGAAGCAATATCAATAGCTGTATTTGCATATTTTATAGCTGTTTCTTTATCTCCTTTTATTAGATATATTTTGGCTAATTCGTAATATCCATCTGCTGATAATTCTTCTTCTTCAATTGCTTGCAAAAATCTTTTTTCTGCTTCTTCTAAATCTTTATAAATTAAAGCGATTTCTGCTAAAGAATATTTTGCATTATATAGTAAAGAATTAATTTCTGCTGCTTTCTCATAACAAATTTTTGCATTTTGAAAATCATTTAACATGGTATATGCAATTCCCAAATTATAGTGTATTTCATAACTTACTGGATTATATTTTAAGGCTTCTTGATAAATATTTACAGCTTCTTTATACATTTCTTTGGAAATCAATATATCCCCTAATAATTCTGTTGCTTTATACATATCTGGCTTTTTACCTAATAAATTAAATAACATTTCTGCTGCTTCGTCTTTTTTATCTAAGTTATTTAATAATTCTGCTACTTTGTAATAAGATTCATAATCTTTTTTGTTAATATCAATTGCTTGTACATATTCATCAATTGATTTTCTCATTCCACCTTCTTTTTCATATAATCCTGCAAGCATTTTATGTCCTTTATAACTATTAGGCACTTTTGAAACTAAGTTTAATAATGCTTCTTTTGCTTTTTTGTCGTTTCCAACTGCTAAATAAAATTTTGCCTTTGTTACATTTATCATTTCTATTAATGTCATTCCTCGTCTTTCCAATATAATAACGATTCCTGGTATTATAATTGAAAGTACATATTTTAATAGATTTAAAAACAAATTTAGCTCTATAAAAAGTGCAAATTCTAAAAAGTTTAGAGCTATTCCAATTGCTTCTAATATTAAAATTACAATATAACTTGTATCATTATTTTTTATCATTTTAAAAAACATGTATACAAAAATTGCAAGTGAAACAACTGTAAATATAAATTGTTCTACTATCATTTTGCATCTCCTTCTTTTATTCTAGATTTTTTATTGCATTTCTTGCCATTTCGTCACATCTGTTATTAAATTCATTATCACTATGTCCTTTTACTTTTATAAATTTCACCTTATGTATTTTAGTTAATGCATACAATTCTTGCCAAATTTCTTTGTTTTTTACTGGTTCTTTTCCTGATGTTCTCCAATTATTTTTTATCCAATTGTATATCCATCCTTGATTAAATGCATTTACGACATAAGCACTGTCACTATATATTTCTACTTCACAAGGAAATTTCAATAATTTAAGCCCTTCAATAACCGCTGTTAATTCCATTACATTATTTGTAGTATTTTTCTCTCCTCCTGATATTTCCTTTGAATTTTCCTTATACATTAAAATAGACCCCCAGCCACCAGGTCCTGGATTTCCTGAACATGCACCATCTGTATATATTATGACCTTTTCCACAAAAACCTCCATATTCTTATTTACAATTTTATTACAAATCTCTTTTTTATTTTAAAACTTTTCTTTTTAATTGTGTTTTAACATTTTTTATGATAACATTATATCAGTATTTTATAAATTATACAATATTTCTAAGAAAGGAAGTTGGAAAATGAGTAAAGTTCTTGGTATTGTAGCAGAATATAACCCTTTTCATAATGGTCATTTATATCACCTACAAAAATCTATGCAAGATACAGGTTGTTCTTATTCTATAGCTATTATTAGCGGAAACTTTACCCAAAGAGGTTCCACATCCTTAGTAGATAAATGGACAAAAGCAGAAATAGCCTTGAGAAATGGTATTGACTTAGTTATTGAACTTCCATTACTATATTCTATCTCTAGTGCAGAAAACTTTGCAGAAGGTGCTATCAAACTTTTAGATTCTTTAAAAGTTGTAGATTATATTTCTTTTGGTTCTGAATCAGGAAATATTTCTACCTTAAATATGATAGCAGATATTTTATATAAAGAGCCTAAAGCTTATAAAAATATCTTAGCACATGAATTAAATAAAGGCTTGTCCTTTCCAAAGGCTCGTGAAAATGCTTTACTTATGTATTTAAATGATATTAGAAGATTTTCAAATGTGTTATCTTCTCCTAACAATATTTTAGGCATCGAATATTTAAAGGCTTTGAAAAAATATAAAAGTACTATTATTCCTGTTACAATTGAACGTTATGATGCGGGATATCATGATACCACAACTACAGGAAATATTGCAAGTGCTACAGCTATACGAAATATTGTCAAAAATAATGGTTGGGATATTTTAAGAAAAGTTGTTCCAGAAAGTACTTTTTCTCTTCTTTTGGAAAATATAAAAGTAGGACATATCGTTCCTGATTTATCTGTCTTTGAGAAACAGATTATCTATAATTTACGAAAAATGTCTATTTCAGAAATTGCAGAACTTCCTGATGTTAGTGAAGGATTAGAAAACGCTATTAAAAATGCAGCAAATTCTTGCAATAGCGTCGTAGAATTTTTAAATATTATCAAGTCCAAAAGATATACAAATACCAGACTTCAGAGAATTTTACTATATGCCTTATTAGGAATTACAAAAAAAGATATGGCATTATCAAAAAAAGTTATGCCTTATATTAGAGTCTTAGGTTTTACTAATAAAGGAAAATATTTAATTTCAGAAATATCAAAAATTAATCCGAAATTAGAAATTATCACTTCTGTAAAAAAATATATGGATACTAGCACTAATAAGAACTCTAAATATATGTTAGAAAAAGATATTTGGGCAACTAATGTCTATACGATTGGCTATGAATACGATTCTTGGAACAATCTTGATTATACACATAAATTAGTTCAATAGGGACGTGCCAAATCGTTTCAAAATGAAACCAAAAGGGACAGTCCTTTGAAAAAATTATTACTATGAAGCTAAATAAAACATTATATTAAATAATTTATAGCATTCCTCGGCTAACATTACATCATAAAGAAAAATTAAAGGTATCTAATAGGCACCTCTCAAAATTAAGTTTTGAGATTCTCCTATTAGATACCTTAATTTTTTCTATTATGATTTCATTCACATTCGTCATTTCACAAATTATTTAATATGATGTTTTATGATATCATAATCTTAAAAAAGATTTTTGGGATAGGTCTGTCCCTTTTGGTTTCATTTTGAAACGATTTGGCACGTCCCTATTTGGTTATCCATTTTACTAAATTCAAGTTTGCTGGTTCTAATAACATTTCATGTTTTGGCATAACTCTAAATGTATAACCATAGTTTCCTCCGGTTGTTAACTCTATCTTTGTTGTAAAATAATATTTTCTATGCTCTTCATCTGCTTCTTGTAATTGCATTGGAATAATACTTACATTTTCTACTACACCATTATCTAGTATTTTTCCATAATAAGCTTCTACAGTTACATTTTCTACATCAATATTTGGAAGTTGTACTTCACATCCTACTTCAATATTATTTCCAGCATCTAATGTTATATTATCAAGATTAGTATTTTCTTGTGTAATTTTAATATCTTTCCAATTTTCATATAAATCTTTTTTCCATGCATTATATGCTGCTACATTATCAATATTTTCATAATATTTCTTTGTAAGATTACATAATGGAATATACAATTGATTTGTATAATCTACTAACATTCTGGCTGTACTATATTTTCCTCCTGTAGTTATAATTGAATTTTTCATGATTTCTAGCCATCTTTTTGATATTCCATTTTTATCTCTGTCATAATATGTTGGAATAATTTTTTCTTCTAATGTATGATACATACTTTGGCTATCTGCCATATCTTGTGCTTCATATGAATCATATTCTGCATTTGTTCCAATTGTCCATCCATTATTTTGTGTATATCCTTCAGCCCACCAACCATCTAGTACACTAAAGTTGATAACACCATTTACAGATGCTTTTTGTCCACTCGTTCCTGATGCTTCCATTGGTCTTCTTGGATTGTTTAACCATACATCTACACCACTTACTAGATATCTTGACATAGCAATATTGTAGTTTTCCAATAAGAATATTTTTCCTTTAAATTGTGGCATCATAGATACTTCATGAATATATTTTATTAAATCTTGTCCCTCTTTATCTGCTGGATGTGCTTTTCCTGCAAAGATTAATTGTACTGGTCTTCCAGCATTATTCATAATTTGAGTCATTCTTTCGATATCTTTAAATATTAATGTTGCTCTTTTGTATGTTGCAAATCTTCTAGCAAAACCAATTGTTAATGCATCTGGATTTAATTTTGACACAATTTCATTAATCTCTTCATAACTATATCCAGATCTTCTTAATCTTTCTGTTGTGTTCTCTTTTACTAAATTAATTAATTTTCTTTTTCTTTCTACGTGAGCACTCCATAATTTATCATCTGGAATATTTTTAATTTTCTCCCATACATAATCATGGTGCATATTGTCTTGCCAATAAGGAATCAAATATTTGTTGTATAATTCTTTTAATCTAGGTGCAAGCCATGAACAAGTATGGATTCCATTTGTAACATATCCTATTGGTGATTCATTTGCTGCAATATTAGGCCAAACTTCACTAAACAATTCTCTAGAAACTGCTCCATGAAGTTTACTAACTCCATTTTTCTTTCCTGCAATTTTTAATGCTAATATTCCCATATTAAAGCCTTTATCTAAGTCTGGTCCTGGCTTCATTCCTAATTTTAAGAATTCTTCTCTTGAAATTCCTAATCTTGGCCAGAAATCTTTGAAATATTTTTCCACTAATTCGATTGGGAATATATCATTTCCAGCAGGTACTGGTGTATGTGTTGTAAATACAGTTTTTGAACTTGCTATATCTTTTGCTACTTCAAATGAAACTTGTTTTTCTTTGATTATATTTTTGATAATTTCTAAATTTAAAAATGCAGAATGTCCCTCATTCATATGATAAATTGTTGGCTTTAATCCTAAATACTTTGTAAGAAGACTAACGCCTGCCATACCTAAGACAATTTCTTGTCTAATTCTCATTTCTTGGTCTCCGCCATATAATCTTAAAGTCACATCTCTATCTTCTTCATTGTTTTTAGGAATATCAGAGTCTAATAGATATAATTTGACTCTTCCTACGTTAACTTGCCATACTTTTAGATACAATCTTCTTTTAGGGAATTTAACATAAATGGTTAAATCATCACCTTTGTCATCTTTTACTGGATTGATTGGTAAATCATATAAATCAATATTATTATATTCTGTTTCTTGTTGTCCATATCCATTAATTTTTTGATTAAAATATCCATTTTTGTATAATAATCCTACACCTACAAGTGGAATACCTAAATCACTTGCAGATTTCAGATGGTCTCCTGATAAAATTCCAAGTCCTCCTGAATAAATTGGTATTGTTTGATCTAATCCATATTCAGCTGAGAAATATGCAATTAAATCTTTTTTATTACTTGGATATTTACTAGCAAACCACGTATTTTTGCTATTCATATAATCTTCAAAATTTTCAGCAACTTTGTCATATTCCTTTAAGAAACTTAAATCTTTTGCTGCTTTTTCTAATCTTTCTTGTGATACTTGTTTTAAAAATTTCACAGGGTTTTTAGAACATTGCTCCCATAGGTCCATATCTATCTTTTGGAACAATCTCAAAAATTCTGTATTCCAAGACCACCATAAGTTATTAGATATTTCTCCTAATTTTTCTATTCTCTTTGGTAATTGTGGATTTACCGTTATCCTATTAAAAACATACATCTATATTTCCTCCTTAGTAATTTTCTTCAAACTTATCTTAATGTTTAATTTATTTCACATATACATTATCTATTAAATAGATAAAAATGTCAAACGTTTTTTATGAAAATCTGGTAAATTATTTGAAATTATATATAAACAATATATACAAAATAATAGAACGTTAAAAGTATCTCAAAACGTTCCATTATTTTCTTAGAAAATCTGTCCCCTTCGTTCTCTTTTTGAACGATTGGCACATCTCTATCACTCACTTTTCCATTTAATTTCTACTTTGAATAGGTCTCCATCTATATCAATCTTGAATTTTCCTCCTTGTAATTCTGTTAAACTTTCTGCTATGGAAAGACCTAATCCACTTCCTTCTGTGTATCTAGATTTATCACCTCTTACAAATCGTTGCATTAATTCCTCTGCACTAATATTTAATTTATCTTTTGATATATTTTTAAATTCTAGATATACCTCTTCTTTTTGTTTTTCTAGCTTGATATACACTCTAGAACCTTCTAATGCATATTTTGTAATATTACTAAATACATTTTCTATTACTCTATATAAGTATCGATTATCAGCTTTAATCAATACATTTTCATTTGGTAAATCCATTTCTATTTTTAAGTTTTTCTTTTCCAACTTATCTTCAAACTCTCCAACTGTTTGATTTAATAATTCTTTTAAGTTAATCACTTCCATATTTAGCTTTACATTTCCAGAAGATACTTTTGACGCTTCTACTAAGTCTTCTATTAGTTTTTTTAGTCTTTGTGACTTTTTATCTAACACAGCAATATATTGTTCTACTTGTGCATTTTGAATATCTTCTTTTTTCAATAAATCTACATAGTTTATAATTGAAGTTAACGGTGTTTTGATATCATGTGACACATTTGTGATTAATTCTGTTTTTAGTCTTTCTGATTTTAAACTTTGTTCAATGGCATTGGTAAATCCTCCTGCTATATCATTAATGTATTTTGCCATAATTTTTAATGTTCCTTCTAATTCTTCTTCATTTAGTTTTACATTTGGATTTCCTTCATATATATTTCTCAATGCCTCATTTATTTTTTGTATCTTTTTATTATATTGTAATAATTTGTAATATACCCATATCCAAAAGACTATTAAAATTATTAAGCCGATTCCACTCCACATAGTGCATGCTAGTATAATACTAATGACAACAAATCCCCAATAGATTATTGTGATTTTTCGATTTGTATTTTCTTTATCTGTTACTTTTCTAAATATTTTTTGAATGGTTACTTTTATCCATCTACAAACTTTATAGGTTAAGAATGAACGGATAAATTGTTTTGCTTTTAATCGTCTAATGGTTGTAGCAACCCATACTGCTAAACTTGCATATCCAATTAAATAACATAACAAAAATACAGATACGAGAATCCTTTGAGGAATTTGTGATTCTATACTTGCTACAGCAAAACTTATCATCATTCCAATGATAAACATAATCACAATTGATATGATTTCATAAGAAATTTTATCTAAACTATTTAATTGAATACCTTCTTTTCCTTTTTCATGTCCTGTTGCCCAAATTAAATACACAATCATTGCAATAATTGAAATTGCTGACAATGGTATTAAATAGCTTGGTAAGTTTTCATGTCCTTTAAATAGATTATATACACTTTGTTGAACATATAAGGAATTTGAATAATTTAACATCGTTGGGTCAATGTTTGAATATATCTCATATCCTTCAAAATTATCTACAGAATAATAAGATGATGTTATATATTTTGCACTTTCCTGATTAATGCTAGTAATATTTGTTGCAATATTTCCATCTTGATAGCTCCAATTGGTCTTTTCTGCTCTTAATTTATTGATTTCTTCAAGGTAATTGTTTGACCTAATATTGGTAAACATATTTCCAGTTTCTTTATCAATAATGATATAATTGATATATGGACTTAATCTAGTGTTATTATATTGTATTGATTCATAATATACTGGATATGCATAGCTTTCATCTTCTATTTCACTATAATTATCATATGGATTTTCTCTTTCAATATCTTCTGTACTTGTCTCTGTCGCATTTAAATCCATTGAAGTATCTACTTCCTCTGCACTTGCTTTCATTCGCCTTTTATCCCTATTAATATCTTGAACATTAGAAATCAATGTTGCTAAATATTCTCTTCCAAATTCTTCTGTTTCAATATATTCTTCTGGTCCATCCATTTCTCCATATTGTGAAGTAATGGATATATCTATAATACTAATTGCTAAAACGAAAATCATTATAGGGATTAATATATAACATAAAAATTTTAACAATATTGAATCTCTTATATTTTGCATGGCTTCACCTTCTTTATTTATTATCATTCTTATTTGTTTGTTCTTGCCTAACTTTTCCCTTTTCATTTTTAACTTATTCATTCGTTTATCACTTTATATCTTCTACTTTATATCCAATTCCCCAAATCACTTTTAAGTATTTTGGGTCTTTAGGATTAATTTCTATTTTTTCTCTGATATGTCTAATATGAACCGCTATAATATTTTCTGCACCATAGCTTTCTTCATTCCATACATTTTCATAAATTTGTTCTATAGAATATACTTTTCCCTTATTTTCTAATAAAAATTTTAATATGTTATACTCTGTTGCAGTTAACTTTATTTCTTTTCTATCTACTGTAACTTTCTTTGTCTCGTCATTCATTTCCAAAGCACCTGTTGTCAATAGATTTCCCGTTTTCGCTTCTGGCTTTATATTTACTTGGTTAAAGTCAACATATCTTCTAATATTTGATTTTACCCTTGCTATTAATTCTAATGGATTAAATGGTTTTGTGACATAATCATCTGCTCCAGTATTTAATCCTGAAATTTTATCATAGTCTTCTGATTTTGCAGAAAGCATAATAACTGGAATCGTTTTATCTTTTCTAATTTCCTGCAATGTTTCAATTCCATCTTTATTTGGCATCATGATATCTAAAATAATTAGATGAATTTCATTTTCTTTTAACTTTTCTAAAGCCTCTTCTCCATCATAGGCTTTTATAATATGATATCCTTCTTGTGATAAATAGATTTCAATAGCATTTACAATTTCTTTATCATCATCTACAACTAATATATTATACATAATTTTTTCCTCCTCTAGCATATATACTATACCACATTTTTATTAATAATAAATAGAGGATTTATTAATTTTTTATTAAGGATTGTGTAAAAAGGGAATTTGGGGACGGACTCATTTTTCCCTTTTTTAAAGTAAAAAATAAAAAAATATAAAATATAAAAAATGAAACGATTTTGCATATCTAAATTTGAATTTAGTTATTATTAAAGAAAAAAGTGAGGACTGCTCATTTTGCTTATACTTTATAGCAATAATGAGAGAAGCACACTTTTTTCTTTTAGAATTTCTATGAAAATTTAGCTTATACAAAATTGTGAAATAACTTTATATTCTATATTTTTTATCTTGGATAAATTTAAAAAAGGGAAAAATGAGTCCGTCCCCAAATTCCCTTTTTTCTTATTCATCTTTAAAACTATTAATCTTAAACAATTTAAACAATTCTACAATAATTAATGGTGCTATAACTAAACCAATTAATTCTAAGATATTTTGTGTTGGTAATACTGGTATACTAAAGATTGCTCTTAAAGCTGGCACTGCTAAGATAACTCCCATTAATAGCGCTGATCCAAGTACTGCCCATATTAATTTACTATTATTAAATACTTTTGTTTTAAAGATTGATTTTTTGTTATTTCTTACATTAAATACATGGACTAATTCTGAAAAGGCTAGTGTAACAAACGCCATTGTTTGACCTACTTCTATTTTTGATTCATCTAATGTTAATCCATCAATTGGTTCTGTCGTTGTTGCAAGTCCTATCATAAATGCTCCAAGTGTTAATAAGCCTATCATAACACCTTGATATACAATTCGCCATGTCATTCCCTTTGTAAAAACGCCTTTTCCTGGTTTATTTGGTTTTCTATTCATAATATCTGCATTTGCTGGGTCAAATGCTAATGCTAATGCTGGTAATGAGTCTGTTACTAAGTTTATCCATAAAATGTGAATTGGTAATAAAATTTCTAAGTGTGCAATATCTGTTATGCCAAACCACTCAGCAAATAATGGGGTTAATAATGTTGCTAAGAATAATACAACAACTTCTCCTATATTACTTGATAATAAGAATTGAATAACTTTTAAGATATTATCATAAATTCTTCTTCCTTCTTCTACTGCTGATACAATCGTTGCAAAGTTATCATCTGTTAAGATAACGTCTGCTGCTTCTTTTGCAACATCTGTTCCAACAATTCCCATTGCACAACCAATATCTGCTGTTTTTAATGCTGGACTATCATTTACACCATCTCCTGTCATGGCTACAATTTCTCCGTTTTTTTGCCATGCTTTTACAATTCTTACTTTATGTTCTGGAGAAACTCTCGCATATACAGAATAATGTCTTACATTTTTTTGTAGTTCTTCATCAGACATCTTTTCTAGGTCTAAACCAGTAATTGCTTCATCTTCATTTTCTAGAATTCCTAACTTCTTAGCAATAGCTGTTGCTGTAATTTTGTGGTCTCCTGTAATCATTACTGTTTTGATTCCTGCTGTTTTACATTTTTCTACAGCTTTTTTTGCTTCTTCTCTTGGTGGGTCTATCATTCCAACCATTCCCACAAAGATTAATTCACTTTCTATATTTTCTAATTCTTTGTCAGTTGGTTCATGGTCAAATTCTTTGTATCCACATGCTAAAACTCTTAAAGCCTCTTTTGCCATTTCTTCATTTTTTTGTCTTATGGTAACTGCATAATTGTCTAGGTCATTTTTTATTTCATTATTGTATAAATATCCTTTACAAATTCTTAATAATTCATCTACACCGCCCTTAGTATATGCGATGTATTTTTCGTTTACTTTATTGACCGTTGTCATTAATTTTCTATCAGAATCAAATGGTACTTCTGAGATACGTATCATTCTGTCATAGATACTTGGGTCAAAATTTAATTTAAATGCCATATCTACTAATGCAGTTTCTGTTGGGTCTCCTGTTAATGTTCCATCTTTTGCAATTTTGGTATCATTACATAACATATTTGCATATACCAATGTGGTCATATCTTCTGATACATTTTTGCTATCGATTTCACTTAAGTCTTTTATTTCTCCATTTAAGAATACTTTTTCTACTGTCATTTTGTTTTGTGTTAAAGTTCCTGTTTTATCTGAACAAATAACGGTTGCACTTCCTAATGTTTCAACTGCTGGTAATTTTTTTACAATAGCATTTCTTTTTACCATTTTTTGTACACCAATTGCTAAAACAATTGTTGATACGGCTACCAATCCTTCTGGAATTGCAGCAACTGCTAATGATACAGCTGTCATGAACATATGAATTGGTTCTTTTTGTTGGAATAATCCTATTATAAAGATAACCACACAAATAATGATGGCTGTAATTCCTAAAGTTTTTCCTAATTTATTTAATTTTTGTTGTAAAGGCGTAATTTGTTCTTCTGTTTCATTTATCATTTCTGCAATTTTTCCAACCTCTGTTGTCATTCCTGTTTCTACAACAATTCCTTTTCCTCTACCATAAGTTACTAGACTAGATGAGAATAGCATATTGGTTCTATCACCAATTCCTACATCTTCTCCTTCAATTTTTTCTGTTGTTTTATCTACTGGTACAGATTCTCCCGTTAATGAAGATTCTTGTGTTTTTAAATTAACTGCTTCTATTATTCTTAAATCTGCTGGTATGTAATCTCCTGTATCTAATACAACAATGTCACCTGGTACTAATTCTTTTGCTGGAACAACGGTTACATTTCCATCTCTTACAACTTTAGATGCATGGTCTGTCAATTTTTGCAATGCTTCTAATGATTTTTCTGCTTTTGATTCTTGTGTTACACCAATTACTGCATTTAAAATAACAACAATTAAAATGATAATCGTATCTGTAATACCTTCTCCTTCTGCAACACCTACAAATCCTGATACAATAGCAGCAATAATTAAAATAATAATAGAAAAATCTTTAAATTGATCTATAAATCTCATAAGTAGTGATTTCTTTTTCTTTTCTTTTAGTTGATTCAAGCCATATTTTTCTCTTCTTTTTGAAACTTCTTCTTGCGATAAACCTGTTTCTTGATTTGTTTCTAACTCTTTTTCGACATCTTTAATTCCTTTGTTAAACCAATTCTTATTTTCCAATCCTTTTTCCTCCTTTGATTTTTTTGGTATATTTTCACTTTTATTTTATCCAAATTGTGAAAACATATCAATATTTTGTTTTATTTTTATAAAAAAATTAATTACATTATAAATTTTTCTTTACATTTTTAGTCGCCTCTTTTCCTTCGTTATTAACTTCTATAACAGAAATAAAACCTTTTAAACACAAAAAAAGACTCTTAAAAAGATTTTATTCCTTTTAAAAGTCTTGCTTACTTCCTAAAAAAGTTTACTAACCAGATATAACTATCGCGACTGTTGATTAGTAATTGAAAGCTACTCCCTTTTAATATTTGGTGACCCCTACGGGAATCGAACCCATGATTCCACCTTGAGAGGGTGGCGTCTTAACCGCTTGACCAAGGGGCCATAAAATTACTTTATAGTTATACCATTTTTTCGCCCTTTCGTCAACTATTTTTTTAATTTTTATTCATACCATTCTAATTCCCAGTCATCTAAAATAACTGTGTCACCTTCACAAACGCCCATTTCTTTTAGTTTATCTTCTATTCCCATATTTTTTAGACATTTTTGTAAATAATACATAGATTCATTATCTTCAATATTCACTCTTCCCATTAATCTTTGAACAGCTCTTCCTGATACAATAAATACGCCATCTTCTATTTTAATTGACCAATCATTGTCCTTTTCTTCTAATGTATATACCTTTTTGTCTTCTATTTCAACCAATTCTTCTTTTGGTAATGTTTTTAACACTTCTGTCACATGGTCAATTAATTCTTGTACACCTTGTTTGGTTGCTGCTGATATTTTATATAGTTCTAATCCTTCTTTTCTTGCTAAATCTTCTACTTCTTTTATTAATTCTTCATTTTGTACATCAATTTTATTTGCTACAATAATTTGTTTTCTTGTACTTAATTTTTCACTATAATTTTTTAATTCTTTATTGATTGTATAAAAATCATCTACTGGATTTCTTCCTTCCTCACCTGATACATCTAAAAAGTGTAGCAATAGCCTTGTTCTTTCTACATGTCTTAAAAATTGAATTCCTAAGCCAACACCTTCACTTGCTCCTTCAATAATTCCAGGAATGTCTGCTATAACAAATCCATCACCATTTTTTGTTTTCACAACACCTAAGTTTGGCTCTAAAGTTGTGAAATGGTAATTGGCAATTTTGGGTTTAGCGTCAGTAACAATTGATAAAAATGTAGATTTTCCTACATTTGGGAATCCTAATAATCCCACATCAGCAAGTAATTTTAATTCTAATATAATTTCTTTTTCCTCTCCTTTATCTCCATCTTCTGAAAATCTAGGAGCTTGTCTGGTCGATGTTGCAAAGTGGGAATTTCCCCTTCCACCTCTTCCACCTTTTAAAACCAATTCTGTTTGTCCAGGTGTTGATAGGTCTGCAACCACTTTTCCTGTTTCTACATCTTTTACAACTGTACCGATTGGAACTTTAATATATAAGTCTTTTCCATATTTTCCATTACAGTGGCTTCCACTTCCATTTTCACCATTTCCTGCTTTAAATTTTTTATTATATCTAAAATCAATTAATGTATTTTTATCTTTATCAACTTGAAAATAGATGTCTCCACCTTTTCCACCATCTCCACCATCAGGTCCACCTGCTGCTACATATTTTTCACGTCTAAATGATACTGCTCCATTTCCGCCATCTCCTGATTTTATGATTATTTTTGTATAATCTGTAAACATGCTTTACCTCCATGTTGCCAAAGGGGACGGGGCATTTTGGCAACTTTGATTTATATTTAAAAATTATCTTTTATTACACTTATATTATAAGTTGCCAAAATGCCCCGTCCCCTTTGGCAACTATTCTTATTCAAAATAGTCTAATTTCATTGCTTTTTTCACTTTTTTCATTGTTGCTTGTGCTGTTTTTCTTGCTTTCTCTGTTCCCTCTTTTAAAATCTTATCTACTAATTCTGGATGCTCTTCATAATATTTTCTTTTTTCTCTAATTGGTCTTAAGTATTCTATAATATTTTTTGCTAATTGTTTTTTACAAGCAACACAACCTCTTTTTCCTGCTTTACATTCATTGCATACTGTATCAACTTCTTCTTGGTTTGAAAATAATTTATGGTAATATGCTACCATACATATATCAGGATTTCCTAAATCCTCTTTTTTTATTCTATTTGGATCTGTTACAGCACTCATAACTTTTTTTGTAATTTCCTCTTCTGAATCTGATAAATAGATTGCATTTCCAAGAGATTTTCCCATTTTTTCATTTCCGTCTAATCCTTTAATTCTTTTTCCTTCTGATAATACAATTTTAGGTTCTACTAGAACTTCTCCATAAATACTATTGAATTTTCTTACAATTTCTCTACATTGTTCAATTAAAGGCTCTTGGTCTTCTCCTGCTGGAACTAACTCTCCATCAAAAGTTGTAATATCTGCTGCTTGGCTTACTGGATATCCTAAAAATCCATAAGTTACACTTTCTCCAAATAGTTCTCTTTTTTGTGCAATTTCTGTTTTTACGGTTGGATTTCTTTCAAGCCTTGCAATGGTTACTAAATTTGAATAATATATGGTTAATTCTGCTGTTTCTGGTATCATAGATTGAATGTATATTGTTGTTTTTTCTGGATCTATCCCACATGATAAATAATCCATTGCTAATTCTCTCACATTTTTTCTTACTTTTTCTGGATTATTAAAATTATCTGTTAATGCTTGCACGTCTGCAATTAAGATATACATATCATAATCCCCACTATTTTGCATTTCTATTCTCTTTTTTAATGAACCAAAATAATGACCTATATGTAATTTTCCTGTTGGTCTATCACCTGTTAATATTCTTTTTTTCATTATTTTCCACCTTTTCTTTCTCTTTTTAATACCCATATTATACTAGATTATATGCAATTTTTCAAGTAATTTTCTATTTCGAATAAAAAATAAGGGGGTGGCAACGCCAGCCCCTACGGAGTTCTTATAAAGAGTATCACCTCTTTCCCACACTTCACCCTGTAAGCAATTCGTACATCACAAAGCATAGATGCGTCTCGTATCGCTTCCTTTATGCTCTTTTTCCTGTTGCAAAGCGAATCCTTGATAAAATCTGCCATTTCCTTTTTCATTCTCTTCTTCAAATCAGAAGAAAACTTCAGTGTAATCGTTCTTTTTTTCAAGGAAAATGCCGCTCCTTTTTTTAGTTTCCGCACCTTACTATAAGGCACCTTCGAGTATTTTCCCTCGAAGAAGTAGTAATCTGTTAAGAAAATTTTTTTCATTTTTAAAACTCCTTTCTGCACTCTTTATCATCTTATATTATACCATATTTTCACCCTTTCGTAAAATTATAAATTGCAATCAAGTATTCCATAATCTTATTTCTTTAACAATAAAAAGTCACCTAATCTCTAGGCGACTATACCATTTCAGCTATTAAATCATACTCACTAATATCTGTTACTTTGCAATTTACAAAATGATTTATAATCTCTTCTGGCTTTTTATCTACTGTATTTTTTACATACACAATCCCATCCATTTCAGGCACATCTTGCATAGTCCTTCCAATATAATATTTTCCATCAAAAGACATATCTTCTATTAATACTTCATATATCTTTCCAATTTTTTGTTCTTGAAGATTTTTAGATATTTCTTGTTGTACTTTCATAATTTGATTATATCTTGCTTTTTTTGTATTTCCATGAATCTGGTCAGGCAATTTTTCTGCTGGTGTTCCATCTTCTTTTGAATACATAAATGTACCTAATTTATCAAATTTTGCTTTTTCAACAAATTCTTTTAATTCTTCAAAATCTTCCTTCGTTTCCCCTGGAAAACCTACAATCAAACTTGTTCTTAAAACAACATTTGGTATTTCTTCTCGAATGGTTTTTAATAAATTTTCTATTTGTTCTTTACTTGTCCTTCTATTCATTCTTTTTAATACTTTATTAGAAATATGTTGAATAGGAATATCAAAATACTTTGCAATTTTATCATTTTTTGCTACTACATCAATTAATTCTCTAGTAATACCTTCTGGATAAGCATATAAAAAGCGAATCCATTTAATTCCTTCTATCTTACTTAATTTTTCTAATAATTCTGCTAGTTTTGATTTTCCATATATATCCACACCATATTTTGTCGTGTCTTGAGCAATTACAATTAATTCCTTAATTCCTTTTTTAGCTAGCATATCTGCTTCTTCTAAAATATCTTCCATTTTTCTACTAGCAAATGGACCTCTGATATATGGAATTGCACAATATGTACATTTATTACTACATCCTTCTCCAATTTTTATATAGGCATAGTTTTCACCTGTTGTTATAACTCTATTTAAAAATTGTTCTTGTGTTAGCATTGGCATTTGTGGTATTTGTATTATTTTTTTACTAGATTTTTTCTTTTCTTTTTCGACAATTCCTCTTTTTATTAAATCTTCAATTTTATCCCACATTTTATCATAATCTTCTATTTTTATAAATAAATCTACCTCTGGTAATGCTTTTACTAATTCTTCATAATATCTTTGAACTAGACATCCCATTACAATTAAATATTTACATCTTTGCTTCTTATATTCTGCCATTTCTAATATTGTATTAATTGCCTCTTCTTTTGCAGATTCTATAAATCCACAAGTATTAATTACTAATATATCTGCTTTATCTTCTTCATTTACTATCTGAAATCGATTATTTTTGAAACTTCCTATTAAACTTTCTGTATCTATTAAATTTTTACTACATCCTAATGATACAAATCCTACATTCATTTTGTATTTCTTCCTCTTTCTATTTCATTTTCTATTATTTCTTAATCAATTATTCTACACTTTATAGTCTGTCCCTTTTGGACAAAAATTGTCCATTTTGACACGTCCCCAATGGTCAATCTTTATGACTACATATATGTTTTCTGGTCATTTCCATTAGGTCTAATTTTGTAAATCCTTCTATTTGTGTTTTACTTCTATCTTTCTTTAGTTCTTCTTTTAATAATGCTTCTATTTCTTGTTTGTCTTCTTCCTTTTGCATATCAATATAGTCTATTATAATGATTCCACCAATATCTCTAAGTCTTAATTGTTTTGCTATTTCTATAGTTGCTTCTTTATTGACTTTAAATACAGTGTCTTCCATTGTTTTATTTCCTGTATATTTTCCTGTATTTACGTCAATTGCAGTTAATGCTTCTGTTTTATCAATTGTGATAAAACCACCACATTTTAACCATATTTTTCTATTTGCTATTTTATTGATTTGCCCTTCTAAATCATATATATCAAATATAGATTCTTGTCCTTTTACTTGAATTACTAAATCCTTATATTCTTTATTTTCTTTTTTTATTTTATCAATTTCATTATAGTCTATACTATCATTTACAATAACTCTATCTAGTCCTTTATCTGTTAAATCCATTAACATTTTTTGGGCAATATCTTCACTTTTATATAATAATCTTGGTACTTTTTGTTTTGTATCCTTACTATCTTCTAAAATTTTATTCCATTTATTTTCCATATGTTTTATATCTTCTATAATTTCTTTATCTTTTCCTTTTGCCGATGTTCTAATAACTGCACCATTACCTTTTGATATATTTTCTCTTACTAATTTGATTAATCTATCTTGTTCTTCTTTTTTTTCTATTTTTTGTGAAATAGTAATAATATCTGTATTTGGCATAAGTACAATATATTTTCCTGGTAAATTTATATGTGTAGATATTCTAGCTCCCTTTTTTTCATTACTGTCTTTTTTGATTTGTACTAATAATTTTTGATTTGGTTTTAATAATTTTGTTATCTCTTGATTTAGGTCAATTTTTTCTCTTTTCTCATCTTTTTTTTCTAAAACATCTTTTAAATGTATTAAACTATTTTTTTCTGTACCAATATCGACAAAAGCTGCTTGCATTCCTTTTACAATATCTTTTGTTACTCCTATATATACATTTCCTTCATTTTTATGTTCTTCTTCATTTTCTTCATAATATTCTATAATTTTTCCATTTTCCACTAGTGCAATTTTTCTTTCTTTTTCTATTCTTTTTATAATTAATTCTAACATTTTTGTCTACCTTTCTTGTTTTAATTAAATTTATTCATAGCTGTATCTACACCATTTTTTATCATTTCTATAATTGCTTCTTTTGCTTTATCTGTTCCTTGGTTTAATTTATCTTTTTCTTCTTGTGAAGAAATTTTTCCAATCACATAATTAATCATATCATTTTTATGTACTGGTGTTCCAATCCCTACTCTTATTCTTGTAAATTCCTCTGAATTTAAATTTTGTATAACTGACTTCATCCCATTATGAGAACCTGGTCCACCTTTTTTTCTTATTTTTATTTTTCCTGGCTCTACATCCATATCATCATATATAATAATTAAATCTTGCAAATCTATTTTATAGAAATTTACTGCCTCTATAATACTCTCACCACTCAAATTCATATATGTTTGTGGTTTTAAAAGAAGTACTTTTTCATTTTCTATTATGCCTGTTCCATAGATTCCTTTAAATTTATTTTTATTTAATTCTATCTTATATTCCTTTGCCAATTTATTGATTGTATCAAATCCCATATTATGTCTAGTGTTATTATATTCGCTTTCAGGATTTCCTAATCCCACAATTAAAAACATGTACATTCCTCTTTTCTTATTCTATATAAACAAGTCCATAATATTTTACATTGTTTTTTGCAGATTTTCAAGCTTTTATTAAAACAATAGCAAGCTTTTTTAATTATTTTTCCTATACTACAGGACAAATCTCGCTTCTTCTAAGAATTTTCTGTGCAACGTTGTTTTTTGTTGAATAGGAAATCAAATTTCCTATTCAACAAAAAAAGCACTTTAAAGTGCTTTTTTTAATTTATAATTATTCTGCTGATTCCTCTGTTTCTGGAGCTTCATAAGCATCTAATATAGCTTTTTGAATTTTCTCTCTAGTTTCAGCATTGATTGGATGAGCTATATCTTTGAATTCTCCGTTTGGAGTTTTTCTACTTGGCATAGCTATAAATAATCCATTTTGACTTTCGATAACTTTGATATCATGAATTACAAATTCGTTATCGAATGTTACAGAAGCAACAGCTTTCATTCTGTTCTCTGAATTTACTTTTCTTAAACGTACATCTGTGATTTGCATTTTGTAGTGCACCTACCTTCCTTAAGTTTTAAAAAATATTTTGTACATACTTAAATTTTATGTACAATTATATTATTCTTCATAAAAAATTTTTTTCCTTCTTTTTTTTACATTTTTTTTATTTTTTTGTTTTGTAACATTTTTTCGCTTTTTTAATATACTAAATTATGCTACATTTATAACTAAATTCATTATAAGAAAATTGCTTTTTTCAGCTGTAAATTTGTCCAAAAGTATTGAATTTTTAGCAATATAATTATATAATTCGTTTTGGAATTTTATTCGAATTAGAATATTTACAAAAGGGAGTGTCTTTTCATGCCGAATATAGATAATTTAAAAAAATATAAAAATATACATATGATTGGAATTGGTGGCGTAAGTATGAGTGGAATCGCTGAGATTCTTCATAATTGGGGTTTTACTGTTACTGGTTCTGATTGGGCTAATTCTGAAACAGTACAAACTTTAATAAAGAAAGGAATTAAAGTCACTGTTGGACATAATTTAGATGATGTTAAACATGCTGATGTTGTTGTATATTCTGCTGCTATCAAACCAGAAGATCCTGAAATGCTTGAAGCAAAAAAATTAAACATTCCAACAATTGAAAGAGCTGATTTTTTAGGCGAAATTACTAGATGTTTTAAAGATACAATATGTATTTCTGGAACACATGGTAAAACAACAACCACTTCTATGATTTCTCTTTGTTTTGTAAAAGCTTTAACTGATCCTAGCATCCAAGTTGGCGCTTATTTAAAACAATTAGAAGGTAATTATAGAGTTGGAAATAGTGAACATTTTATTATAGAAGCTTGTGAATATGTCGAAAGCTTTTTAAAATTTAGTCCTAAAGCTGAAATCATATTAAATATTGATAATGACCATTTAGATTATTTTAAAACATTTGATAATATCAAAAAAGCTTTTATAAAATATGTAAAATTATTACCTGATGATGGTGTTTTAATTTTAAATGGTGATGATACAAATTGTTTAGAATTAGAAACTTACACTAAAGCTAAAATAATCACTTATGGAATTGAAAATTCAAATGTTGATTTTTATGCTAAAAATATAGAGTTTAATGATGATGGTTTTGCCAAATTTGATGTTTATCATAATGGTACATTCTTAGATACTTTTCAATTATCCATTCCTGGTAAGCATAATGTTTCAAATGCTCTTGCATGTATTTCTATTTGTATGAAATATAATATTCATAAAGATATTATAAAATCTGCATTATTAGATTTTACAGGTGCTCATAGAAGATTTGAATTTAAAGGTAAAATTAATGGAATTGTAAGTGTTTATGATGATTATGGTCATCATCCTACCGAAATTATTGCTACTGCAAAATCACTGATGAATAAAAAATATCATCAATCCTGGGTTATTTTTCAACCACATACTTATAGCAGAACAAAAAACTTACTAAATGATTTTGCCAATGCTTTAATGAATTTTGACAATGTCATTGTCTTAGATATTTATGCAGCCAGAGAAACAAACACATATAATATTTCTTCTAAAGATTTAGTAAATAAATTACAGCTATTAGGAAAAAATGCTCTATATATCCCTGATTTTGACGAATGTGTTAACTATGTAAAAGAACATATTCATCAAGATGATATTGTATTAACATTAGGAGCCGGAACAGTTACCAATATTGGTCCTATGTTGATATGTTAGGGACGTGCCAAATCGTTTCAAAATGAGACCAAAAGGGACAGACCATGTTTTTTAAAAAAAATAATAAAATAAAAAATATAGAATAGAAAGTCATTACACAATTTTGTATAAGCTGAATTTTCATAGAACTTCTTAAAGAAAACAGTGTGCCGCTTTCATTCAGCCCCTCAAAAGTCTATATTTTAAAATTCGTATAAATTTCTTATGTTTTGTATTGAACCTGAGAAATTTGTGAGAGTTTTAAAATATAGACTTTTTCGTGCATGAACATTCCTCACTGTTTTCTTTTAGAATTTCTAAATTCAAATTTAGATACGCAAAATTGTTGCATTTTTTCTATTCTATATTTTTCAGATTACTAATTTAGAAAAAGAAGGTTAAGGTCTGTCCCTTTTGGTCTCATTTTGAAACGATTTGGCACGTCCCTATTTGACTTCTTTGGATTGCTTTAACATTAAGTCTCCAAATATAGCATATCCTTCTGTTGCTGAATTTACCAAAACATGTGTAACTGCACCTACAAATTTACCATTTTGAATAATGGGTGATCCGCTCATCCCTTGAATAATCCCCCCTGTTTTTTCTATCAATTTTTCATCTGTTACCTTTATCTCCATACTTTTATTGTTATAATTATTTTCTCTATATATTTTTGTAATTTCAATTTCATATTCTTCTATATTTTGGTTATCCAGACTACATAAGATAGTTGCTTTTCCTAATTTTATTTCATCTCTTAATGCTACTTCCATTTCTTTGCTCATATCTATGTTTAAACTAGATAAGTCTTTTATCTTTCCATAAATTCCAAATGCAGTATTTTTAGCTATTTCTCCTATTGTTTCTTGTTCTTCTACAGTTCCTTGAATTTTTCCAGGATTTCCATCTTCACCCTTTTTTATATTTAATATTTTTGCAGTAACAAATTCTCCCGATGAAATATTTAATAAGTCTCCAGTATCTATATCTGTTATTCCATGTCCTAAGGCTCCAAAGTTTTTAGTTGATGGTTCATAAAAAGTAACTGTTCCAACACCTGCAGCACTATCTCTTACCCATAATCCTAATTTATATTCTTCACTATTTGTTTTGACAGGTGTAATACTACATTCTTTAGTTTCTTCATCATGTAAATATTCTATTTCAAGTGGTTTTCCTTTTGACATATTTATTTTTTCTATTAAATCATCAGTAGAATGTATTGCCACCTCATTTATTTTGGTAATGGTATCGCCCTCTTCTATTCCTGTATTTTCATATGGTTTATATGTTTTTTTATCTTCTCCTTCTATTTCAGACATTCCAACCACTAACACACCACTTGTATATAATTTTACTCCTGCTATATTTCCAATAGGAACTACTGTTGTTTTAGGAAGCACAGAAACTTCCACATTTTTTATAAACAATTTATCAAATAAATTGATGGATAGTTTTTCACTACCTACTTTACTTATTGTCTTTTCACCTGTATTGGCAGAAGCTGTTAATATTTCATCTTCTGAATGTAATGTAATTCCGAAAATCGTTTTTAATGATAATTTTTCTCCTTCAAATATTGTAATTTCATCTGGTATATAATGAATAGCTAATACATACATATATATAATTAATAAAATAATTAATAATATTATCTTTTTTCCAAATTTTTTATACATAATTTCCCTACTTTCATTAATACTATTATTAACTTTTTATTTTTTTATATACATTGATTTTTATCTAAAGACTGGTATCTATTCATTTTTATTCACTCCTATAGAAAATTTTTTTTATTCCATACAAAAAAAATAGAAATTAATGTATTTCATTAATTTCTATTTTTTATATCATTGTTTTTTATTTTTTTAAATACAGTATCTATTCCATTTAATTTTATTGTTTAAACTCATTTAAATGTTCTTCCGGATTTCTATATACTTTATACATACTATATCGTTCTCTTCCTAATGCTGTATAATATACTTTTGCTAAATCTGCATGGTCATCTAAATATTGGTATATATTTGAAACATCTTCAACATTGGTTGGCAATACATAGCAAGTATAACATCCTAACTGTTTATGTGGATAAAAATAATATATTTGATTTGTTGCTGTATCTTGCAATGATTTTCTTTCCATATCAATATTAAATACACCTCTAGAATTTGCATTAACGGTAAGTCCTTTATGTGTTACTCTATGATAAGAGCTATTATTATCATCTGCATTTTCTAGAATATAAATTGCATTTTCTGTTACTACCTCTTCATTTTTGTTATTATTGACAACAGAATATCCATTATATATTTTTCCGCCAATACTTAAACCTTGTAAAAAGCTAATTAAAGAAACATTATTTAGTATTCTTCCCCAATCTTCTTCTCCTAATTTTGGCATACTAAATTCATAAGACCCTGTTCCATAATTATTATAATTTGCTAGTGCTACTGATAGGTTACTTTCTATAACATATCTAATAACCGCTAGTCGATGGTCATTAAAATTAGAATCTGGTTCTTCTATTCCATTAAAATCAAATATTTTATAATTTCCATTTACAAAACTGTAAATAATATTTCCATCTTCATCTGTAACATCTTCTACACCTACTGCATCTGCTGAAGTTAAGTTTGTTAATCCATAACTTTGTAATCTTTGTTTAAATTGATATGCCTCTTTATAATAACGATATGCCATATCATTATTATCATTTTTAAATGGTCCTTGTCCAGAATTTTTCTTTCCATTTAACAGTGTAAACCATGTTCCATCACTATCCTTATAATATTTTACACCATTTATTTTTATATATTCATATTTTCTATTTCCTATATATTCTGTTAATTTTGACTCAGCTGTAATATTAATTCCTCGATATGTTACCTCTCCAGTTGTTTCACTATAATAGACATCATCTAGTAAATATCCTGCATCATTAATTGGTTTTCCATTTTGTCCATATCCTTGTATTGTTATATAATTATCTAATGAATAAGTTATTGTAACATCTATTTGCCCTTTTACATATCGACAGCTATAATAAATATATGGTTTTAAACCTGTTACTTCTTCACCATTTGTATATGTTGCATCTGGATCCAATTTATTTTTGGTTTCTTCATCTAAGGTATTTTCAAATGGTGAATAAATGTAAAAACCATCATATAATGTAAATACAAGTGCTGGTACATATTCTTTCAAGTTTTCACTATTATATCCTAATAAATTAAAATTTGTTGAAACTGCTGTAAAAAAACTATTTGCTGCAGCTTCTATATCTCTAATTTTAGAGTTTGTTAAATCAGAGGTACTACTATTTATCGTATTCATTTGAAATGCTTTAATAGCATCTCTTGTTGAATCTCGTAATTTTGCATCATAATTTGTTTGCATATCTAGGGTGTCTGTTTGTGCTCCGAATATATGCAGAATACACAACAATAATTGGTAACATAATAATAATAAAAACAATTGTTAAATATTCAATTTTCATATGTTCCTCTTTTCTTTGTTTTTTCTAGTATAATAGCCTGTAACATTTCATTACAGGCTTATTATAAAGTATTTTTGCAAATTATTAATATCCAGCATTAGTCGTTACTGTTGCACTCGCTTGTGCTGAATATGTATATGTATCATTTGAACCTACTAAATCTAAATCCTGTGCTAAAGTTGGACTTGCATTCTTAGCTTTTACAATAAATATCCACCCTTCGTTCATACGAATTTTTCCATCTTTACTCAAAAGGTCATCAACTTGTGTATCATAGATAGAATAATATGTATTCTCACCATATTTAGTATAGTTTGCTTGTGTTGTTTTCTTTCCAGGATTTTCATCTAATACTTTTATTTCCATTTCAATATCTACTGCTACGCCTGATGCGGATAAGGCTGATTCATATGCTGCAACTCTATCTTGTGTAAGTTCTCCTGTATTTGCTACCTCTGTTACAAGCTCAGTTGTTAATTGTTGCCAATTGGTTTGTTGCAACTTATCATTTTGAGATGATAATATAATAACAGGAAGTCCAACCATAACAATTGCCGCAGCTAGCCAAGAAAAAATTCCAGCAGCACTTTCTCCTATATTCATATGTTTATCCCTCCTTTACAATACCATTATTATATTGTACTTTTATTTATTGCAAATAATAAGATATAACTCTTTTCTTCGTTTTATTAACATCTGGTGTATCTGTTTCATATTCATCATCTATGTCTGTGTCAGAATTGACATTTTTTACGTCTTCTTGATAATAAACACCATATTTCTCCAAAAAAGTTCCTTCTTTTAATATTGTATCATAAATTCCTATACTATTCAAGCTTATTCTAGAATTATTTAATGCTAGTTCTTGTGAAAACTCTTGAAAAGTCATTGTTGATCCATCTGCTTTTCTTAAGTCCGCTTTGTTACCATATAATAATGCCATTATAAAGTTATCTTTTTGTCTATTATCACCTATAACATCTTTTTCCAAATCGATATAATTTACTTTCACTCCATGCACACCATTTTCCGTTTTGGTATATAATTCTATTGGTGTTCCATCTGCATAATAAAATAAAATTTTATAATTTTCTTTATATGCTCGGTAAATTGTTGGAACAATCGTTTCTTTTCCAACTAATCTTTCTGTTGTTTGTAAGTCTTCTATGTATTGTGTAGTTGTTTCTCTGTCTGTATATTCCACTAAAGCCTGTGCTGTTTGTCTTGCTTGAGAAAAAGATGATATACTAATTCCCAATGCAAGTACTAAAAGAAGAACGGCTCCTGCCATTTTTAAAGCATCTACTGCATTTTCCATAATATATCATCCTTTCTTAAACTATTAGTTTTCTGTAATTGTAATATCATTTACTAATCCTGTATCTCCACCAGAACTTCCATAATTGCATTTTACTTTATAACTTGAACCTGTTTTTACTTTATCTGTTGGTGCTGATTTTGCGTTTTCTCCCATAGAAATTGTTCCTGATCCTTTATTAACAGTTACTTGTCTATCTGTACTATCTGCTGATAGATTATTTGATAAAACAGCTTGTAATAAAGCTCTAACTGTTGTTCCTCTTACAGCTTCTCCCTCATATTGTGTAAATTTTGTGTTGAAATTTTGTCTTTCAACATCACTCATAGCATTGTTATTTACAACACCAGCTGCTTGGTTGTAAATTAAAATTCCTAATGAGATAATTAAGATTGCAAGTAAAATAGCACCTGCGATGATTAATGCTTTTGATGCGTTCTCCATAATAAATTCCTCCTTTTACTTTTACATTTGTATATATTATTTTACTAAATTTCTTTAGTAACTTTAATAACTTTAATAACTAAAATTAATTAATTTCTAAGTGGCTATTTGCTCAAAATACATATAACTTACCCTTCTAGTTTTATTATGATATTCTATTTTCGTACATTTAAATCTAATTTGGTTATAATATTGCAAAAATACTTCTGTACCACCACTATAAATTTCTTCTATTGTATGAATACTATCATCATCTGTAAATTTTATATCCATTTTTACAGAATTTGTTCCATTATCTATATATAGTCCTTTATCATCTTTTTTTACACTATTTTTTTGGTTATCATCCACAATTTTATTAATTACAGTTACCAAATCTGTCCCATAAATTTCTCTATCTTTATACCCTTCATATGTTGCATTTTTTATTTGTATTTCATTATAATTTTTTTTATAATTTAAATACATATATGCAATTATTGCAATAATGATAAAGCCTACGACAAAAAATATAGCTAATTTTTTCATATTCCACCTTTACTTTTATGTTATTTTCCTACAAATTACCTTATAAACTCTATGTGTTATTTCGCTAGTTTCTACTTGTACTGTATATTTGGGAAGGTCATTTGTACTTGTTATTTGATTTACATCGTTTGAAATTAGTGTATTATATCTATTTTCCATTTCAGATATTCTTTGTTCTTCTGTCTGATTTGCTCTAAATCCGAATTCAATAGAAACACCATTACATAAAATTGTTATATAATTATTTTTTCCTGTTGCGGTTTGATATGGCATTTCATAATACCAGTTATTCTGTGTTGCTAAATTTGCCATAGAAACGATATTATGTATTGTAACATTTGTATTTCCTACATATTGCGTAAACTGGTTATTAAACTGTGCTATTTGATTATCTTCAATATTTTGATGAATTTCTTGAGATGAACCTGCAAAATTTGAAAACAAATATACAGCTAATGCTAAAACCATAACACCTATCAAAACACTTCCTGCTAGCAATAATGCTTTTGATGCATTTTCCATATTAAACTCCTATTCCTGTACATTCAAATTCCATATATATAATTCTTCCTGTATCTTCATCATATTTTGTACTATCTTTTTTACAGTCAAAATAAGCTCTTTTAAATTGTACATATTCATAATAGACCAACGCATCTTGATAAATTGTATCAATACCTCCATAAGAAGAAGCTGATTTGGGTAACCACTTTTCCTTATCAAATTCTGTGTTTTTTTGACTGGTTGATAAACCTCTATCATTTAAAATTGCTTCAATATTTGAAATTTCACTTGCTAATTGATTTGCATATTTTTGCTCATATTTTTGCTCGATTGTACGTATTTTTCCTGTTGTTGTACTGCCATTTAATGTAGGTTCTCCGACAATTTCTTTAATTGTTGTTTCATCATATTCTGATTTTGTTACTAGTCGATTTGTTCCATCATAAGCTAATTTTGTGTTATTTCCTTTCATATAAACTTTTATATGCATAGTTGTATATCCTGAAGATTCATATCTTGCATTGTAATCAACAATTCTGTTCATAAGTGATACCATATCATTGCCTCTTACATCATCTCTTGCATATGTAATATATTGATTATTAAATTCTGTTGTTTGTGCATCTGCTGTTGCTTTATATGATTGTTCTTGATAGTCTGTCAAATTACTCATCATTAATACTAATGCACTCAAAACAATAATTAGCATTAGGACACCTGCTGCTATTAGCAAAGCTTTTGATGCATTCTCCATTTTTTTCCTCCTTTAAGATTATACTGTCTGCGATGTCATTGTACTAAATGAACTTGACATACTTGTTAAGCCTATAAATACTAATGGTATAATTAAATATCCTACAAACATACATACCATTGGTGCAAAACCAATTGCTTTTCCTATCATACCTTTTCTTTTGATTAGTCTATCATTTGATTCTTTTCTCTTTTCTTGGTAATAATCTCTTTCTGATTCTAATTCGTCAAAAGCATCTTTAATTGGTATTTTTTCTACAGCTGCTTGCATACTTTCTACGATTCTAACCAGTGGCATATAGCTAATTTCTTCTTTCATTTCTTCTAATGCTTCCCATGCACCAGCCTCATAGTTATTAAGACATTTTCCAATTGGTTCTTTGAATATATTTGCATATCTTTCTAGCCATTCCAAAATCATTTCCACATTTACTCTTTCTATTCTCATAAGCATTAATATGATTGTCTGGAATTGCATTACTTCGTCTTCCATTTCTATTTGTCTCATTTTTGCTTGGAACATAAGCATCCATATTGGTGCCATATATCCAATAATTGCAAATACAAATGATAATAAGACCTCAAACCACTGCATATATTCACTATTAACAATTTGTATTTTGTCAAAAATTCTTTCTGCTGCTACTGTTATTTCTTCGTCACTTAATTCTTCATAAAAATCCACTCTACCTACGGCAATTTCCACTTGTTCTATTGTTACATCCATATCGCCCCTAAACATATCAATTACTTCATTGTCATGTTCTGTAAGTTCCATTGCATTTGCCATATCTTTTTCTGTCATTTCTCCGCAAAATATCATATGTTGTCGTCGGTTCTGTATATACATAATCTATCGCTAATTGATGTAGATATATAAAAATAATGAGTGATGCTATACATGTTACAACAGCCAATACTATTCGGTTAATATATAGCCATTCTATTTTCAAGTGTGAAGCTGCGTCTTTCAACAATTGCTTTATTTTTCTATATTCTTTTGTTCCATCTTTTGGAATAAATAAATCTACAAATCTTTTTACATATTTATTTTTATATAATTTTGCCTGCCATGGGTTTTCTGTATTTTTAGTATTCATTCCTGTTGACCCATTATCCTTTAGTCTTCTTACCATTATATAAGAAACGACAGTAATAATTAAAATTAAAATTTGAACAATCATTCCAGGTTTCCCATTATACCAACTTTGCGTAAATGAAAAATTGCTTATTGACCAATTTTTTAATGGTTCAAGTAATAAAATTGGTGCTACTGATATAAATGATAAACTTTGGAATACATAGTTTAATTTGTCTCTTTTTAAAATTTCCAATTGCATTTCTTTTGTAATATTATTGATGTTTTTTAAATACAAAGATGCTCCATTTACTTTTCTGTCACCAAATTCTTTGGTCAAATAAGATATACCTGCAAATTCTTTTAAAAATACATTTGGTGCAATGTCATAATATTTTTCTAGTTCCATTTCAGGGTCATCGGCAATTAATATTTCATAAATTTTTTCTCCCTGTCTTGAAATGTCCATTTCATCATCTTGTGACACTTGATATATCGCTTCTTCTACCATGTTAAATTCATGATATGCATGTCTAATTTCTGAAAAGAAATCTAACTGTTCTTTTAACAAATTTGTATCTTTTTTGTCAATAGAACCGTCTATCAATGTATCTACCATAAATAATTCAAATATTAATAAAATAAACATTAATAAGTAATTACTACTTGTTATAACTATTGTTAATACTGCAGTTGGGACGACTATTGCAAGTGCCTTTGTTAATATTTTTGCTGAATCTTTTCTTGTATTATATTCATCATCAATATTAATGATTTCTAATCTTCGTCTTAATTTTAATATATATCGTTTTAAAAATGGGATTCTTGCATAAGTAATATATAATCTTTGAAATAGAATCTCTGTAGAAAAGCTTTTTTCCTTGGTTCCTTGTTGTAATTTTCGAATTTGTCTATACTCAGATTTTTGCATTTTCTTAGATAATATATAGTATGCTAGTATAATAATTACTAATATACCTACAGAGCCACCCATTATGTAGAAAATAACTTGATTAGACACTTAGAATAGCACCTCCTTTTTATATTTCATTTTTTCTTGGTCTTCCTCTTTTAGCGGTTCCTTCTGTTTCTGCTGATACTTGTACAGTTTCTCTTGTTCTTCTTCCCCAATTTCTTTCAACAAATTTGTCAAAATCTTCTATATCAGATTCATCCATATTGTTTCTCATTTCTTTTATATTTCTGTCTGTAATTGGATTTGTTATAACATATTCACCGTCAATATTTTCTAGTATATTTCTATAAATATATAATTTTTTATCTGTTGATTTTGTAAAATAATGTGTTGCATTATCAAAAAATTTGTCAAACTTTCCTTCTAATGTTTTTTCATTTCTATGGTCAAATGTATATTCATTTTTTTCTTCTACTGGTATACATTCTGTTACTCTTTCTATATATCTTCTTCCTCTAAAGTCTTTTACTAAGTGAATGTCAAAATTTAATACTTGTACAACTTGTTCTTCTGCTGTTTTTTCATCTTTGAACACCCCAGCTCTTAACATTGAGTTTCTTAATGCTGTTACTAAATCTGGGAATGTTTTTGCGTGGTGAGTAAATAATGTGAATTTTGATGCAACCTGTGCTGACTGAATCATCCAAGATGCTACAGGGTCTGTTGCAACCTCACCGATGATATTAACAGAACCATCTGTCTTTTTCTGAACGTCCAAACAGTCTTGTCCAGAAATTGTTTCTGTTTCCCTCATTGATAAGATGTTTCTTGTTGGATAAATTTTTCTTAAGTGTAACTCGAACGCTGTTTCTGTAATACGAAGGTTCATTGTTTCGTAAATATTTTCAATCATAGCCATAAGCATTGTTGTTTTTCCGGCAACCTTGTTCACCAGTAAGTGATATAATTCTGGCACCTTTTACTAAATATTTTAATAAATCAATTGCTTCTTCTTTACCTGGTCCATGAACAATTTGTTCTAGTGCTGCTCTCTTAACATCGAATTTTCTTACGAAAAATGCCCATGTTTCTGACATTGATGGTCTTACAACAACAACACGTGAACCATCTTTCATTTCATTTATTTTATAACCATTTGTGTCTGATAATTGTCCTGGATTATTGTATTTGTATATATTTTGACATACTCTTTTTAGCTCTGCTTCTGTTCCAAATGACAAAAATGCTAAACGGATAGATTTACCTCTAAACATAATCCAAATACTGTCACAAGCTCTTGGTACTTTATGTTCTGCTATTTGACTTAGGTAATCACCATCTGTTTGTGCTACTTGGCTTAAAAAACTTTCTGGTAAACCTGATACCCCACCAGAAACACCATCTATATTCATATCTCTTATTTCATCTATTGTACTATATCCTTTATAATGTTGATATATCCTTTGAACAACAACTGCCAATTTATCTGAAAAAGATAATGTTATATTCTCTTTCTCATAAATATCATCTATTTCTTGTTCTGTAATAACATATGATGGTTTAGCTTCTCCCTCAACATATTTTAAAGCATCTAGATTGTATTTTTTAATTAATTCTGTTAAAGCTTCATATCCAAATTCTTTTTTATAAACATAAATTAAAATATCAAATTTATCTTGAGATGTTAATAATGATGGTATATCAAAAGGTATCGCCTTAGATATATTTGTTTCTGTTACTCCATATTCTTGTGCTAATAAATCAAATATTAATTCTTTAACATATTTCTTATCGTTAACATCACCATATGTACATCCTTTTAAAGCTTTTTTTAGTTCGTATTTTTTGTTTTTTCTTCTTTTTAATTCTTCTTCTGAAAGACCTATATCATATAAATTGACCTTTGTTATCTCATCTAATCTTCTTTTGATAAAAGCTTTCATTACATCTAATGTATATGTTTTATCATCTACATTAAGTGTATCTTCTACTTGATCAGTCTTTTTCTTTTTTATTGTATAATAGACTGCAAATATAGCAATTGCCAAAACAACTAAAATTAGTACTATGTTTGTTATTGTCATTATAAGGTCTCCTTTCTTCTTTTACATCTTCATTTGCAAATCTTGTAATCTGTAAATTATATTTTCAGAAGCTCTTTTTACTTCTTCTATAAAAAACGCATTTCTATCTTCTGGGTCTATTGATTTTCTAAATCTTAAAAATAAATCTGGTACACCTGCTTCTTCTGTTGCTTCAAAAAATAATGTATTATATGGTATTGTTAAAACTTGATTTTTTTCTCCTAAATATCTTGATATATTTTTAGAATTATATTTTGAAAATTTATCATATCTTCCAATCAATATAAGTACTTTATTAGAGTTTAGTGCTTGATTATTTCCTTTCATATCCATAAATTTAGATATGCTTCTTAATCTTTGTGACATATTGATGACCACAATATCAGAATCATGTATAATTGTTTTTCTTGTTTCTTCATCTACATTTTCGTCTAAGTCAACAAATACTAAGTCATAGTATTGATTTGCTGACTTTATGATACTTGGATAAAATGTTTCTATTACAGTTCCATCACTAGGAGGAACTTCACATCCAAGTAATACCTCAAATCTATCTTTGAATACAACTTTTGTATAATTTGTAATAACATTTGGTGATATTTTATTACTCCTAATAACTCTTGCTAGTCCTTCTACTCCATTTTCCACCTCTAAACTAGCATTCGGTCCAAAGATTCCAAGATTTCTTTTTTTCTTTTTTTCTTCCCAAAAGCATCTTTTTAAAGCATCTTCTCTATTGGTAGTAGATACTACTAATATTCTATAATTATGCTCTATTGACATATATGTAGCAATTGCTGCTATTGACATTGTTTTTCCTGTTTGCTCTAAACTACTATTACAAAATGTTACAATTGACATTTTTATACTCCTCTTTCTATGATTTTAACAGCTCTTCTTATTTGATTTTCACTTACATCATTTAAAATTTCTCCTGCTATATAAACCAAATTATCTTTATATTGTGTACTTAATTTCTTAAATTTTATTTTTGCTACTCTTTGATTTTCTGCTAATACTGACCAATCTCCATTTTCAATTGGAAAATATATTCTAAATTCATTCCACATAACTTTATAGCCAAGAGATAAGAAATTTAAATAATCGTCTTCTTCTTTAAGAACCTCTTTAGCATACAATATTTTTGTTAATTCCATTGGTGTTTTTAATCCACTTAATATTTCTAGTCCTCTTTTTAAAGAATAAGCATCAAATGCTGTAACAAAATAATTTTTTGCATCATTTACTAAGTCAAATTCATCAATAGCTTTTTGATTGTCAGCATCAATTAGCATAATATCATAAGGCATTTTTTCTGTTTCTGCAATTCCTAAGTATCCTTTCATTTCTACCTCATTATTAAAACCTATTGCTACATCAATATCTTCAAAATCTGTAATATACGTAATTGTAGGATTTATAACTGGTACAACATATTTGGCTTTTTGTGTTAATGTTGAATCAACTACAATTACTTTTTTATGCATTGTTGTTAATATTTTTGCGATATTTAGTATTAAATCTGTTTTGTCATACATCCCTATAAATCCTATTTTTTTCATGATTACTTCCTTTCCTTTTATTGAGCTGTATTTGTTGCTGATGCTTCAGCAGCAGCTGCTGCTGATAGCCCTTCTAAATATTCTTGTCTTGTTGTTATAGAATTTGTAATACTTTCTTCCATATTTGTTTGTAAATTTGTTTCTGATTCTTCTGGATTTGCATTAATTATTGCATCAATTACATCTGTTCTTTGTACTGCTTGTGTTTGTGTACCTGATGAATCTCTTGAATTATATCTGTTCCATAAAGCTGTTCTTGCTTCTTCTAGAATATTTGGATTTCCATTAATTAATTGTAATACATCATAATTTACAGGATATGTTGGTGTTGAGGCTTCTTGTAAACCTGGTTCTGTATATTTGTTTACATATAATTTTGCACCATTAATATAAAAAGCATCTACAATTGCATTACTTAGCATATTAATTTCATCTTCACTTAATTCAATTGATATTGTATCTGTTGAATCAACACCGGCAATTAATGGTATTTCTACTTTCTTCTTAGCTACAACTATATAATCTGTTCCGCTAGGTAATTGTAGACGAACATCCACAAAATCGCCTGTTTCTAAATCTGATGGTAATACGAACATATTATATTCTTGCTTTCTTACATCATTTCCAGTTACTGTTTCATCAACATATAGCATTTCTTTTGACAAAACAGTTCCTGCTGTCATTGAAATTTTTGCTATGTTTTTTGTTCCTAAATCTGATGGAGTAAGATAATCTGTTGGTGCATTTGAATTCACTACTTGTGTAATTGTTAAATCTTCCTCTGTTACTTCATCACCTGATTCCACATCTGTATTTAAGGTGTACACTGTCACATATGACGCCTCTATTTCTTGTTCTTCTTTCTTCATATTCATTAATTGTAACATTAATAATGCTATTATTGCTCCTGTTATAATTAGCATTATTAGCATTCCTAATAAAAATGAATTTCTTGCTTTTCTTTGCATTGGATTTGTTGCCATTACAAATTCCTCCCTTTATATTTATTTTTGTATATTTTTTTACAAATTTCTATCTATTTTATTTTAACGCATCTGAATTTCAAAATCAATGAAATCTCACATCTGTAACTAAAAATTAATATCTCTGTAATATTGTTGTAATATTACAATAGATATTTTTCTAAAGCCTTTGCTACGCCTTCATTATCATTGGTTTCTGTTACATCATCTGCAACATTTATAACATTAGGTGTACTCCCTTTCATTGCAATACCCAATTTAGCATTTTCTATCATTTTTTTATCATTTATATTATCTCCTATTGCCATTATCTCTTCGCTTTTCAGTTCTAATTTTTTCATCAAAAATTGTATTGCATCCCATTTATCTACATGATTTGCTGAAATTTCAGTATAAAAATATTCTACTGGAATCTCTTCTGTTCCTTGTTGTATAATTTTCCTAGACATATGTGATACTTCTAAAACTTCAATTTCATTTATCTCTTTTATTTTTTTTATTATAGAATTGAATATACTACTATTTTCATCACAAATCGTTATCTTTAAGAAGTCTTGTTCCTCTGAATTTTTTACATAATCATACATGTTTTCGACAATACTAATATTGGTCTTTTTTTCTTCTTCTTTCTTTAAATTTTCTTTGTAATAATATAATACATTAAATTTCAAACTTTTAGTTAATATTGTCTTATCCGTATACACATTATATGCAATACTATTCTCTTCACATATTTTTATAATTTCTAGTACCTTTTCTTTTTTCATATAGTTTTTATACACTGTTTGGTCATTTTTTATATCATACACCAATGCTCCATTACCAGCTATAAAATACCCTTCAATTCCCAATTCTTTAGCTATCGCTTTTATAGAATCTATTGGTCTTCCAGAGGCTAATACAATTTCTATTCCATTATCTATACATTTTTTTACAACTTCTTTCGTCTTGGGCGTTATTTCTCCATAATGATTTAACATTGTCCCATCTAAATCTATTGCTACTAATTTATACATAAATTCCTCCTTTGTTTTACACTTTATTATATATTTATTTATTTTTCGATGTCAACATTTATTTTATTTTTTGAAAAAATTTCCTGTTTATTTTTTCAAATATTGCAAATGCTAGTATTAGAAAAAGCAAAAGTTTTTTCTAATATAAAGTATATATACTGGAGGTGAATAAACAATGGCAAATAACAGTAACAAAAAATTAGTTCCAGAAGCAATGAGCGCTTTAGATAAATTCAAATATGAAGTAGCTAGCGAAGTTGGTGTTAATTTAAAAGATGGATACAATGGTGATATTTCAGCTAAAGATGCTGGTAAAATAGGTGGTAACATGGTTAGAAAAATGATACAACAAGCTGAACAACAAATGAAATAGTTGTTTTACACCTTAAATCATACGAATAGTAATTCGTTTCAGGCAGAAAGTTAAATTTTGTTTTTATATATTTTATTTAAAATACATAAAGGCAGGATTTGATTTCCTGCCTTTTTTATTGTATAGAAAAATCGACTTTTATCTTGACCATATATAAGATTTTTCTATATACAACAAGGTTAAGCTTCTTATATTCGTGTAATAATTGCGAAGCAATTTTACAATGTGGCAAAGCCGCTTTTCTTATTTTCAATTTATAAATCAATTAAAATATATAATACATTACCTATACTTTGAAATTGTACTTCTTCTTTGCTTGAATTTTCAAAATATTCTTGTTCCAACTGCTCTGTAAAGTCCTGTACACTTGACAATGTTCTTCCTGTATAAAATTCATTTAGTATTACTGTATATAGTCCCATCATATACATAGATTGATTACGCACTAGTCTACTATATTTTTGAATGTTTTTTCCATTACCTGTATATTTTATTCCAATTTTATTAATTGTAATTCCTTGTTTGTCTAAGTTTACAATTTCATTTTCTATTTTTTCAGAAAATTGCTCATCTATTATATTTCCTAGCTTGTATTGATATGTACTTTTCATTATTGATATTATTGTAACTATAAAATATATAATTATCATTATAAGTATTGTTTTTTCATATAAGTTCATTTTTTGTCTTTCAAAATTCGTACAATAACTATATATATACATTGCACTAATACTTTCCCCTAATACCAAAGCTACTCTTGGTG
Source organism: uncultured Clostridia bacterium (assembly GCA_944386675.1). Lineage (GTDB taxonomy): Bacteria > Bacillota > Clostridia > TANB77 > CAG-508 > CAG-269. Next base: position 6,091 of record CALXBY010000006.1, on the reverse strand, counting down.
CATTATTAAAAGGTTGTATTGGAAACATTACAAGAGAGCTAAAAATATACATCATAAATATAAATAATATATTTATCGGATAATTCATATTTTTTTTCTTTATTCCATAAATTATTGAAATAATTATCGTAAACATCCCTATGCTTATCCATACATATTGTGGAAACATATAGAATGAATAAAGAATAGTTTCATTCATTACCATCAGATTTTTTCTGATATTTTCGATATAGTCTATTCCATTCATCCTATCTGTTTTAGTCATTCCAGTTATCATAGGTACTATATTAATAATAATAAGGCTAATAATAGCAGCTATGATGATAGAAATAGCACATGGCAATATCTTTTTAAAATATTCTTTATTGATTCTTTTATTTTCTAATAGTGTTACTAAAATCGCTGTTGCAATATATACAGGTATTGTTCCTTGATAACATATAACTCCAAATATAGTTAATAATAGTCCTAGTCTTTTCTTTTTTTCAAATATAATTTTCTTTATTGCAATGATAAATATTAATATACTTATTGATATAACAAAACTATCTATAAATTTCAGTACATCTACAATCAAAAAATTAAAAATATATGTATAACTTAACAAAAAAGCGATTATCTTGCTTTTTGTCTTTTCTAATTTTTTACACTTTTCGATAATATCGTATATTTGTATTACACTAAAAGATAGAATAATAATCGCCAAAATTATGTTTACAATATACATTGTTTCTATACTTGGATTTATAAGTCCTACAATTACAAATATAATAGCAGAAATCCACCTTCCATCTTTTATATAGGCATCTTTGATTGCATAATCTATATACCCCTGTGAATAAATTCTTGCTGTGTCAATGGAATAATAGCCTGTTACAAAAAAGCATAAAATAATAAAGGATATGATAACCGAAATTATAAAAAATACTGTTTTATTCTTTAGTTTCATCTTTTACTACTCCATAATATATAAACTATAAAAAATATGGCTAACCTATAAATAGGTTAGCTATATTCCTACGCCTCTGGTTCTACTAAACCATAGTTCTTTCCATCTTTTAATTTATGTATTACATTTACTTTTCCTGTTTCTACATTGATAAATGTTAAGAAATTATGAGATGGTTTTTCTTGTAGTTTTAATACAGCATCTTCTGGTAACATTGGTTTAATTTCATAATAAGATGTTTTTATAATTTCATTTGTTATTTCAGAACTCTTATCATCTGAAACTTCCATGTTTTTTATGCTACCTTCTCTTAACATTTTTTCTTTTTTTGTTTTTGATTTTCTAATTTGACCTTCCAATATATCTATATCTTTATCAATAGATGCATACATATCTTTATCTTCTGTTACTGCTCTAAATTTTTCTCCTCCTGCTAATACACAAATTTCTGCTATTTGTTCATTTTTCTCAGTTCTTAATGTAACATCAGCTTCTGCATCTTCAAAATATTTATCAATTCTGTCTAATTTTTTTTCAACATAATCGTTAATTGCTTCTGTTATCTTTAGTTCCTTTCCTATTATTTTTATTTTCATAAAAATCGCTCCCTTCTTCTTTCATGTTTCTAATTTATGTTATATGCTTATTATATATGTTATTTTTCTTTTTTTCAACCTTTTTAAGCAAATTATAAAACATATCTTCATCTGCCTAAAAAATACTATTGATTTATCTATCTTTTAACGTTTATCTTAAAATATTTCTTCTAGTTTATATTCTTTTTCCATCTTTTCATTAAAATAAATTCTAGTAATTAATTTAAACTCTTCTAATGATTCATTTTTTAAATTAAATGAAAATACCTTCCTAGCTGGAGCTGATATTGTATATTTAATGGCATTTGCCGTACTTTCTGACATAAATATAGAAGATTTATCTTGCTTGCTACAAGCTGCACATTTAAAACCATTATCTCGTATACTAAAATAACTTAAATTTTGTTTTTCTTTACAATTAACACATTCCATTACTCTCGGAGTAAAACCTAATATTTTTAACAATCTTAGTTTAAAAATACTTACAACTAAATCCCTATCTTTTTCAGTTTCTGCTATCATATATAATGCATTTAAATATAATTGTAATATATTATAACAATTTTCATTTTCATCTGTTACATCTTGTACGATTTTATTCAAGTGAATAGCATACTTTAATTTATCCAAATCTGTTCTAATTTTATAAAACATTTCTATTGTTTCACAAGAATTTACATGATATGTACTTGTCCCCTGATACATTAAATATTCTGAGAAGCAAAAAAGTTGTGTTCCTGCTAAAAGAGCACTTTTGGGTTTTCTTGCCCCTTTAGCAGCACATGATATTTTTCCAAAATTCGGTGTTAAGATTGTAAGCATTTTGTCATAATCACCCATATTATTTTCTGCTAATACAATTCCTTTTACTTTTATTGTTGCCATAATTATATCCCCTAAAATGAATTTTTATAGTTTTCCTTATCTTTATACTCTTTTTCTATCTTAACATTTTCTTTGTCAATAAAATTCTCTTTGTCAAAAACATTTTTTGTTTCTATATTTAAATCATTTTTTTCTATTTTGTCCTCTAAATCTTCTATTTGTTTTAATTCCAAATACGTATTGATATCCCCTGTATTTTTAAATGCCTCCCAAGCTATCTTTTTTATCATAAGCTATCATCTCCAATTTCAAGTTTTCAATATTATCTTTTGCAAAATTTTATTTTATTATTCAATAACCTTGTCATAATTTTTATTTGTTTATTATATCTATTGTAATTTAAATTTATTAACAATAGATTGATTATCAATCCAATCTTCTTTTACTTTAACCCATGTTTTTAGATTGATTTTTAAACCAAAATTTTCTTCCATATCTATTCTTGCAGCTCTTCCTATTCTTTTTAGCATCTCTCCATTTTTTCCAATAATAATCCCTTTATGAGATTCTCTTAAGCAATATATAGTTGCTTCTATATCATAAATCTCTTCATTATTTTTATTTTTTCTTAATTTCATTTTTTCAACTTCAACATATATTCCATGAGGCACTTCATCCTGCAACAATTTTAATGCTTTTTCTCTTATTGTTTCTTCTGCTAATTGTCTCATTGTTTGATCTGTATATTCTTCTATATCATAATATGCAGGACCTTCTTTTAAGTTCTTTTCAATTTCATCTAAAATAATTTCTCTATATTTAGCATTTGTAGCAGAAATTGGTATAACTGCTTCAAAGTCATATTCCTTACGATATATATCTATTAAATTTAATAAGGTTTCTCTTTTTACTAAATCAATTTTGTTAATAATTAATATTGTTTTTCTTTTTGCCTCTTTAATTTTTTCTAGTATTAAGCTATCACCTTTTCCCATATTTTCACTTGTAGCCTCAATTACAAATAGTATTACATCTGCATCTGGTATACTTGCAAAAGAAGTTTCATTCATTGTTTCATTCAATTTATGTTTTGGTTTATGAATTCCTGGTGTATCTGTGAATATAATTTGTGCATTTTCTCTATTTGCGATGCCCTTTATTGCTGTTCTTGTGGTTTGAACTTTATTAGCAATCGCTGCCACTTTTTCTCCCACTAATAGATTTAAAAGTGTTGATTTTCCAACATTTGTCCTTCCTACTAATGTTACAAATCCTGATTTAAATTCTGCCATTTTTATTCCTCCTAAATTTTACTGTTTAATCCTTTTTTGTTTTCTATTTCTTATTCTTTGTTTTTACACTTTATCTATTGTTCTTTTGCCATCTTTATTATACACCATTTTTTTGCTAAATTTGTAGAATTTATGAAAATTCTTTAAGTTTTATTTTTCTAATTTAAAACTTTATGTATTTAAGTTTTAAAAAAGCTGTATTTTATGAAATACAGCTTTTTTATACTATGCATAAGCTTGGCGTTTTCTAAAGTTAAGTAGATTTGTAATTTCGTTTTCGCCTTTAATTGTCTTTTTGGTTTTCTTAGCTCTTTCTTGTTCAAGTTCTCTTTTTTGTTTTTCAGCCATTGATTGACAAATTGCTTTTTGATATGTGAAATGTGTGTCTTGCGCAATCTTACTCCAATTATACTCATTTCTAACTTTATTTTTTGCTTTTTTAGTTATATCTGCACATAATTTATGGTCATATAGTAACTCTAAAATTGAATCTGCTAATGAATTTGGATTTCCACAATATGCTTTCATTCCATTTTCTCTATGTTGAACAATTTCATTTAATCCTCCAATATCTGATACGACAATTGGATTTTCAGATAACATGGCTTCTAGTGCCACAATGCCAAATGGTTCATAAGTACTTGGAAATACTGCTATATCTGCTGCTTTATACATTCTTTGAACATCTTTTCCTTGCATATATCCAGCAAAATATACTTTATTTGCAATTCCCATTGCATTTACTTGTGCTTGTAATTCATCTAACATGCCACCTTTTCCGCAAATAACTAATTTTGAATCATGATATCCATTTAAGATTTTAGGCATAGCACTAATTAAATGTTGTACACCTTTCTCATAAACTAATCTTCCCATAAATAATATAATTTTTTCGTTATCCATGGCAAATCTTCTTCTAAAGTTATAGTCTCTTTCTACTCCATTAAATAAATTTAAGTTTACACCATTTGGCACTACATTTATTTTTTCATAAGGTAACCCAAATAGTCTTTGTAACTCATTTTTCATATAATTACTATTTACAATAACTTCTGAAGCTTCATATGTTAGCATCCATTCTGTATCATTAATATATCTTTGTGTTTCATCATGAATTCCACTATTTCTTCCAGCTTCTGTTGCGTGTATCGTAGCAACAATCGGAATATTATATGAATTTTTTAATGTCTTAGCAGCATATGCTACTAGCCAATCATGTGCATGTATAACATCAAAATTTCCTTGCTTTGCTATAATTTCATTTGCTTTTGCAATTAAATTAAAGTTTAATTGCATTATCCAATCTATAAAATTATTAGGATTTATCATATAATTATCAACCCTATATACTTTTACACCTTTATCATCCTCAAAATATGGTGCATCTCCATCTTTGTATGTAACAACAGTTACATCATGACCATCCTTTAATAGAGTTCTTGATAAATCATATACAACCCTTGCAATTCCTCCTACTACTCTTGGTGGGTATTCCCATGTTAACATCAATATTTTCATTGATATACTCCCTTTCATTTTTGATTTTCTTTCGTTTATGACAAATTAACTTAAATTTAGTATATTTTATACAAATTTTTTCAAAATGTAAATGGTTTTTTAGAAATATTTTCAATATTTTTTCGTCCAATTCAATAAAAAAAGAACCAAGCTATCGACTTGATTCCTTCATTTATACTTTATGCTTCTGTTTCTACTGGATAAACACTAACTTGTTTTTTATCTCTACCTTTTCTTTCAAATTTAACAGTTCCATCTACTAATGCATATAAAGTATCATCACTACCTTTACCTACATTTGTTCCTGGATGTACTTTTGTTCCTCTTTGTCTTACTAAGATATTTCCAGCTAGAACAAATTGACCATCAGCTCTTTTTACTCCAAGACGTTTTGATTCACTCTCTCTACCGTTATGGCTACTACCTTGACCTTTCTTATGAGCCATGATTTCTCACTCCTTTCGGTTCAGATTTTATATCTCATTTTTATTATTCTAAAATAATTAAGCTTCTACTTTTTCAGTAGCTTTTTTTGTTTCAGCTTTTGCACTTGCTGCTTTTGTTTCTGCTTTTTTAGCAGCTGTTTTAATTGATGTAATTTCTACTTTTGTATATGGTTGTCTATGTCCTTGTTTTCTTCTATAATTCTTTTTAGCTTTCATTTTGAAAACAATGATTTTTTTACCTTTACCATGAGAAACTACTTTTCCTTCTACCTTTATACCTTTCACATAAGGATTTCCAACTTGTACTTTTCCATCTTCTGAAACTAAGATAACTTTGTCAAAAGTAACTTTTTTACCTTCTTCTGCATCTAGTTTTTCAAAAAATACAACATCTCCTTCTGCTACTTTGTATTGTTTTCCACAGCTTTCAATTATTGCGTACATCTAAAATGCACCTCCCTTATT
>CALXBY010000005.1 GCA_944386675.1 uncultured Clostridia bacterium | reverse complement strand
TCATAATGACTCCTTTTAGCTAAGTCTATTATATAACATTTCCATATAAGAATAAACTTTTGTATGCCAATCTGGATCACTTGCATATCTTTGGTTAACACCTTCTACTGTAGGACCATTATAATACCAAGCACTTGCTGTTTCTCCGTCATATATTTTGGTTCCAGCAGGGTTTAAATAATATTTTACTAATGATTTTGTTACAGTTTCAATTCCTTCTGCATATGAAGCAAATTCATAAGAAGATTCATAAGGTGTACTATCATAAGAACCATAACCAAATAGGTTGTTTTTATCATTAGCAATTTGTGATGTTCCCCAAGCACTCTCATGTATAGCAATTGAAGCAATAAAGATACCATTTACATTATACTTCTTATCCATGTTATAAAAGACTTCTGCATTTTCTTCAAAAATTCCATTTGTATCATTTGGTAAATCTTTAAAGATTTTTTGATAATCTTTTAATGTTAATCCAGTAGATTTATTTAATTCCATTTCAATATTAACATTTATTAAGATTCTTTGGATTCTATTTTTCTCAATGATGCTTGGTGTCTTAGAAGATGAAGTTAATACATCAGTAGGTAAATAACCTTCAATTGTATCAAAAGAAACTTTACACCATTCTTCACTAGGCAATTCTAGAAGTTTAACATCTAAATAATTTTTTATTTCAGCAACTGCTTCTGAATCTTCAGAAGGTTCTTTTCTCAATGTTGCATTTTTATTTAGATAAACTATATCACCAATATGTATTTTTAAATCTGCTAAGAAATCAGATGTTCCAATATCTAAGATTTGAGGTATTGGTTCTTCAATTGTTTCTTTTGCTAAAATAATTTCTTCTATAAATTCTCCATTTTCATAAGTTTTTACTAAAGAAACATTTTCTTTTCCCATAACACCTTCTTGAAGAACTACTTGTTCCCCTCTTGGAAGTGTTGGATTTTGTCCAGTTTGGATTTCATATTCAATTTCTCTTTCTTCAGAAACTTGTTCTTTTACTTTTTCAAAACTTGAGTTTTCAGAGATTATTTTTTGCATATTTAGTGCTTTTCTATTTATTTCGAAATTTGTAGGAATAGATGCTGTTTCAACTACTTCATCAGTTTCTTCATCTGTGTTTCCTGTTTCTACAGAAAATACATTCATAGGGAAGACAGCAATAATAACCAATACTAGAACGACCAAAACAATAAGCAAATTAGAAAGTTTTATACCTTTTTTATTATCAAAAGACATATTGTTATTTTCAATAAAAGAAACTTTTGCTTTTGGTCTAGGCTGTTTATTTGCTTTGGAACTTGAAGAAGTATTTACTTGATTTGTTTGAGAATATCGAATTTCTTGTAACTCTCTAAAAACATCAGACAAATTTCTATCATCTTGATTTTTATTTATAGAGTTATTTTTGTCATCTAACATCCTAAATTCCCTCACTTTCATAAAATTCTACACCACTATTATACAATAACAAAAGAAACTTGTCTACAAAAAAATTCAAAAAAAAGCAAAGTAGAAAAAATTTCTAAAAATAGTGAATAAATCCTTAATTTGCTTGCAAAATCCGCAAAATAGTATATAATAGAAACATAAAGAAGAGAAAAAAATAGAAAGGCAAATAAAATACTTTGACTTAGGTAGGAAGGAAAGTAAACAAAATGAAATTAGAAGGAATTGAAAAGGAAATCGGATATACATTTAAAAACAAAGAATTATTAAAAACGGCATTAACCCATACTTCTTATGCATATGAAAAACATGTAGATAGTAATGAAAAATTAGAATTTCTAGGAGATAGTATATTAGAATTTTTATCAAGTAAGTATTTATACCAAAATTATACAAATTTAAGAGAAGGAGAAATGACAAAAGTAAGAGCAACCGTTGTGTGTGAAAAAAGTTTGTATAAAATAGCAACAAAACATCACTTTGGAGAGTATTTATTATTAGGAAAATCAGAAAAAGTAAATGGAGGAAATAAAAGACCAGCCATACTAGCAGATAGTGTAGAAGCTGTAATTGCGGCTATGTATTTAGACGGTGGACTAGAACCAGTTGATAATTTCATTATAAAAAATTTAGAAGAAGAAATTGAACAGGCTAGCAAACATGTGGGAGATAAAGATTACAAAACTGTTTTACAAGAAAAGTTACAAGAGGCAGGGGATGTCAAGATAGAATATGAAATTATAAAAGAAAGTGGACCGGACCATGATAAAAGCTTTGAAGCACAGGTGATTTTTAATGGAAAGGTATTAGCAAAAGGAAAAGGAAAAAGTAAAAAAGGAGCAGAAATGCAAGCAGCAAAAAAGGCTTTAGAAAATTTAAAATAGAAAAGAGGTAAATCTATGAAACATCAATATATCATACCGATATTTGTACCACATTTAGGATGTCCAAATGATTGCATTTTTTGTAATCAAAAATCAATTAGTGGACAAAAAAAGAATATGACAAAAGAAGAAGCAAAAAAAATAATAGATGATTACCTAAAAAATATAAAAGATAAGGAAGCACAAATTGAAATTGCTTTTTTTGGAGGCAGTTTCACAGCGATAGAAGAAACATTGCAAAATGAATTATTAGAACTTGCTTATGAATATGTGAAAAGTGGAAAAGTAGAAAGTATTAGAATATCTACTAGACCAGATGCTATTTGCAAAGATACTTTAAAAAGATTGAAAAAATACAAAGTAAAAACGATTGAATTAGGCGTACAATCTTCAAATGATTATATTTTAAAAAGGTCTAACAGAGGACATACATTTCAAGATGTAAAAAAAGCATCAAAATTAATTCGATTCTATGGATTTAAATTAGGACATCAAATGATGGTAGGTTTACCAGAAAGTACAAGGATTGATGAAATTAATACAGCAAAAGCACTGATTAAATTAAAACCAAAAATGGTAAGAATTTATCCAGTGTTAGTTGTTAAAAATACAAAACTAGAAAAAGAATATAAAGAAGGAATTTATGAACCATTACCATTACCTCAAGCAATTGAAACATGTAAAGAATTAGTTAGAATGTTTGCAGATAAAAAAATTGATATTATAAGAGTAGGATTGCAAAGTACAGATGAAATTGCAGACCCTAGCCAAGAAAAAAGTGAAGTAGTAGCAGGACCATATCATCCTGCATTTAGACAGTTAGTAGAATCTGCAATGTGGTATGATGCTATTGTTGGGAAAATCAAAAAGTTAAATGTAAAGGTAAGAGAAGTAGAAGTTAAAGTAAATCCAATTGATGCAAACAATGTAATTGGACATAAAAAAGAAAATGTAAAAAAATTAAAAGAATATTATGATGTAGATTTAATTTTAAAACAAGATGAATCTATAAAGCAAGGAAAATCCAAAATAGAAGTAACCAAAACTTTTAAAGATTTTGCCTATGAAGAAAAAGAACAAGCAAAAAAGAGTTTAAGTAAAAAATAAATATTATCATTATTAAAGCCAGGTATATATATCTGGCTTTATTTAAATAATGAATGTAAATAAACGAAATGTAGAATAAAAAAACCTGAAATTACCAATACTAGTAATAAAGGTGATTTTTATTATGAGGTTAAAAGATAAAATACTTATCAAAAGATTTGTATTAGAGATATTAGGAACAATTTTAGGTGCATTTATCATTGCAGTAGCTGTATCTTTATTTTTATTGCCTAATAAACTATCTTCAGGAGGGGTAGCAGGACTTGCAACAATTACTTACTACTTATTTAGTATTCCAATGGGAATTAGTATTTTAGCTATTAATATTCCATTGTTTTTAATGTCTATATTAAAAATCGGTAAATCTTTTTTTGTAAAATCAATTATAGGAACCATAAGCTTATCGGTTTTTATAGATATATTAGATAAAGTAACACCATTAACACAGGATAAATTCCTGGCATGTATTTATGGTGGGATTTTAATGGGATTGGGAACAGCCATTATTTTAAAATGTAACAGTTCAACAGGAGGAACAGACTTATTTAGTTATATAGCAAAAATATATAAACCAACTATAAAAGTAGGAGAGATTATTTTCTTAATTGATATATTGATTGTGACTTTAAATATGATTTTTTTAAGAGAAATTGAAATTGGATTATACTCAGCTATTGCTATTTATTTAATGGGAAAAATAATAGATGTATTATTTGAAGGTGTCTATTTTACAAAATTAATTTATATTGTTTCTGATAAATCAGAAGAAATTGCAAAAGAAATTGGAAAGGAAATTGGAAGAGGAACGACAGGAATTTATGGAAAAGGTATGTACACAAATTCTGATAAATTAATTTTAATGTGTGCAGTTACTAGAAAAGATGTAGGAAATACTATACAAATTATTAGAAGGATTGATAAAAGGAGTTTTATTATTATTACTAATTCTAGAGAAGTACTAGGTTTAGGATTTAAAAATGAGTAATGTCAAATTCAATTGACAAATTTACGGAAAGCCAAAGAGGAAAATTAAAAATTATGCAAATTTTAAGGCTTTCCGATTTGTTCTATTGTGGATAATATAATTTTATGCTAATATGGATTTATAATTTATAAAAGGGGAAAAATAAATTGAAAAAAATTATATCTATATTAGCAATCATATTTTTAGCAATTATTATTACATTAAACATACTATTTACCACATATTTAGATGCATCAGAGCATGCTGTAATTAGGCTTAATCATTTCTTATATGTGATTGGTCTTATTGCTGTAGGAATTTTTATCTATTTCCTAACTGAAATAATTTATAAATATTTGTATAAGGATATTGATTCAGAAAATAAAAAGAAAATTAGAAAAAGATTATTTATAGGTGCATTTACGCTATATATAATATTTAATATAATATGGGTTATTTTGGTGAATCCAAAAGTAGTTGGAGATGCTGTTCATGTTTGTAATTTGGCGCAAACATTTTATGGAGATAATTCACAAGATTTTTTACAAAACCCAACTTATGTGGGAGTATCTTTAAGAGAATATATGCAAGCATACCCACATCAAATTACATTATCTTTTGTGTTTAGTATCTTCTTTAGAATGATTCATTTTGATATTATGGAAATATTAAGAGTATGGAATGTTGTTGGAAATATAGCTATTGTTGTAGCGATATATAAAATAGGTAGCCAGCTAAATAAAAAATATGAAATGAATAAAGTACGATTATTAATCCTAATACTAACTTTCATATCTTTACCAATGCTTTCAACTTATATTTATGGAGATATTCCAAGTATAGCATTGTGCTTATTTTCTGTATATTTTATGATGAGATACATGGAAATAAAGAGAATAAGATACCCAATAGTTGCATTCATTTTTACGATGATAGCTTACATGATGAGAATGAATAGTTTGATTTTTATTATTGCAACAGAAATATATTTGATATTAAGTTTATGTAAAGAATGGAAAAAGGAAGAGTGGAAAAATAGAATATTAGAAATTTCCATAATCGTTTTATATATTTTCATATCTATATTTCCATCATCTTTGGTAAAAAATTATTATTTTCAAAAATATAATTTAGACAAAAATAAAGTATATCCAAATGAGAGTTATTTACTTATGGCAATGGAGGAAGGACCAAGAGGAAATGGATGGTATAATGAGAATATAGCAGGTCCAGCATTAAAAGAACCACAAAAAATGAAATCAGAATATGTACAAAAAATAAAAGACAGATTAGCTTACTTTTCAGAAAATTTAGGATATACAATTCAGTTTTATACAAATAAGATAGCTTCTATGTGGACCGAAAATACATATGGAGCAGTAAGGAATAACACCATAAAAGAAAATGACATATTAGAAAAAGGGATTACTCCATTAACTTTTTATCAAAAGGGTTTATTAATACTTACTTGTCTTTGCAGCATGATTATATTGATACAAAATAGAAAAAATCTTTCTTTAGAGGTAATTTTTTTAATTACGATTTTTATAGGAGGATTTGCATTTCACATATTATGGGAAGCAAAGTCAAGATATATTATTCCATATATTGTGGTATTAATTCCTGTTGCTGCAATGAATATTCATAAATTTGGTATAAAGAAACAAATTGACAACCATATAGTTTAAGAAAATTCATAAATTTATAAAGGAGAGCAATTATGCAAACCATATTAATTGTAGAAGATAATATAGATATTCATGATCTTATAAAAGAAGTACTAGAAAAAGCGAAATATAAAGTGTTAGACAGTTATTCTGGAACAGAAGCATTAATGGTTTTAGAAAGAAAACAGGTAGACTTAATTTTATTAGACTTGATGCTTCCAGGATTAAATGGAGAAGAAATTGTAAAAAAAATAAAAGATATTCCTATTATTGTGATTAGTGCAAAAATATCAGCAGAAGATAAAGTAAATGTATTATTAAATGGAGCCAATGACTATATCACAAAGCCTTTTTCAACAGAAGAATTGTTAGCAAGAATACAAGTACAATTAAGGATAAAGGAAGGAAGAAGAGAAAATAAGATATTAGTATATAAAGATATGGTTTTAGATGAAACAAATCATGCAATATGTATTCAAGAAAAACAAATTCATTTAACCAAAACAGAATTTGCAATTTTAAAACAACTTTTATTAAATCCAAAACAAGTGGTAACAAAGTCAAAACTATTAGAGCTAATTGGGCAGGATACATTAGACGGTGATGAAAATTCATTAAAAGTACATATTAGTAATATTCGAAAAAAAATCAGAAAAATAACAGAAGAAGAATATATTGAATCTGTGTGGGGAATTGGATTTAAAATTCATGAATAAAAGTATTGTTACTATTTAGGATTAGTAGTAACAAATTAACTAAATCTTAACGATTTTCTTAACCGATTTCTTAACAATTTTGTAGTAAAGTAAAGTTTGAAAGGAGGAGGTTATGGAATATATTTTAGAAACGAAAGCACTTGAAAAGAAATATGGCAACTTTAAAGTAATTGATAATTTAAATATGCATATACAAAAAGGTGCTATTTATGGATTGATTGGAAAAAATGGTGCAGGAAAAACCACATTGATTCGATTAATTTGCGGATTGCAAAAACCAACAAATGGTATGTATGCAATTTATGGTGTTTTAAATACAGACAAACAGATAACTAAAATGAGAAAAAGGGTAGGAGCTATTGTAGAAACACCTTCTATTAGAATAGATGCTGATGCTGAGGATAATTTAAAAGAACAATATAAAATGCTAGGATTACCAAGTGAAGATAATCTAAAAGAAATATTAAAATTGGTTGGTTTAAGTAAAACGGGGAAAAAGAAGGCAAAACATTTTTCTTTAGGAATGAAGCAAAGGTTAGGAATTGCTATTGCATTAGTAGGAGAACCGGATTTTCTTATTTTAGATGAACCGATTAATGGATTAGACCCAGAAGGGATTATTGAAATTAGGGAATTGATTTTAAAATTGAATAAAGAAAAAGGAATTACTTTTTTAATATCAAGCCATTATTTAGATGAATTATCAAAAATTGCAACACATTATGGATTTTTAAACAAGGGAAGCATTATAAAAGAGATTAGTAAACAAGAATTAGAAGAAAATTGTAAAAAAAGATTTGAAATCAGAGTAAGTAATGTAAAAGAATGTATTCATTATTTAGAAGAAAATGAATTGTCTTATGAAGTGATGACTAATGGGAAAATTAATATATATGATACCATCCATATTTCAGAATTTGCGGTTGCACTTTCTAAAAGAAATTGTATAATAGAGGAATTTAATGAAAAAGAAGAATCTCTTGAAAACTATTATATCAATTTGATTGGAGGTGGCGACAATGTATAATTTATTAAATGCAGCTTTTTTTCGATTAAAGAAAAATAAAATTTTTTATTTTATTATATTGGTAAGTATTGGAATGGCTTTATTTTTCCTATATTCTAGATATGCAGATGAGATGCGATATATAGAATATAATTTGCCAACAAGCAATTTAAAAAGTACAGATAGACTATTTGTGGATAATGTTCTTGTTATTGGCTTTCTTATGTCTTTATTTACCAGTCTATTTGTTGGAACAGAATATTCTGATGGGGTGATAAGAAATAAGATTATAGCAGGGCATAAAAGAATGAACATCTATGCAAGCAATTTTATTATGAGTGTTATCGTGGGTGTAATTATTGAAGTGATATATTTATTAATCATTGCAAGTATTGGTATACCTATGTTTGGAGGAATAGAAATTCCTATTTCTGAATTTCTATTTATTTTGTTAGATATTTTTATGATGATTGTTTTTTATGCAGCAATTTTTACGTTTATTTCCTTGATATGTTCTAATATAACAACTTCAACAGTTCTTTGTTTATTATTACTATTAGCTATGTTGGTTGTAGCAGCTTTGCAAATACCAGGAAATGAATTATTAAATATTCTTCCAACAGGACAAGGAATGCAAATATCTTTATTGGGTTATAAAGAAGAAGCAAATATACAATTAATGTGGTTATACGCATTAGGAATAACAGTTATTATCAATGGTATAGGAGGGTACTTATTTAATCAAAAAGAATTGAAGTAGGAGGAATATTTGTGATTTGGTTATATGTGATGATTGGCATATTATGTATATTGCTACTTTTAGCAATTATAAAAATATATATGATGAAAAAATCAATGAAGGAAATACGTATATCTTTAAAAGACATATTACAATCAGATACCAATACAATCATAGCAATAACGTCAAAGGATAAACAAATAAAACAATTGACAAATGAATTAAATAAAGAATTAAAAGATTTAAGAAAAGAAAAATTACAATATCAAAACGGAAATCAAGAACTGAAAAGAATTATGACAAATATTTCTCATGATATGAGAACACCACTTACAGCCATTAGTGGCTATATAGAATTATTAAGAGATAATAGGGAAAAACAAGAAAAATATTTAAAAATTATTGAAAGAAAAACAAAGGAACTAACAGTACTTACAGAGCAACTATTTGATTTTTCTAAAACAATGGATATAAATACAAAAATAAGAAAAGAAACCTGTTGCATAAATGAAATATTAGAAGAAACTTTAGCAAATGATTATCTACTTTTTAAAGATAAAAACATAGTACCAGAAGTAGAAATATGTAAAGAAAAAATTTATAGAAATGTAGATAGAAATACAGTTATTAGAATTTTTGAAAATGTATTATCTAATGTTTGTAAATACAGTAATGGAGACTTTAAAGTAAAACTTGAAAAGAATGGAAAAATAATGTTTTCTAATAAAGCAACGTCTTTAGATGCAACAACAGTTCAAAAGATTTTTGATAGATATTTTACAGTAGAAAATGCAAAAAAATCTACAGGATTAGGTTTGTCGATTAGTAAACAATTAGTAGAATTAAATGGTGGAAATATAGAAGCGCAATTTAAAAACCAATATTTAATAATAGAAATAGAATTTATCTGTTAGTGATTAAGAAATTATGTAATAAAGAAAACTTAAGTAAAATAAAAGGGAATAATATGATAAAAATAGATAATCAAAAATTAAAACAAATTTTTTTAGAAATAAAAGAAAATAACATTAAAGGAATAGAAACACTATATAATCAATATAATCGACTAGTTTATGGAATTGCATTCTCAATTTTAAAGAATAAGGAAGATGCAGAAGATATTGTACAAATTATATTTACCAAAATATATGAAATGGATAAATCAAAATTTCCAATAGATAAGGAAGCTAGCTGGTTATATCAAATAACGAAGAATGAGACTTTAAACTTCTTAAAAAAGCGAAAAAATGAGATTTCTTTAGACAAGATATATGAAATAGAAGATCATCATTCTGAGATTGATGAAGTAATTGATTGTATAGAATTTAATAAATTGTTAAATAAATTAAATGATAAGGAAAAAGAAATTGTTTCATTAAAAATACTATCTAAATTTTCATTTCAGGAGATTAGTAAATTATTAAATGAACCTGTTGGAACAGTAAAATGGAGATACTATACGAGTTTACGTTCAATAAGATTTATGCTAGGAAATTTTGCTATGTTTATCATTACATTAACAATAGGAATAAAAGCAACTTTGATGGATGTAAAAACAACTGAAGAACAGCAAGAAGAAATGCAAGATGAAAATATAAATATTACGGATAAAGAAGAAGGACGAAATAGCATACGACAAGATATAAATAATGAAATTTCTCAAGACCAGCAACAAAATAATGAAATGCAAGATATAATACAAGAAGAAAATACAACCAAAGGAGAGATAAAAGAACAAAATAAAAATGAAGTAAATACCCAAAATGAAGTGAACCAAGAAACAATAGTCATTGAAAAGCAGCCAATAGAAAATAACATATCTTATGTAGGAATAGGATGTATTGGTATCTCTATTTTATTTTTCATCTTTTCTATAATTTTTTTCATAAAATACCAACTAAAAACGAAAAAGAAATTGTCTAAATAATAGAAAGGGAAAAGGTGGTATAATGAAAAAGAAAATAGGAATTATTTTAAGTTTTGTAATTGTATTAATTATTTTAGGATATGGAATAATTGTATATGTAGATTATCATAAAGTAGTAAATGGAGAATTGCCAGTTTTTGCAAATTATTCTGATAATGGAATTTATAAAGGATTAGGATATATTGTTGAGGTAAGGTATTACCAAGATACAGATATGATAGAAGAAATGCATATGAACTGGTTTGGAAAAACAATTGGTGGAATTGTACAATGTATAGAAGTGCAAAATGAAAACCAAGACAATGTCATTATTGAAAATGGAAATATACAAAATGAAAATAAAATTGATGAATTTATAGACAATGCAAATCATCGTAAAGCAGCTACTTTACAAATAAATACAATTTTAAATGAAAAAACAGATATGACACAAGTAGAATTTATACCAGGAGAATATTATGATGAAGAAAATGAACAAAATATGGCTGTGCCAAGTGCAAATGCAACAACAGAAGAATACCAAGCAATTTATGGATATTATAAAATAACTGTAAATGGAGAAGAAACAGGAAGATATGACAGTTTATGTTGGCATATGAGAAGAATAGTAAAAGATAATATAGTACAAGTTATTATGGAAGCATATCTTATAGAACTAACAGAAAAACCAGTGGTTTGTGAATATTCTCTAGAAAGTTCAAATTATGAAAAGAAATTTGAATTAACCTATGTAGCTAGAAAAGATATGGGTGTAAAGAAAATTGCAGAAAAAAATCAATTTGATAATTTGGATTTCGGGGTATATACGATTGCAGGAGATGTTTTGATTACCATAGAAGGAGATATGGTATATTCTCTAGAAGATGCTTTAAATCAAGGAGTGATTACTGTTCAAGACATATTAGAACAAGTAAAACAAGATGAAAAATATGGTATTTGCGAAATAGGCTATTACAATGATGGAGGAAGCACAGAATATCGATATGCAGAATATACCATATTAAAATATAATACATTAGACGGTAATAAAGATATGATAATTGGTATGCAAGGAACGATTATTAATCAAGTAAATGCAAGTGGCTATATAGAATCATAATTATATACAAACAGAATTTTCAATAGATTAATAGGAAGGATAAATTACTTTATACGAAAGTATAGAGTAATTTTTCTTTATGTGATATAATCTAACAAAAGTAGGAGTGAGAAAATGAAAGAACAGCAATATATATTAAAGAATCCAAAAACATTTGAATTAAAAGACATATTTGAATGTGGACAATGCTTCCGCTGGAATGAACAAGAAGATGGAAGTTATACAGGCATCTGGAAAGAAAATGTAGTAAATGTCAAAAAAGAAGGACAAGATTATGTGTTTTCTGGGATATGTAAAAATGGAAATTTAGAAGAAGAAATATATACATATTTTGATTTAGATAGAGATTATGAAAAAATAAAAAAAGAATTATCTAAAAAAGATACATATATGAAAACAAGTATTCAATATGGTAAAGGTATCAGAATTTTAAATCAAGATTTATGGGAAACGATTATATCTTTTATCATATCTGCCAATAATAATATACCAAGAATAAAAGGAATTATTGAAAGATTATCAAAATCATATGGAAAAAAGATAGAATGGAACGGAAAAGAATATTATACATTTCCAACACCTGAAGAATTAAAAGATGTTACAGTAAAAGCATATAGAGAATTAGGATTAGGATTTAGAGATATTAGGATTTATGAAACGACAAAAATGATATTAGAAGGAAAAGTAGATTTAAAAGAATTAGAAGAAAATCCAAATACAATGGAAGTAAGAGAAAAATTATTAACGCTCTCAGGAGTAGGACCAAAAGTTGCAGACTGTATATTATTGTTTTCTAATTTAAAACGTTTAGAAGTATTTCCGATAGATGTGTGGGTAAGAAGAGTCATGAATGATTTGTATATACAAAATGAAGATGAAACAAAAGTAAATAAAAAACAGATAGAAATGTTGGCAAAAGAAAAATTTGGAGATTTAGCAGGACTTGCTCAACAATATTTGTTCTATTGGAGAAGAGAAGCATAATAGGTTGCCCCGTCCCCAATGGCAACCAAAATGAAAAAGGAGAATCATATGGGTTTAAGAATTATTTATGGAAAAACAGGAACAGGGAAAAGTAGTTTTTGCTTTTCAGAAATTTCTGAATTAATTGAAAAAGAAGAAAATATATATTATATAACTCCTGAACAATTTTCATTTACTGCTGAGAAAAATCTAATGAAATTCCTAAAAGAAAAAGCAGTTATAAATGCAGAGGTAATTACTTTTAGCAGAATGGCAAATAGAGCTTTAAATGAAATTGGTGGAAGTAATAAAACAAATTTATCAAAATGCGGAAAAGCGATGCTCATATATTCCATTTTATCAAAACATCAAAATGATTTTCAATTTTTAGGGAAAAGTGATGAGAATATAGAAATTGGAATTCAAAGCATTACAGAGTTGAAAAAACATGGGATTACATTAGATATATTAAATAAAGAGATAGAAAATATAGAGGATAAATATTTAAAGACAAAATTAGAAGATATCAGGTTAATTTATCAAAATTATGAAGAACAAATTTCAGAAAATTATATTGAAGAAACAGATTTATTAGATTTCTTAGCAAAAAATATAGAAAATTTAGATTGGATAAAAAATAGTATTATTTATATTGATGAATTTTCAGGATATACAGCTCAAGAATATGAAGTAATAAAACAACTTATAAGATATGCAAAACAGGTAAATATTACTATGTGTATTGATAATTTGGAAATGGAAACAAATCCAGATATAGACGTATTTTATTCTAATAAACAAACATTGAAAAAACTAATTAGGATTATTGATGAAAATCAGTTTATATTAGAACAACCAATAAATTTGGAAAACCAATATAGATTAAAAAGTGAAGAATTACAAACCTTAAGTCAAAGTTTATACAGTACAAAATCCACAAAATATGCAAAAAATGTAGAAAACTTACATTTGTTTTTGGCAAAAAATAGGTATTCAGAGATTGAAAATGTAGCAAAAACAATTTGTAAAATGGTAAGAGAAAACAATCTAAGATATAGAGATATGGCAGTGATTACAAAAAATATAGATATGTATTCTTCATTAGTGAGAAGTATTTTTGCAAAATATGATATACCAGTGTTTATCGATGAAAAAAGGGATTTAAATCAGAATATTATTGTACAATATGTGCTTTCTATCTTTGAAATTTTTACAAATTATTATACAAATGAATCTATGTTTAACTATATCAAATTAGGTTTTTTAGATATAGAAAATGATGAAATTTTTAAGCTAGAAAATTATTGTACAAAATGGGGAATCAAACGAAAAAAATGGAAAGAAGATTTCAAATATGAGCTAGAGGATGAAAACAAAAAACAAGAAATTGAAAGACTAAATGAAATTCGAAAACAAATTATAGAACCATTAATTACTTTAAAAAAGAATATGGATAAAGAAAAAACAGCACTGAATATTACGAAACAAATTTATACATTTCTGCAAGAACAAAATATAGAAGAAAAAATTTCTCGAAAAGTAAAAGAATTGGAAGAAAAGGGATTAATTGATTTAGCAAATGAATATATTGAAAGTTATAATATTATTCTGGAAGTTTTAGATGAAATTGTTTTGGTATTTCAAGAAGATAAGATGAGCATTGATACATATAGCAAAATTTTAAAAATCGGATTAAAAAATAGTGGGTTGGGTAAAATTCCAGCAACACAAGACCAAGTGACATTAGGAGATGTTGATAGAACAAGAAGTCATAAAGTAGATGTTGTATTTGTAATAGGTTTAAATGATGGTGTTTTTCCAAGTGTCAACAAAGATGAGGGATTTTTAAATGATGCAGATAGAGAGCGATTAAAAAGTGATGGTGTGGAATTAGCAAATGGTACATTAGAAAATTTATATGAAGAAAATTTTAATATTTATAAAGTATTTACAACAGCAGAAAAAGAAATGTATTTATCTTATGCTTCATCTGATGGAGAGGGGAAAGCTTTAAGACCATCTGTGTTAATTCATAAAATTAAAAAAATCTTTCCAAAGTTAGAAGAACAAAGTGATGTTATAAATAAAAAATATGAAATTGTAAATCAAAATATTACTTATGAAGAATTGTTAGAAAAATTATATCAATTAAAGAATAAAGAAGATATAGAGAATTTATGGTACTTGGTATATGATTGGTACAAACAAAATCCTAAATGGAATACTAGATTAGAACAAGATATGGAAGGATTAGCGTATACCAATATACCTAAAAAATTAAAAAAAGAGAATATGAATAAATTGTATGGAAATATCTTGCACACAAGTGTATCTAGACTAGAACAATATAGAAGATGTCCATTTTCATATTATCTACAATATGGCTTAAAAGTAAAACCAAAAGAAGAACTAAAGATTCAAAGTTTTAATACAGGTTCTTTTATGCATGAAACAATTGATGAATTTTTTAAGTATGTACATGAGAACAACTTGAATTTAGCTGAATTAGAAGAAATAGATATTCAAAAAATTGTTTCTAAAATAATTGACGAGGATTTAGAATTATCCAAAAATTATATATTTAAAGCAACAGTAAAATACAATATTCTTGTAAGAAGATTGAAAAGAATTGTTAGTAAAGCATTAAAATATATTATTCAAACATTAATTTATAGTGATTTTACGATAAAAGGAACAGAGGTAGAATTTGATACAAAAGGAGAATATAAACCAATTAGGTTGGAATTAGAAGATGGAAAAAGAATCGAGATTACAGGTAAAATTGATAGAATTGATATGGCAAAAGAAGAGGATGGAAATTATTTAAGAATTATTGATTATAAATCTTCAAGCAAAAATATTGATTTAAACGAAGTGTATGCAGGTTTGCAAATACAGTTACTAACTTATGCAGATGCAGTATGCAAAGAGGAAGATTTGATTCCAGCAGGAATTTTCTATTTTTCATTATTAGAACAAATGATAAAAGCAGAGAAAAAAATAACGGATGAAGAAATAGAAGAATTAATTAGAAAAAATTTCAAAATGAAAGGTTTAATTGTAGCAGATGTAAAAATTATCAAAATGAATGACAATTCACTTACAACCGGAACCTCTAAAATGGTTCCAGCAGCAATTAGTAAATCAGGAGAAGTCATTGAAAAATGGACAAATGGTGTAAAGCAAGAAGAATTTTCAGTATTACAAAAGTATATTTATCAAACAATAAAAGAAATAGGAAAAGAAATCTTTAACGGAAATATTGATTTAAAACCATATTATAAAGATGGAAAAACACCATGTGAATATTGTGAATATAAATCAATATGTACTTTTGATCCAAGACAAAAAGAAAATACATATCAATATATTAATAAATTGACAAAAGATGATATAATCATGAAAATGAAAAAGGAAATTCATAATTGATAGGGGACGCAAGACGCATTTTTAGTCATTTTAAGAAGGGAGAAAAAGTTATTTTAAAAGCTAGAATAACTTGTATTAAAATTTATGAAAGATTTATCAAATGAAAATGTTATTCATATAAAAGATGAAAAGCTAGAATATCTACAGTTTAGAAAATTACTAGAATATAAAGATGTGGTTTCTCATGCATATGCTTTAGGATTAGATGTTGGATTTAAAACCACAACAATAAATCAAAAGCCAGCAACACTAGAAAGATTAGAATTAGCAAAAAATTCATATAAAAAATTATGTAGTAGTATAGAAAGTGACTATGCCCATATTGTACAGGCAAATCAGAGTCATACAGATATAATAAAAATTGTTGACGCAAAAATAAATAAAGATGAACCAGATTTCAGCTTAGCAGAGGAAGGCATAGAAGATGGATTAATTACTAATAAAAAGAATTTTATGTTAGCAACAACAAATGCAGATTGTATTTTATTATTGTTTTTTGATCCTGTAAAAAAAGTAATAGCAAATACACATTCAGGATGGAGAGGAACATTGCAAAGAATATCTGTTAAAACAGTTCAAAAAATGATTAAAGAATTTGGATGTCATACACAAGATATAATTTGCTGTATTTGTCCAAGTATTAGAAAATGTCACTTTGAAGTAGATAAAGATGTAAAAGATATGTTTCAAAATGAATTTTGTGATATAGAAGAAAATAAATTTATGGATATACAAGAAAACAAAGAGAAAACAATTCATATAACAGATTTTATAGAAGAGAAGATAGAAAATACAAAATGGAATATTGATACGGTTTTAATTAATAAAATTCTTCTTCAAAAAGAAGGATTAAAGCCGGAAAATATTGTTGATTCAGGAATTTGTAGTGTGTGCAATTCAGATATAGTACACTCTTATAGGATGGAAAAGAAAAATTATAATACAGAAACAGCAATTATTGAATTAAAATAAGGAAAGCATGCATGACGAAATCAAAGATTTCTATGCATAGATGTGAAGACTGCTATGCAGTTCTTCACGAATATAGGAAGCTTAACCTTGTTGTATACGAAAAAATCCATATAGGGTTAAGATAGAAGTAGATTTTTTCTATACAATAAAAAATAGAAGTAATTAATAAGAAGAAGGATGTAAGAAAAATGTTTAAAACATGGGAAGAGTTAGAAGAATCAATTAAAGGTTGTCAAAAATGTAAATTATGTAAGACAAGGCAAAATATTGTATTTGGCACGGGAAATAAAAATGCAAAATTAATGTTTATAGGAGAAGGTCCTGGTGCAGACGAGGATAGGTTAGGAGAACCATTTGTTGGAAGGGCAGGGAAATTGATGAACTTAGCATTTGAAGCATTAGGAATAGATAGAAAAGAGGTCTATATTGCTAATGTTGTAAAATGTAGACCACCATCAAATAGAAATCCAGAAGATGATGAAGCAACAGCTTGTTTAAATTATTTAAGAAATCAAGTAATACTTGTGCAACCAGAAGTTATTGTCTTATTAGGAAGTGTTGCTTTAAAAAATATTTTAGGTAAAGAATATGGCATTACAGCTTCTAGAGGAAAATGGTTAGAAAAGAAAGGGATAAAATATATGCCAACATGGCATCCAGCGGCTTTACTACGAGATGAAACAAAAAAGATAGATTTTATAAAAGACTTACAAAAGGTAGTAGAAGAAATGCAGTTAAATGAAAAGTCTGTATGAGAAAAACATGTAATTCTTATCTAGTTAGTCAGTTTTATTGACGAAAACATATAAACAATGTAAAATATTTTAATGCAATAATAAGGAGGAGAGGTCCAAAAATGATAAAAGAAATTGAAGAAAAAGTAAACTATTGTTTAAATTGTAAAGTAAAACCATGTTCTTTAAAAGGATGTCCATTAAATAATCACATACCAGATTTTATACAGGCATTAAAAAAAGAAGAATATTTTGAAGCATATAAAATTTTATCGCAAACAACTGTATTACCAGGAGTTTGTGGAAGAATTTGTCCTCACCAAAAACAATGTCAAGGTTCTTGTGTAAGAGGCATAAAAGGAGAATCTGTTTCTATAGGAGAATTAGAAGCATATGCATTTGATAAGGCACATGAATTAGGGTATCACTTATCAGATTGTTATGAAAAAATAGAAAAGAAA
Source organism: uncultured Clostridia bacterium (assembly GCA_944386675.1). GTDB lineage: Bacteria > Bacillota > Clostridia > TANB77 > CAG-508 > CAG-269. Next base: position 60,152 of record CALXBY010000005.1, on the reverse strand, counting down.
AATACAAAAGTAGCTGTTATTGGAGGAGGACCAGCGGGATTAACTTGTGCAGCTTTTTTAGCTAAAGAGGGAATACAAGTAACCATATATGAAAAATATGATTATTTGGGCGGATTATTAATGTTTGGGATACCAGGTTTTCGACTATCAAAAGATATTGTAGAAAATACAGTAAAAGATATACTAGATTTAGGAATAGAAGTTAAATATAATCAAGAACTTGAAAAGGATTTTACACTAAAAGAATTAGAAAATCAGTATGATGCTATATTTTTAAGTATAGGGGCAAATGTTTCTTCCAAAATGGGAGTAGAAGGAGAAGCGTTAGAAGGTGTATATGGAGGAAATGAGTTATTAGAATATAATCTACATCCTGATTATAAAGGAAAAAAAGTAATTGTTACAGGTGGCGGAAATGTAGCAATGGATTGTGCAAGAACAATCAATAAATTAGGAGCAAAAGAAGTAACAGTTGTTTATAGAAGAGCAGAGGAACAAATGCCAGCAGAAAGAAAAGAAATTTTAGATGCAAAAAATGAAGGGGTTCAATTTGCTTTCCAAAATAATATTGTTAAAATTTTAGGAAATAAAAAAGTAGAAAAAGTAGAACTAATCAAAACAAAATTAGTTCAAAAGGAAGGAGAAAGCCGATTATCTCCTGTTAATATTGAAAATAGTAATTATCAAGTAGATGTAGATTATATTGTCATGGCATTAGGTTCAAAACCACAAGCTTATGTGAAAGATTTAGGATTAGCTTTAAATAAGTGGGAAAACATAGAAATTGATGAAGAATATAAAACTTCTAATTCTAAGATTTATGCAGGAGGAGATTTAGCAGGAATGAAAGGAACTGTTGCATGGGCTGCAAAATCAGGAAGAGAAGCTGCAAAAAATATCATAAAAAATATATAAAATATAGTAAAACGCAAGATTCAAGTAAATTGTATCTTGCGTTAAAAATTATATATCATTTTTTTCCGTATTAGAGGATTTTCCTAAAATTAATCTTTTAATTGTTTTAAATAAAGTCATAATTCTATTTTCACTTTTTGTTTTTATATTGATAGCTGTTTCAATACCACCATTTTCTAATATATTATATTTATGTTCTAACTGTGCCATTTTTTCAACATAGTAATCATTAAAAAACGTATAGCCTTCAGCAAAACCTAAATAAGATTTTATATCATATAATTTTTTTCTATAATTTTCTAATTCTTCTAAATTAGTTATTGCTAAAAATGCTTTATCAAAATAGCTTGAAATAATTAAATTTTGTGTTCTTAAGAAAGTTAATTTAATTTTTTCTTTTAAGTCATCAATCCTTTTTACCATATCATCAACTTTTTTGTTTCTATCATCAATTAAAGCAATTTTGTTATTTAATTTAATAATATCTTCTTCTGCAAATAAAATATCATCAATAGCGTTTTGAATCGCCATAAAATCTTTTGGTGATGTTAATTCAGAAAATTTTATTTTAAAGTTGTCATCACTATTTAGAGTGCTTTTAAACAAAACATCTTCTCCGACAATAAAAGCTAATTGGTTAACTAGACAACATTCCAAAGGATAATAAGAAGGGCTTGTGGTCTCAAAACTGATTCCAAAATATTTCACATAATCTTTTGGAATACCGATTACTTTTGAAGACATCAATTGAACAGCAGCTTCATTTAATCCTAATCCATAAATTTTAAATTCAGTATAATCACATAACCCCATTTTTAACAAATAATTTCGTTTGTCTTTTACTTCTTGAAGATAATGAATACATTCGTGAATTGCAAATTCTTCCATATCTTCTTCAGGGATATGTTCATTAAAATAGATAGATGTATTTTTATAATAGTAATTTGCTTCTGCCATTCCTTCAGGCATTTTTGCCTTATACATATCTAATCTGGATAATTTTATAAATAGTTCATTTTCATTTAATCCATAAGAAGGAAAGGTTTGACATAGTTTTGAAGCAATATTTTTGGCAATAGAATTTATTTTTAATGTATCTAATTTTTGAGTTACTTCAATTCCGTCCTTCTTTAAATCAGATTTTATACTCATCCTAATTCTCCTTAGTATATAATTATCTAAACATATTATACTATAAGAAAGTAAAAAGAATATGTCAATATGATTAAATCTTTTTTACAGTTTCATGACAAATAAAGTTAAATGTAATAAAAATAAATTTAAAAAAGTAATTGCAAGATTAATGAATTTAGTATAATTGTAGAATTTTGTCGAAAAGTTTTTATTGACATACAACTTTTTAGAATATATAATAGCAAAAAAAGAAAGGAGGGAAAGAATGAATAGTATAAATGAAAATATTTTACTGAAGATATATGAAGAAGTAAAAGAAACAAAGGAACAAGTTAAGGAACTACCTCAAATAAAGCAAGAAATATTAGAAATGAAAAAGCAAGTACAGAAAATACCAGAGATAGAGAAGCAAGTACAAAAAATACCAGAGATAGAGAAGCAAGTACAGAAAATACCAGAAATAGAGAAGCAAGTACAGAAAATACCAGAGATAGAGAATCAAGTACATAAGATACCAGAGATAGAAAAAGAAGTAAAGAAAATAGCTGGAATGGAAAAAGAAATTTCAACTATTAAAGATGAAATATTACAAATTAATACAAAATTAGAAGAAATACCCAAAATGCAAAATGAAATTAAAGACATCAAAGAACAGCTAAAAGATATACCAGAAATAAAACAAGAATTACGAAATATTAGTGGTTCTGTAGCAAGAATAGAAATAGAGCATGGAGAAAAATTGGTTGCTTTATTTGATGCATTTAAGGTAAATACAGAAAAAATAGAAGAACAAAATGAAAGAATTAAGAAATGTGAAAACATGCTAGAAAAACATGATAATCAAATCTATATTTTAAATTCAAAAATTAAAAATATATAAAAGCCTACTAGTAAGCTTTTATAACTAATAGGCTTTTATGAAATTAATTATTTATTTTACAACTATATTATAAATTTTATTCTTAACATAAATTTCTTTCACAATCATTTTATTTTCCAACTTATCTTCAACAGCTTGATGTACTTTTTCTTTAACACTTTCTTCATCTTCATCTAAAGAAATAGTTATTGTTGCTTTTAATTTACCATTAAATTGGATAGGTAAAGTGATTTCGTCAGCAATTGTTTTTGCCTCATCATATGTAGGCCATTTCATATATGCTAACATTTCTGTGCCACCTAATACTGTTTGCCAAAGTTCTTCTGTCATATGTGGTGCAAAAGGATTTAGTAATTGTAAAAATGTTTTGAATTCTGCTTTATTGATTGATTTCTCTTTATAAAAATCGTTTACTAAAGTCATAAAGGTTGAAACAGCTGTATTAAATTTCATTTCTTCAATGTCAGAAGATACTTTTTTAATAGCTCTATGCATTGCCTTTTCAAATTTTGGAGAATATTCTTCACCATCTACTAGTAAACTTTGAAGATTCCAAACTCTATCTAGGAATTTTGAACAACCTCTAATACTTTCCATAGACCATGGTGCTGTTTGATCAAAAGGTCCCATAAACATTTCGTAGACTCTAAAGCTATCGGCACCAAATTCGCTAACAATATCATCTGGATTAACAACATTACCTTTTGATTTAGACATTTTTTCGCCATTACTTCCTAAAATCATTCCATGAGAAGTACGTTTTTGATATGGTTCTTTCGTTGGAACAACACCAATATCATATAAGAATTTATGCCAAAATCTTGAGTATAATAAGTGAAGTGTTGTATGTTCCATACCGCCATTATACCAATCAACAGGTGACCAATATTCTAAAGCTTCTTTTGAAGCTAATGCTTTATCATTATGAGCATCCATATATCTTAAGTAATACCAAGAAGAACCAGCCCATTGAGGCATTGTATCTGTTTCTCTTCTTGCCTTTCCACCACAATGAGGACAGATTGTATTTACCCATTCTTCGTGTCTTGCAAGAGGAGATTCTCCATTTTCGCTTGGTTCATAATCTTCGACTTCAGGTAATTTTAAAGGTAACTCTTCTTCTGGAATAGGTACCCAACCACACTTTTCACAATAAACCATAGGAATTGGTTCACCCCAATAACGTTGTCTAGAAAATACCCAATCACGTAATTTATAATTCACTTGTTTTTTACCAATATGATTATCTTCTAAATAATTAATTACTTTTTTCTTAGCTTCTACAACTGATAAATCATTTAAAAATCCAGAATTAATTAGTACACCAGTTTCAACATCTGTAAATGCTTCTTTATCAACATCACATTTGATTGTTTCATCAGCAGGTTTAATGACTTGTACGATTGGTAAATTGAATTTTTTTGCAAATTCGTGGTCACGGGTATCATGACCAGGAACAGCCATAATGCTACCTGTACCATAAGTAATTAAAACATAGTCAGAAATCCATATAGGAATTTCTTTGTTTGTTAGTGGATTAATTGCTTTAATTCCTTTAATTTCACATCCAGTTTTTTCTTTATTTAATTCTGATCTTTCAAAATCAGATTTTAAAGAAGCTTGATGTTTATATTCTTCAATTTCATCCATATTTGTGATTTTATCTGATAATTTTTCAATTATATGGTGTTCTGGAGCAACTACCATATATGTAGCACCAAATAAAGTATCTGGTCTTGTTGTATAAACTGTTAAAGTTTCATCAGAATCTGCAATCTTAAAAGTAACTTCTGCTCCCTCAGAACGACCAATCCAATTTTTTTGTTGTGCTTTAATTTTATCTAAGAAATCAACATCGTCTAAATCATCAATTAATCTTTGAGCATATTTTGTAATTCGTAACATCCATTGACTTTTTTCTTTTTGGACAACTGGACTACCACATCTTTCACAAACACCGTTAACAACTTCTTCATTAGCAAGTCCTACTTTACATCCTGTACAGAAATTAATTGGCATTGTAGCTTTATAAGCTAATCCATGTTTATATAATTGGATAAAAATCCATTGTGTCCATTTATAATATTCTGGGTCAGTAGTATTAATTTCTCTTGACCAATCAAAAGAAAATCCAATAGATTTTAATTGTTCCCTAAAATGATTAATATTTTTTTCAGTTGTAATTTTTGGATGAATATGATTTTTAATAGCATAGTTTTCAGCTGGCAATCCAAAAGCATCAAATCCGATTGGGAACAACACATTATATCCTTGCATTCTTCTTTTTCTTGCAATAATATCAAGTGCTGTATAACTTCTTGGATGTCCAACATGTAACCCTTGTCCTGATGGATATGGAAATTCGATTAAGCCAAACCATTTTTTCATCGTAAAATCATTTTTAGCATTAAAAGTACCTTCTTGGTACCATTTATCTTGCCATTTTTTTTCAATTTCTTTAAAGTTATATCCCATAGAATTGTCCTTCTTTCTTCTACAATATTTTTTGTATTATATAATAAAAACCGCAGTAAATCAAGGAAATTTTAAATATATTTCGAAATACTTGAAAAGAAAATTTAAAAATGTTAGAATTTCAAAAGAGGTGCGAAAAAATGATTAATATAGAAGAAGCAGAGAATAACTTTATAGAATATACAAAAAGATTTGACCTAGAAAATAAGAGAATGAAGGGAAAACAGTTACATTCTTTAAGAGTTGAAGAAATATCTAATAGGATTGCTAAAAAAATAGATTTAGATGAAAAAGAGCAACAAATAGCAACTTTAATTGGTTTATTACATGATATAGGAAGATTTGAACAATTTACTAAATATGGTACTTTTAGAGATAGAGAAAGTATTGACCATGGATATTTAGGAGTAGAAATTTTAAAGAAAGATGATTATATAAAAACATATATAGATGATGAAGAATATATAGATACAGTTTGTTTAGCAATAAAAAATCACAACAAATACCAAATAGAAGATGAGCTAAATACAAAACAAGAAATGTTTTGTAAAATCATAAGAGATGCTGATAAGATAGATATTTTTTATGAAGCATCAGAAATTTTTTATAATAAAGAAGAATTAGAAGAGATTAATCAATCAATTATTAGTGATGAAATTATAGCTAAAATTTATGAAAAAAGAACAATAAATAGAAATGACTTCAGAAAAAGAGGTAAACTTATAGAAGTAATCGTAATGTTAGCATTTTTATTTGATATTAATTACAAAGCATCTTTTGAAATTATTAATAGTGAAAACTATATTAATAAAATATTTGAAAGATTTTACTTTGAAAATATACATACTAGAAATAAAATGAAAGAAATACAAACATTTTTAAATCAATATATAGAAGAAAAAATAAAAGGATGATAGAATTGAGCAAAAAATTAATCATAACAGAAAAGCCGTCTGTGGCAATGGAATTTGCAAAGGCATTAAAAATAACAACAAATAGGAAAAATGGATATTTAGAATCAAATGATTGGATTATTACATGGTGTGTAGGACATTTAGTAACCATGAGTTATCCAGAAAAATATGATGAAAAACTAAAATTTTGGAGACTAGATACCTTGCCATTTATTCCAGAAGAATGGAAATATGAAATTATACCACAAGTGCAAAATCAATTTAACATTGTACAACAATTATTGCAAAGAGAAGATATAGAAGAAATATATAATGCAGGAGACTCTGGAAGAGAAGGAGAATATATTCAAAGACTTGTGTTTATGATGGCAAAGCCAAATCCTAAAGCAAAGATGAAAAGGGTTTGGATAGATTCACAAACAGAAGAAGAAATTTTAAGAGGAATTCGCGAAGCAAAAGATATGTCAGAATATGATAGTTTATCAGACAGTGCTTATTTAAGAGCCAAAGAAGATTATTTAATTGGTATTAATTTTTCAAGATTACTATCTATCATATTTGGAAGAAGATTAGCACAAAGTATACATGAAGATAAAGCATCTATTTCAGTAGGAAGGGTTATGACTTGTGTATTAGGAATGGTTGTATCTCGTGAAAGAGAAATCAGAAACTTTGTAAAGACGAAATACTATAAAATTATAGGAGAATTTGGAGAAGAAGTTTCTTCTTTTAAGGCAGATTGGAAGGCAACTGAAGAATCTATTGTATGGGAATCACCTAAATTATATAATGAAACAGGATTTAAAAAGGAAAAAGATGCGAAAGAATTTATTTTAAGTTTAAGTAATAAAAAAGCGGTTATAACAGAACTAAAAAAATCAAAACAAAAAGAAAATGCACCATTATTATTCAATTTAGCAGAAATTCAAAATGAATGTACGAAACGATTTAAAATAAAGCCTGATGAAACATTGGAAATTATTCAAAATTTGTATGAAAAAAAATTGGTTACCTATCCTAGAACAGATGCGAGAGTATTATCAACAGCAGTTAGTAAGGAAATTAACAAAAATCTAAATGGAATTGCAAAAGGATGTAAAGATGAAGAAATACAAAGCTATATAAAAAAAATGGTAGAAGAAAAATATTCTACAAACTTAGCAAAAACAAAATATGTTAATGATAGTAAAATCACAGACCACTATGCGATTATTCCAACTGGACAAGGATATGAAAATTTTAATGGTTTACCACAATTACAAAAAGATATTTATCTTGTGATTGTAAAACGTTTCTTAGCAATTTTTTATCCACCAGCAGAATATAATAAAATTCAATTAACAATAGAAGTAGAGATGGAAAATGAGAAAAAAGAAACATTTACCACAAGTGGAAGAGTATGTGTGAATCAAGGATTTTTAGAAATTTTAAAACCAATGGATAAACAAGAAAATAAAAAGAAAAAATCCACAAATGGTGAGCAAGATGTGGAAAACAAAGAGAGCCAAGAACAAAATAGTGAAAACAAGCAAACAGATTTAGAAATTCTAAAAAAATTAAAAAAAGGACAAGAAGTTCAAATTAAAAATTTTGAAATTAAAGAAGCAGAAACATCTCCACCAAACAGATATAATTCAGGTTCGATTATCTTAGCTATGGAAAATGCAGGAAAATTGATAGAAGAAGAGGAATTAAGAGAACAAATAAAGGGTGCTGGAATTGGAACAAGTGCAACAAGAGGAGAAATTATTAAAAAATTAGAAAAAATTAAGTATATAGAAATTAATAATAAAACCCAGATTATTACACCAAGTCAAAAAGGAGAGTACATCTATGATATTGTACTGCAATCTATGCCAGATATGTTAAATCCTAAATTAACAGCAAGCTGGGAAAAAGGGTTAGATATGGTAGCAAAAAAAGAAATCAAACCAGATGAATTTATGACAAAATTAGAAAATTATATCAATAGTAAATTTAATAAATTGGTTGTTAAAATGTAAAATAGATTATAAGACAATAATAACAATTTTTTCTAATGATTTTTCACTAAGTACATAAAGTAAAATATAAAAACTGAGAAAACCTCTCCAACGCGTGGAGAGGTTTTCCTTTTTGGAGGTTAAGACAACTATTTGATACAAGACCAAGCCCGCTTAACATTCTTGAGCAAATCTTGAAGATTCACTGTGAGAGTAGAATGCGAAGAAGTATTGGTTAGTACCGCATTTTTCCCTTCTAGACGCCACACAACAACACATTCATTTGATGGAAGACCAGAACTAGGAAAATCAGAGTGCAACCATGTCGCAGGAACTATTGCGATAACTGGTCTTCCGAACATGATGGATTCACAGAACCCAAAAACGGATGTCTGAATTTGTGTTTGGATTCCATACACCATTTCTGGGATTTTATCCAAAGCAATCCAACGAGTTCCTTTATCCGCAGTCCGGTATCCATGAGTTACTAATAATTCTCCTAAAACTGGAAGCGTTTCAGGAAATTTGTAATAACTTAACACAGATAAGAGAGCACACGGAATTGTACCGCCATCAGCCATTGTTTTAAATCCGGCTGGAACTTGTGTTGGGTTTTTTAAATTTATGCATTTCCGGTAATCATATACGATGTTGTGATAATCGTATTGACAAAAAGGTGTGGGGATAAAAAAGTCTGAAATACCACCTTTAAAGCGTGTTGAACATCCTGTTGCGATGTCCTTTTTCCAACTCTTTTCGAGAACTGAAATCTCATCTTTGTACAGTTCGTATTGTTCAGGTGTCAGCCGGGCATCTAACCCGGTGTTTTCTAAAGATTTTAGCATATTTTTCCTCCTTTTTCCTCGAGGGAATACTCCCTCTTTGTTTATGCTTTTTGTTATCAAGTAACAAGTTTATTATACCATAAAATGCCTAAAAATTCAATAAAATTAAGCGTTAGAGGAAATATATATAAACCAAAAAAAGAAAATATATTTGCTAAAACTATTTATATTTTCTAAAAAAAGTAGTATAATATAAAAATCAAACAAACAAGGAGAAGAAAATGAATACAATAATAGGAGAGCTTGGAAAATCTCGGAAAGTTTGTAACATTGGTAAATCAAATAGAACATGAAAAAAGTCCGATAATGATATCGGGCTTAACTGGCGTGGGAATGGCAGAATTATTAGCAAGTATCAATGAATATGCAAAAAGACCGATTTTAATTGTTACATATAATGAGATTCAAGCAAAAGAAATTTTAGACAACATAAAAGCTTTTATGGATAAGGGAGATATTTTTCCAAAAAAAGAAATTGTAACATATGATTATATTGCAGAAAGCAAGGATTTACCTTATGAAAGAATAGAGATTTTAAGCAAAATAAAAGAAAAGAGAAATCCAATTGTCGTTACAACGATTGAAGCTTTAATGCAAAAATTACCACCAAAAGAAGTGTTATTTAAGAATTTGTTACATTTTAAAGTAGGGGATATATGTTCATTAGAAGATATAAAAAAGGCACTAGTCAATTTAGGATATGTAAGATGTGATTTGATAGAGGGAAGAGGACAATTTAGCATAAGAGGTGGCATTTTAGATATTTCTGTTTCAGATAAAATAGGTGTCAGAATTGAATTTTGGGGAGATGAAGTAGACTCTATTAGAAATTTTGCAATTATTAGCCAAAGGTCAATAAATACTTTAGAGAAAGTAGAAATTTATCCAGCACATGAATACATATTAGAACAATCGATAGAACAAGTATGTAAAAATATTAGGAATTTAAGTGTAAATGAAAAACAAAAAGAAATTGTAGAAGAAGATATAGAACAAATTATTGGTGGAAATTACATTAGTAAAATTGATAAATATTTTGATTGTTTTTATACAAATTCTTCTACATTATTAGATTACTTATCAGACAAATATATTATTGCGTTAGATGAAGAAAGAAAAATAGAGCAAAGAACAGAAAATATTAAACAAGATAGAAAAAATCTAATCAACGCTTTAGTGGAAAAAGAAAAAATGATTCCTCAAAGCTTAGAAGATAATGTAGAATATGAAGAAATCGAAGATATTTTAGAAAATGGAAAAAGAAATGTAATCTATTTAGAAAAACAAGATAGCGTAACCAATAAACAAGCTGAAAAATATGTTTTTGAATATAGAGAAGTCAATTTCTATAAAAGTGAGATTGAAAATTTATTCGAAGAATTGAAAGAAGCGCTAAAACAAAAAAAGAGTATTTATGTTTTAGTTGAGAATAAAGAAAAAGCAAAAAAACTAAAGGAAATATTAGAAAAAGAAGAAATTATTTGTAAGATAGAAGAAAAACTAGACAAGACTATCGTCGTGAAAACAGTGGAAAAGGTTGTTACTATTGGAATTGGAAAGATAACAGCAGGATTTGAAAATTATGAAATTAATCAATTAGTGATTTCAGCAGATGAAGTAGTTAGTGGAGAAAAGAGAAAAAGAAAGGCAGTTCATTCTGCCTATGCAGAAGGAGAAAAGGTTGTATTTGCTGATTTAAAAATTGGAGATTATGTCGTTCATAGAACATATGGAATTGGTATCTATATTGGTGTAAATACCATTAAAGCAGATGGAACGATTAAAGATTATATTAAAATCAAATACAAAAATGATGATATTTTGTATGTACCAACAAACCAAATGGACATGATTCGAAAATATGTTGGTGGAGATAAAATTAATCCTAAAATCAATCGATTAGGAAGTAAAGAATGGGAAAACACAAAAACAAGAGTAAAGAAAAACTTAAGAGAAGTTGCGCAAGAGTTAATTGAGCTATATGCGAAAAGAGAAAAATCACAAGGATTTGCATTTAGTAAAGACACACCTTGGCAAAATGAATTTGAAGCTAAATTTCCATATCAAGAAACAGATGACCAGTTGCGTTGTATAGAAGAAGTTAAAAAAGATATGGAAAATCCAAAACCAATGGATAGATTACTATGTGGTGATGTGGGATATGGTAAAACAGAAGTAGCTATAAGAGCGGCGTTTAAAGCAGTAATGAATCAAAAGCAAGTTGCATATTTAGCGCCTACAACAGTTTTAGCAGAACAACAATATCAAGAATTCAAAGAAAGAATGGAAGATTATCCAATAAAAGTGGAGATTTTAAACAGATTTAAATCTGCCAAATATCAAAAAGAGGTAATAAGAAAATTAAAATTAGGAGAAGTAGATGTTATTGTGGGAACTCATAGAATCCTTAGTAAAGATGTTGAATTCAAAGATTTAGGATTGTTAATTATTGATGAAGAGCATCGATTTGGTGTAAAAGATAAAGAAAAGATAAAACAATATAAAACCAATGTAGATGTTTTAACTATGACAGCAACACCAATACCAAGAACTTTACATATGTCTATTGTGGGAGTAAGAGATATGTCTGTTATTTATGAGCCACCACATAACAGAAGACCTGTACAAACTTATGTATTAGAATATGATAAAGAAGTGATAAAAGAGGCAATCACAAAAGAATTAGAAAGAGATGGGCAAGTATTTTACATTTTTAATAACGTAGAAAATATTCAAAGAAAAGCAGATGAAATATCAAGACTTGTACCAGAGGCAGAAGTTTCTTATGCACATGGACAAATGTCAGGAAATCAAATAGAAGAAATCATGAATGATTTTATCCAAAAGAAATCTAATGTATTAGTATGTACAACCATTTTAGAATCTGGAATTGATATACCAAATGCTAACACCATTATTGTTGAAAATGCAGATAGAATGGGATTAGCACAGCTATATCAAATACGAGGAAGAGTAGGAAGAAGTGATAGGCAAGCATATGCATATATTACCTACAAACGAGATAAATTATTATCAGAAGTAGCAGATAAGAGATTAAAAGCAATAAAAGAATTTACAGAATTCGGTTCAGGATTTAAAATTGCAATGCGTGATTTAGAAATCAGAGGAGCAGGAAGCCTGCTTGGTGAAATTCAATCAGGACATTTAGAACAGGTTGGATATGATACCTATTGTAACTTGCTAGATGAAGTGATAAAAGAAATGAAAGGTATTGAAGTGAAACCAGAGGTAGATATTCAAATCGACTTAAATGTAACTAGTTATATTCCAGATGAGTATATATCAGATGCAAATCAAAAAATCGAAATTTATCAAGATATTGCATTATGTAAAAATGAAGAAGATATTCAAAATATTATTGATGAAATCATTGATAGATTTGGTAACATGCCAGCAGAATTAGAAAACTTAATTGATATTGCAAGAATTAAATATTTAGCAAAAGCGTTAAACATATCAAAGATTGCAAGCAAGAAAACAGCAGTTGTATTTACATTTGAAGAATCTGAATTTCCTTATGATGTAGTAAAGCTTGTAAAGGAATATGGAAACAGATTAAAATTCTCAGCAGGTATTAAGCCTATGATTACATTAGAAATGGGAACAGATAATGAAATGAAAATTTTAAATGATGTAACAGAATTCTTAAAGACATTGACGAAATATAAAAAAGAGGAAGATAAACTATAAAAGAAGTAATAGACCTAATAATTTTAATTGTTAGGTTTATTTCTTCTTTTAATATGGATTATGATTAAAAAATAGGGAAATAATAAAAAAGATTAGATCATCTTCTAAATCTCATAAAAGTTTATAGCTAAAAATTAAATATTAAAATAAACTTACAAAAGTGCTTGAAAAGAATAAATAGTATATAGTAAAATATTAATATATAATATAAGTAAGAATACAATATTTTAAAGCAAAAGAAAAATAAAAAGAAAAGGAAGGAAAAAGCAAATGAAGAAAAGAAATAAAGGTATCACCTTAATCGCACTAGTAATAACAATTATTGTGCTATTAATTTTAGCAGGAGTAACAATTGCAACCCTAACAGGAGATAATGGAATCTTAACAAAAGCAACAGAAGCAAAAGAACAAACAGAATTAGCAGATGAAAAAGAGAAAGTAGAATTATCAGCAACAGGGGCATTAGCAAAAGCAAACGGAGGAGAAATTATTCAAGACAATTTAGAAGAAGAGCTTGGAAAATATTTTGAGACCGGAAAATATGCAGTAGAATCGGGAACAAATGAAGATGGAACAGAAGGATATATCATAACAATAACAGAAAATGACCCAAATGGAAGAACATATTTTGTAGATAAAAATGGAAATATGAAAGATTATATAGAAAGAGAACCAGAAGAAACGCCAGATGATGCAACAGTTACAGAATTATCAGAAATGAGATATGGAGTAATAGAAGTAGAATTTTTAAGTGGAACAAGTTATAATACAACTGCAACCCCAAATCATCCAGTATTAAAAGATGGAATGACAGCTATCATATATAATGAAACCGATGGAACAACACAAGATGTAAGTGATGATAGTAGAACAGATTGGTATAGCTATATAGAAACAACAGATAGTGACATGTCAGATGGAGGAACAACTGATGGAGGAAATAGTCATTGGGCAAATGCAAAAGTAACAGTAAATAATGTAGATAGCTATTTTGTATGGATACCAAGGTATGCTTATAGAATAATATATTTTGATACAGAAGAACATGAAAATGCATATAGAGCAGGAACTTTAACAGAAAAAGATGCATTAGCAAATAATCAAATAGTAGGATATAGTGATGCAAGAGGAATTGTAACAGCAGAAGGAAAAAAGCCAACAGATGTTGCTTCACAAACAGCGATATCTGTAAATGATAAATATTTTAAAACACATCCTGTATTTGATGGAGATGTAAACTATGGAGGATGGGCTGAAGATGATGGAACACCAGTAAAATTAGAAGGAATATGGGTAGCAAAATATGAAGCAAGCCAAGTAAGTGGAACAACAACACCAAAATTTGAACCGGAGGTGTTAGGATGGACGGATCAGACCATAGGAGATATGTATACTTATGCGCGAGAATATAATGCAAATTTAAATAGTCATATGATGAAAAACAGTGAGTGGGGAGTAGTGGCATATTTAACAGAAAGTAAATATGGAAGAAATGGCACAGAAATAACACCTAATATGACAGTATATACAGGAGGGATGAAAGAATTTGAGAAAAATACAAAACAGAGCAGTACAGGAAATGTGTATGGAATATATGACTTATCTGGTGGAAACAAAGAATATGTAGCAGGATTTGATAATAAAAACAAATCATTTCCAAATTATGGAGAATCATTTGCAGGTAAAGATAAAGAAAGTGATGCTTATTCAACAGCATATGAAGGAGAAAATGAGTATAAATATGGAGATGCCACATATGAAACAAAACAATGGAATAATTGCTATACTAGTGAAAACTCTATGGATAGATTTTGTTCTCGTGGAGGAGCTTGTAATCATTCTTATAATAATCTTTACAAAGATAAAGAACTGTTTATGTATAGTGACGAACATGGGAGAGATGGTTGCACTTTTCGTGTTTGTCTTGCAATACAATAGTGTATCATTAGATATATAGAATATGAGAGCAAAATATAAAGTGAAATATATTGCTAAACTCTAAAAAAAGTTATAAAATACAATCATACAAAAACGTATGATTGTTTTTACTTTAATAAAAAAATAAAAATGGAGGTTATAAATGGAAATAAATTACCTACCATATACAATTACTAATAAAATGTTAAATTATCTCTCAGATATAATAAAAAAATAGGTGAAGCGAATTATTTTAAAACCTTAAATAGATATCCAGAGTTAAGAAGAAAATCAAGAATAAGGTAAATATATTTTTCATTATGGAAAATATAAATTGACAGAATAATGGCAGAGTCGAAAATAAAAATAGGAATCATTTCATCAAAAAATATCAGTATAATAAAATAAAGAAAGAAGGAAGAAAAATGGAAAAATCAAAAGTATATTTTACAGACTTTAGAGCAAGACCAGGATATAACTTATTACAAAAGTTAGAAAAATTAATGAAAAAAGCAGGAATTGAAAACATTGATTTTCAAAATAAATATGTAGCCATTAAAATTCATTTTGGAGAACCAGGAAACTTAGCATATTTAAGACCAAACTATGCAAAAGTGGTTGCAAATGTTGTAAAAGAATTAGGAGGAAAACCATTTTTAACAGATTGTAACACATTATATGTTGGTGGCAGAAAAAATGCTATTGACCATTTAGAAGCAGCATATCTAAACGGATTTAGTCCATTTTCAACAGGTTGTCATGTCATTATTGCAGATGGTTTAAAAGGGACAGATGAAGCTTATGTAGATATTGATGGAGAATATGTAAAAAAAGCAAAAATTGGAAGAGCCATCATGGATGCCGATATTGTCATATCTCTAAACCATTTCAAAGGACATGAAGGAACAGGATTTGGTGGAGCTATTAAAAATATTGGAATGGGTTGTGGTTCAAGAGCTGGAAAAATGGAAATGCATAGTAGTGGAAAACCAAATGTTATTTTAGAAAAATGTAAAAAGTGTAAACAATGCATTAAAATATGTGCGCATGGAGCGATTTCATATAATGAGGAAGGAAAAGCAGTCATCGACCATAATAAATGTGTAGGATGTGGTAGATGTATTGGCATTTGTAATTTTGATGCTATTAAATCACCAAATGATGAAGCAGCAGATATTTTAAATAAAAAAATGGCAGAATATGCATTAGCAGTTGTAAAAGATAGACCACAATTCCATATTAGTTTAATTTGTGATGTTTCACCAAATTGTGATTGTCATGCAGAAAATGATGCACCAATTGTTCCAAATATTGGAATGCTAGCTTCATTTGACATGGTAGCATTAGATAAGGCATGTGCAGATTTAGTGAATAAACAAGAAGTATTCCAAAATAGTGCATTAGGAGAAAATATTGAGAAAAAAGTAGAAGGACATGACCATTTCCATATCAATCATCCAGATACAAATTGGGAAAGTCAGATTGAACATGGAGAGAAAATTGGATTGGGAAGTTCTGAATACGAATTGATTGAAATGAAATAGAAATATAATAAAATTTATAAAAATGGAAATTATATATATAAATAATACTGGAGGTCTTTATGCAAGTAATATCGAGTAAAGATAATGAATTTATAAAACATATAAAAAAATTAAAAGATAAAAAATATAGAGATTTAAACAATGAATATATCATTGAGGGTATCAAAATTATAGAGGAAGCTATCAATGAAAAAGCAAATATCAAACAAGTCGTTATTTGTGATGACTGTGAAAAAACATCCAATATTCCTAAAGAACTTATGTATGAAATTGCAAAACAAGAGTGTGTATATGTAACAAGTAAGTTATTTGAAAGTTTAACAGATGTTACAAATCCACAAGGAATATTAGCTGTTGTAGAAAAAAATACAGTTAAATCACAAATGGCAGGAAATGAAGAACAAGAAATTGATTATAACCAAGATATTATTGTAGCTTTAGATGATATTCAAGACCCAGGAAATTTAGGAACCATTTTAAGGACAGTAGATAGTATAGGGATTAATCAAATCTTAGTATCAAAAGGAACAGCTGATAGTTATAATCCAAAAGTTGTAAGGTCAACAATGGGAGCTATATTTAGAGTAAAAATCATTGAATGTGAAGATTTAGAAAATACATTAAAAGAAATTAAAAAACATAAATTTGAAATAGTTGTAACATCTCTGCAAACCAAAAACAGTATCTATGACATAGACTACAAAAGAAAAGTCATTGTCATTGGAAATGAAGCAAATGGAGTAGAAGAAAAGATACAAAAAATGGCAGACAAAAAAGTAAAAATACCAATGCTAGGAAAAACAGAAAGTTTAAATGCTTCGGTTGCAACAGGAATTATATTATATGAATATGTTAGACAAAAAATAAAATAATAGAGATATGTCAAAAAGTTGCCAAAAGGGACGTGTCAAAATGGCAACTTTAAAGTTTAAGTGAATAGCATTTAATGAAAGAAAATAATGTTGCCATTTTGACACGTCCCTTTTGGCAACTTTTTTGCAATTTGAAGGGAGAAATAAAAATGAAATTACACGTTGTATTAGTAGAACCAGAAATACCTCAAAATACGGGAAATATTGCAAGAACTTGTGCAGCTATTGGTGCCAAGTTACATCTAGTACATCCTTTGGGATTTAGTATTTCAGAAAAAGCTGTAAAAAGAGCAGGATTAGATTATTGGGATAAATTAGATATAGAAGAACATATATCATTCAAAGATTTTTTAAATACATATAAGCCAGAAGAAAATAATATGTTTTTTGTAACAACAAAAGGAAAACATGTCTATTCTGAACCAGATTTTAAAAATATGGAAGAAATTTTTGTGCTATTTGGAAAAGAGACAAAAGGATTACCAGAAGATATTTTACAAAAATATATAGACAAAACCATTCGAATTCCAATGAGACCAACACTAAGATCATTAAATCTCTCAAATTCAGTTGCCATTGTTGCATATGACATTTGTAGACAAAAAGATTTTGAAGGATTAGAAGAAATTAGTAGTTATTTTGATTAATTTTTTAAAAAACGTTTACTTAAGAGTATGATATAACTATAAGTTCTTTTATAAAAATATAAAAAAGCATTGAAAAATTTTTTAATAAACTATATAATATGCTAAAATACGTAAGATAAAGGAGAATACAAATGAATGCATTTGGGTTTGTGCCAGAAGGATGGAATAAAGATATAGAAAATTTGAGTATTCTAAAGATAGAAGAATACAAAAACGAGAATAAAACAATGCAAGGAATTGTACAAAGCTGTGATGAAAAATATAATCTACACATAAACTTGGGAAATAAAATAGAAGGAATTATTCCAAGAAGTGAGGTAGAAGATACTAAGGAAGGATTACCAAATGAAAAGTTATGTACGGGAAAGGTACATAAGTATGTGCAATTTAAAATAAAAGATATAGAAAATGACGGAAAAATAATTTTATCTAGAAAAAGTGTTCAACAAGAAGCTTTAACATATATAAAGAATCAAATGAAAATTGGACAAACTGTTACAGGAATCGTAAAAAATATTAGACCATATGGTGCATTTATTGAGATTGGTGGAGGAATTGTAGGACTTGCACATATAGAAGATTTGTCAGTCGCAAGAATAAAAACACCATTTGAGAGATTAAAAATTGGACAAAAAGTAAATGTTGTGGTAAAATCTATAGATAGATATACAGGAAAAGTAAATTTGTCATATAAAGAAACATTAGGAACGTGGGAAGAAAATGCTAAAAAGTTTTCATCAGGAATGAAAGTTGAAGGAATTATTAGAGAAACAGAAAAAAATAAAAATGGTATTTTCATAGAGCTTACACCTAATTTAGTAGGTATGGCAGAATATTCTGAAGGTTATCAATATGGACAAAAGGTAAAAGTCTATATTAAGAAAATAGATAACGAAAAAAAGAAAGTAAAATTATTAATAGAAAAATAATATAGTTTATAATTTAAAAATATAGATAATTCTAAATTTAAGGGGGAAGAAGAAAATGGTAGAAGATAGTGAAATCAAGGCACAAGTATCTCCATTTGCTATAAGAGAAGGTGAAATAAAAACTTTCGATGGAAAAGATGGGTATGTGTCAATGAATCAAATCGTACATAAGATTAATATTGGACATATTAATGAAATCCATTTTGCAATTTTAGATTTAGTAAATGAATTTGAATTTATTACATCAAGACAGTTATATCAAATGCTAGAAATTAAAGGAATTGATCCAAAGTCACAAGATAAGTTAAATAATAAGTTAGATCAATTAGTAAAATCTAAAATTCTAACAAGATACTATTTTACTTCTGATGAAGGAAAAGGAATCTATAGAATATATTGTTTAGAGAAGATGGGAAAATATTTATTAAATTCTAAAGAAATTGATTGTAAATGGCAACCATCTGATAATACAAAACCAGTACCAATGATTAAAAAGAGATTAGCTGGAAATCAAACATTAATTGCTTACTTAAGAAAAGTAAAAGCATTTGACAGTTATATAGTAAAACCAGCAATTACTGCAAAGGTATCAGGAAAGATATTTAAAGCAAGTGGTGGTGCTGTTAAACTTACTAAAAATGGAAAATCAATTCAGTTTGTTTTTGAAGTTATTAGAAGAGAACAAGATTGGGAAAAGAAATTAGCTGAAAGAATGAGATTATATAAAGAATTCTATGAAAACTATGTTCCAGGAGATTCTGGTTTTAGTGGAATGCCACAATTAATACTAATATGTGAAGATGAAAAACACATGGCAGAAACTTTTAAAGAAATCGTGAAAAATCAATTAGAGATTCCACAAATTAAGTTATATTTTACAACTGATTTAAGACAAAACAAAGAAACACTAGAAGATACATTAGTAGATTTCAAATTAGTAGATGGAAAATATAAAATGGAAAATGTAGAATTAAAATTATTAGGAATGTAAAAGAAAAAGGGAATTTGGGGACGGACTCAATTTTCCCTTTTTTGAATTTAAGAAAAATAAAAAATAGAGAATATAAAAAAGGGAAAATTGAGTCCGTCCCCAAATTCCCTTTTAACTAATTCCTAGAATCGCTTTTGCATGCTTCACATCATCACTAGTTGCATCTCTTGTATTTTCTAAATCATATTTTAAACCTAATTTTGTCCATTTATACTTACCAATACTATGATATGGTAAAATTTCAACTTTTTGAACAGTGTTTAATGTAGAAATAAATTCTTTTAAATCTAGTAAATCTTTTTCATCATCTGTAAAACCAGGAACCAATACTTGTCTAATCCATATTGGTATATTGTTATTACTTAAATATCTTGCAAAGTCTAACTCTAGTTTGTTATCAAATCCAACTAAATTTTTACATTTTTCACTATTAATATGCTTAATATCTAAAAGCACTAAATCGGTTAAAGTTAATAATTGTTTTATATCATCTGTAAGAGCTACCATTCCAGAAGTATCAATACATGTATGAATTTTTTTCTTTTTTAATTTTGTAAATAATTCGATTAAAAATTTTACTTGTAATAAAGGTTCTCCACCTGAAACAGTCACACCACCATTTGGAGTGATATAATTTTTATATTTTAAAATCATTTTATAGATATCGTTGGCAGATTGATACTTTCCTTCTTTCATATCCCAAGTGTCACGATTATGACAATATTTACACTGTAAATGGCAACCTTGAAGAAATAATACAAAACGGATTCCTGGACCATCAACAGCACCGAATGTTTCTATTGAATGTACTTTTGCATAATATCTTAAATCTTTTTCGTTATTTTGTATATCTTTGTTATCTTCCATATTCTATAATAGCTCCTTCATTTATATTTATATAGGTTTCTTATTAAAGATTTGTAGCATTAGTAATTTAATTTTTTAAAAATATAAAAAAATCTAAGATTCATAGAAGAAAATGGGGATTAAAGGAGTGGTCCTTCAATCCCTTTTTTTTAGTTTAACTAAATTTTTTCATGAATCGTTCTATTAATAACATCTAATTGTTGTTCTCTTGTTAATTTTGTAAAGTTTACAGCATATCCAGACACTCTAATGGTTAGTTGAGGATAATTTTCTGGATGTTCCATAGCATCAATTAATAAACTTCTATCAAAAACATTAACATTAATATGATGTCCTGTTTGTTTGAAATATCCATCTAACATATTGACTAAGTTTGTAACTCTTGTATCTTCATCTTTTCCTAATGTTTTAGGTGTGATTGAGAATGTGTATGAAATTCCATCTTCTGCAAAATCAAATGGTAATTTTGCAATAGAATTCATAACTGCTAAAGCTCCATTTGTGTCTCTTCCATGTAATGGATTTGCACCAGGTCCGAATGGAGCCCCCATTCTTCTTCCATCAGGTGTATTTCCAGTTGCTTTACCATAAACAACATTTGATGTGATAGTAAGAATAGATAATGTATGTTTAGAATTTCTATAAGTTGGATATCTTTTTAATTTATTCATAAATGTTTTTACGATATCTACAGCAATACTGTCTACTCTTTCATCATCATTACCGAATTTTGGAAAATCTCCTTCTATTTCATAATCAACAGCAAGTCCTGTTTCATCTCTGATAACTTTTACTTTTGCATATTTAATTGCAGAAAGAGAATCAGCAACAACAGATAAACCAGCAATACCACAAGCCATTGTTCTTATAATATCTTTATCATGAAGAGCCATTTCGATTGCTTCGTAACAATATTTATCATGCATATAATGGATAGCATTTAAAGCTTTAATATAGATTTTAGCTACATAATCCATCATTTGGTTAAATTTTTCCATAACTTCATCATAATCTAAATATTCAGATGTAATTGGTGCAAATTTTGGTGTAACTTGTTTTCCAGTCATTTCATCCCTACCACCATTGATGGCATATAATAAGGTTTTAGCTAAGTTTGCTCTTGCACCAAAGAATTGCATTTGTTTACCAATTTTCATTGGAGAAACACAGCAAGCAATTCCATAATCATCTCCTAGTGTAATTCTCATTAAATCATCACTTTCATATTGGATAGATGATGTTTTTATAGATAAATCTGTTGTATATCTTTTAAATCCTTCTGGTAAATTTACAGACCATAGAACAGTTAAGTTTGGTTCAGGAGCTGGTCCTAAGTTTTCTAATGTGTGAAGAATTCTAAAAGAGTTTTTTGTAACTAAAGTTCTTCCGTCAATTCCCATACCACCAATACTTTCTGTTACCCATACAGGGTCTCCACTAAATAGTTCATTATATTCAGGTGTTCTTAAGAAACGAACTAATCTTAGCTTCATAACAAAATGGTCCATAATTTCTTGAACTTCTTCTTCAGTAATGGCTCCATTTTTCAAGTCTCTTTCAAAATAAATATCTAAGAAAGTAGATGTTCTACCAAGACTCATTGCAGCACCATCTTGAGATTTTACAGCACCTAAATATCCAAAATATAACCATTGTACAGCTTCTTTACTATTGCTTGCAGGTTTAGAAATATCAAATCCATATTTTGAAGCCATTGCTTTTAATTCATTTAAAGCTTTGATTTGTTCACTAATTTCTTCTCTTTCACGAATGACTTCTTCAGTTAAACAATCAACATTTAATATATCTAAATCTTTTTGTTTTTCTTCAATTAATACGTCAACACCATAAAGTGCAACTCTTCTATAATCACCAATGATTCTTCCTCTACCATATCCATCAGGTAAACCTGTAATTAAGTGTGAACTTCTAGCAGCTCTAATATCTGGTGTGTATACACTAAATACACCATCATTATGTGTTTTTCTGTACTTATGGAAAATTTCTTCTACATCATCATCTACTTTTTTATCATAAGCTGCGCATGCTTTTTCTACAATACGAATTCCACCATAAGGCATAATTGCTCTTTTTAAAGGAGCATCTGTTTGAAGTCCAACAATTTCTTCTAAATCTTTATCAATATATCCTGCTTCATGGCTATTAACGCTTGAAATTGTTTTTGTATCAATATCTAAAACACCACCTTTAGAAGCTTTTTCTTTTTTGTAAAGTTCCAATACTTCATCCCACAATTTTTTTGTTTTTTTAGTAGGTCCAGCCAAAAATGTTGCATCTCCTTCATAAGGTGTATAGTTTCTTTGAATGAAATCTCTTACGTTGATTTCATTTTGCCAATCACCATTTTCAAATCCATCCCATTGTTCAAATCTCATAATATTTAAAAACCTCCTTAATTAAGAAATAAAATTAAATACAATTAATATGATGATAAGATAAATTTATTTAATTTTTTTCTCTTCATATTATTATCATTTTGACCACATAATATAATACCATATTCATAAAATATTATCAATCAAAAACGACAATAATTTTCTTAAAATGATAAAATTATCTTTCGTTCTATAAAATCTTTTGTAATATTAATTGTAAATTAATCATATTGATAAAATAAGAAAAAAGCTGTTGTAAATGCAACAAAAAACCAATATTTTTAAATATTGGTTTTTATACAATTTTATTCAGATTCTGCAATGATTTTTGCAATTTTATAAATTAATCTTTGCTTGTGTGCAGGGCAACTACTTAATAAATCAGAGAATTCTTTTGATAGATAATTTTCTGAGTCACTAGAAGTACCACTTAAAATATATCCTTCTGAAACATCTAGTAAATTACAAATTTGTGTTAAACGTTTTAAATTGATATGAGAATTACCTCTTTCAACTCTACTTAAAAAAGCAACAGAAACATCTATTTTTTCAGATAGTTCTTCTTGAGTATAGTTTTTAGCAAGTCTTGCTTGTTTAATTCTTTGACCAATAATTGTATAGTCTAAAGCCATATATATCACCTTCCTATTTTTTATTACAAACAAGTTTAAAGTATATGTTTACCATATAGTCTATGAAGATACTATATAATAATAAGTGGAAAAAGTCAAGATTTTAAAATAATGAAATATAAAATTTAAAATTGTTATCGATTTTAAAATTACAAATGAAAGTAAAATTGAGAAAAATAAAGAAAAAAAGAGATTAAATAAGAAAAAATAATAATTGAAAGTAACCATAAATTGAAATTATGATTAATTTTGGTTTTTTATCCAAGATTATGTATACATAACTTGAAAAAGGGCAAAATATATAGTATAATATAACTTAGTCGCGTAAAAAAACATAAAGGAGAGTGGAATTTATTTTAAAAAAGAAACTAAAATTTTACACAAAAGAGTTTCTAAAATTTTTTAACATTGCAATTATAGCTTTTGGTTTTATAATCGCGATTATCTTAATAAAATATAAACCAATGTATAAAGTAAGCATTTCTGGTGAAGAAGTTGGATATGTAGAAAATAAACAAGCTTTAGAAGAAACATTGAAGGAAGAAATTATACAAAATACAAATAAAACAATTGAAGATGTTAGTTTAAATACGGAGCCAGAATATGAGTTAAAATTAGTAAGTAGAGCAGAAAATACAGAGGAGAAAAATTTATTACAAGAATTAAAGGAAGATGTTACAGTTACTTATAAATACTATGAAATAGCAGTACAAGAAACTGTTATTGAAAAAGTAGATACAAGTGAAGAAGCAGAAGAATTAGTAAATGAAATAAAAGAAGAAAATGATAGTGAAGAAATTAATTTAAGTGTTGTAGAAAAATATACACAAAATGAAGAAGAAGTATCTACTTCAGATTTAGAAGTGGCAAAAGAAAATGTTCAAGAAACAGTACAAACTACTATAGAGGAAATAGAACAACAAAAAGAAGAGGAAGAAAGATTGAATGCATTACCAAGTATTAATGGTATTAAATTAGCAGTTACACCAATTGAAGGTAAAATTACTTCAAGATATGGTGTTAGAAGCAGTATAAGAAAATCAACACATACTGGATTAGATATTTCAGCAGTGAAAGGAACAGATATAAAAGTTGTGGCAGATGGTACAGTAACTGCTGCTAGCTACAATGGTTCATATGGAAACTTAGTAAAAGTAGACCATGGAAATGGAGTTGAAACTTGGTATGCACATACAAGCAAAATGTATGTGAAAGTAGGAGATGCTGTAAAAGCAGGAGACGTAATAGCAGCAGTAGGGTCAACAGGAAATTCTACAGGACCACATTTACATTTGGAAATAAGAGTTAATGGAGAACATGTAAATCCACAAGATTATTTATATAATAATTAAGATACAAGTATGAAAGTGCTTGTATTTTTTTGTCAAAAAAACTGAAAAATATCTTTTGTTTGTTATTGACTTTTTATTCCAATCATATATAATGGATTTGTTGAAATCTTTTATAATGGAGTAATAGAAGGTTTTAGAAAACATAGAGCAAATCCTTATTGCTCAAAGAGGAGGTTATTTATGAGTGATAACGTAAATGAAGAAAAAGAAATTGAACAAATGATTAATGATTTAGTAGAAAAGGCAAAAGTAGCGTCTCAAGAGTATTTGAAATTAGACCAAGAAACTGTAGACAATATTACAAAGGCAATGGCAATGGCAGGTCTTGAAAATCATATGAGATTAGCAAAAATGGCAGTTGAAGAAACCAAAAGAGGAATTTATGAAGATAAAATAACAAAGAATATGTTTGCGACAGAATATATATATCATAGTATTAAATATGAAAAAACAGTAGGAATTATAGATGAAAATGCTGAAGAAGATTATGTCGAAATAGCAGAACCTATTGGAATTATAGCAGGTGTTACACCTGTTACAAACCCAACATCAACAACTATGTTTAAATCTATCATATCAGCAAAGACTAGAAATGTTATTATATTTGGATTCCATCCATCTGCACAAAAATGTAGTGTAGAAGCAGCTACAATTTTAAGAGATGCAGCTATAAAAGCGGGGGCACCAAAGAACTGTATTTTATGGATTGAAAAACCAAGTATTACGGCAACAAGATTATTAATGAATCATCCAGATGTTAATTTAATTTTAGCAACAGGTGGGACAGGCATGGTAAAATCAGCATATTCTTGCGGAAAACCAGCATTAGGTGTAGGACCTGGAAACGTTCCTTGCTATATTGATAAAACAGCTAAATTAGAAACATCAGTAAATGATTTAGTTATGTCAAAATCATTTGACAATGGTATGATTTGTGCATCAGAACAAGCTGTTATTATTGATAAAGATATTCAAAAGAGATTTGAAGAATTAATGAAAAAAGCAGGATGTTATTTTGTAAGTAAAGAAGAAAAGAAAAAATTAGAAAACAGTATGTTTGAAAAATTAGAAAATGGAGATTATAAATTAAAATCACATGTACCAGGACAATATCCTCATACAATTGCAAAAGAAGCAGGATTTGAAGTTCCAGAAGATACTAAAGTATTAGTAGTTCCAGAAACTGGTGTTGGAAAAGAATATCCATTTTCAAAAGAAAAATTGAGCCCAGTATTAACTTATTATGTTGTAAAAGATGAAAATGAAGGAATACCATTAGCTGAAAAATTACTAGAATTCGGTGGACTAGGACACTCAGCTGTTATTCATTCTGAAAACAAGGATACAATTTTAAGGTTTTCAGAAACAATGAAAGCGGGAAGAATTATTGTAAACTCTCCATCAACACATGGAGCAATTGGTGATATTTATAATACAAATATGCCATCATTGACATTAGGATGTGGTTCATTTGGTGGAAATTCAACAACAGCAAATGTATCATCAGTAAATTTAATTAATATAAAAAGAGTTGCAAATAGGAGGGTTAATATGCAATGGTTTAAAGTTCCAGAAAAAATATATTTTGAAGCAGGTTCAATTGCCTATTTAGAGAAGATGCCAAATATTGAAAGAGCATTTATCGTAACAGACCCAGGAATGGTAAAACTAGGATATGTAGATAAAATCTTATATCATTTAAGAAATAGACAACATTATGTGCATTCAGAAATTTTCAGTGAAGTAGAATCAGACCCATCATTTGATACAATTATGAAGGGTGTAGAAGCTATGAAAAACTTCAAACCAGATGTTATTATTGCATTAGGTGGAGGAAGTCCAATTGATGCAGCTAAAGGAATGTGGTTATTCTATGAGCATCCAGAAGCAGATCCAGAAGGATTAAAACTAAAATTCATGGATATCAGAAAACGTACATACAAATTCCCTAAACTAGGAACAAAATGTCAAATGGTAGCGATTCCAACAACATCAGGTACAGGTTCAGAAGTAACATCATTTGCTGTTATTACAGATAAAGAGAAAAACAAAAAATATCCATTGGCAGATTATGAATTAACTCCAGATGTAGCAATTGTAGATCCAGATTTAGTTATGAGCCTGCCAAAATCTATTACAGCAGATACAGGTATGGATGTTTTAACACATGCATTAGAAGCCTATGTTTCAAATATGGCATCAGACTATACAGATGGACTAGCTGAAAAAGCAGTAGAATTGGTATTCCAATACTTAGAACAAGCATATGATGATGGAAACAATAAAGTAGCTCGTGAAAAAATGCATAATGCAAGTACGATTGCAGGTATGGCTTTCACAAATGCCTTTTTAGGAGTTAACCACTCAATGGCACATAAAATTGGTGCAGAATTCCATTTACCACATGGAAGAATTAATGCAATATTATTACCATATGTGGTAAGATACAATAGCACAAAACCAACAAAATTTGTTTCATTCCCTAAATATGAATATTTTATAGCAGATAAAAAATATTCTGAAATAGCAAAAAAGGCAGGGTTAAAAGCAAAAACAGTAGAAGAGGGAATTAGTAGCTTGATTGAAAAAATAAAAGAAATGAATGAACATATGAATATTCCAAAATCATTCAAAGATGCAGGAATTGATGAACAAGACTTTTTAGCAAAAGTAGACATGTTAGCAGATAGAGCATTTGAAGATCAATGTACAACTGCTAACCCAAGAGTACCACTAGTATCAGAAATAAAACAAATCTTATTAGATAGTTATTATGGAAAAGAAGTAAAATAGGAGAGAAGTAGATGAACTTAAAAAGTATAGGTAAAAGAGTCCAAGAAAAATTTCTAGGAAAAAATGAAGAAAAAACACTAGAAGAGGTTGTTAAAGAAGAGGTTATTGAACCAATTCAAGATGAAAATACAGAATTAACAAGTAGTGAAATAGCAACACAAATTATAGAATTGTTAAATAAAAATCCAGCTAATAAAAGAAAAGAAATTATACAAGAACTAAGAAAATCAGATGTGATTTCTTCAGATATTTTAATAGAATCAGCAGTGAAAGCTGCTGATTCTGATGAAGTACCTGATAAGTTAGCGGTAGAATTAGCGACACAAGCGTCAGATAAAACAGCGGTGGGAATATTAAAAAATGCAGAAATATCTGAAACAGATAGATTGACAATTATAAAAACATTAGCTGATAATAAATTAAAAGAAGAGGCAATTTGTACAGAGTTAAAAATGATATATGGCGCATTAAAAGGATTAAGAACACAAAATGTTTTAGCGGAAAAAATAAACAGTGTAATAGGTATTGTTAAAAGAACAGATAATATAAACAATGAATTGTATAAAGTAATTGCTAAAAATTTTGCAATTACATATCGTGAAAGAAATGGTGGAATGAGTTTATATCAAATGGAGCAAGTAGTTCCAATTCATGAAATGATAAGAGAGCAAATGCCAGAGAGAATTGAAGCTGAATATGAAAAATTATTAAAAAGTGATGAAGAAAATAAATTTGATTTACAAGAAGTAAAAGAAAGATTTATGGAACAAATGGTAAAAGAAACGCATGAAAAAGCTGAAAAAGAAGAGCAACCTGAAAGTACATTTATGAAATATTTAGGAGAAGTTAGTGATGAACAAACAGAAATTCTGACAAAATATATTCGTAAATATAATCCAAGTGTAAAACAAAAAGAAATTGATAAGTGTTTAAGAATAGCAAAAGGAGAAGAAAGTGAATCAATTTATGAATCTAAAAAAGAAAATAAGAAAAATTCTTTAGCAGAATTTAGTCAAGAAAAGATAGAAATAATAGAAGAATGCATCAATTCTGGATTAATTAATACATTAAGTCAAATGAATGAACAAGAAAGGAAAAAAAGTTTAGTTGCTATAAATAGTTCATTAGAAAAAAGAATACAAAAAGAGAAACATATACAAATGCTTAAGGATGCAAAAGTTGCTCCACAAAAAGACATACCTAAAGTAAAAAAAGCAGAGTTTAAAGGAGACATAGATAGATAAAAGCCAAAAGATACAAGTCAAATGGCTTTTATTTTTTCTATTTTGTAAGTTCATCAAAAAAACACAATTTAAATATGTTTTAGAAACAATTCTAGGATAGTATATGCATATACTAAATAGGAACAAACATAAATATCCTATGAGGAGTTGTGATGAAATATGAAAAAAAATAAAGTTAAAGAATTAGGAATTATGGAGATGAAGAACTTTTTAAGTTATGATGAAAAAATAGAAGAAAAAACAAATACATTTGAAAAATTAATGGCAATTTATGATATGGCGATTGCAGAATTAGAAACAAAAATAAATATATTGCAGAGAGAATTTAAAGTTTTTTATAATTATGATTTAATTGATCACATTAACACAAGAATAAAACAACCAGATAGTATTGTTAACAAAATGAAGAAAAAAGGTTATGAACTTACATATAAAGAAATGATAGAAAATATAAATGATATTGCAGGTATTCGAGTAATATGCCAATTAAAAGATGATATATTTAAAATTAGAAATTTGATTGAACAAATGCCAGGAATTTATATTGAAAAAGAAAAGGACTATGTAAATCATCCAAAAGAAAGTGGATATTCTAGCTATCATATGATAGCAAAAGTGCCAGTTACTTTGTCAAATCAGATTATATATGTTAAAGTAGAAATACAAATTAGAACTTTGGCGATGGATTTCTGGGCTAGTTTGGAACATAAAATGAAATATAAAACAGATAAAGAAGTTAATAAGAAAACTTCAAAAGAACTAGTAAATTATGCAAAAATTGTTAATAAAATAGATAATAAAATTGCACTGATGAATGAACTTTAGGGACGTGCCAAATCGTTTCAAAATGATACTAAAAGGGACAGACCTATCTAAAAAAGTTTTTGAAAAAGAGTATATTTCTTAATTTATTACATTCCTTAGGTTCGCATTACATCATATAAGAAAATTTAAAAGTATCTAATAGGTACCTCTCAAAATCAAGTTTTGAGATTCTCCTAATAGATACTTTAATATTTTCTAATATGATTTCATTTACATTCTTCATTCCATAAATTAAGAAATATACTGCTTATATAATAATTTGAACATAGGTCTGTCCCTTTTAGTATCATTTCGGAACGATTTGGCACGTCCCCAATGGACATTTTTTTAAATAAAGAGAAGGATTTATGTAAAATACGTCGAATAATATAATTATGTATAGTTATGTGAAATATTTTAGGAGGGAAGGAGAATAATGGCAAGGTATAGTGACGAAATCATTGATGATGTAAGACAATCTAATGACATTGTAGATGTTATATCACAATATGTAAGATTAAAAAGAAGTGGCAGAAATTATTTTGGACTATGTCCTTTTCATAATGAAAAATCACCTTCTTTTTCAGTATCTCCAGAAAAACAGATATTTCATTGCTTCGGATGTGGCGTAGGTGGAAATGTATTTACTTTTTTAACGAAAATTGAGGGAATTAATTTTGTAGAGGCTGTACAACTTTTAGCGGAGAGAGCAAATATACAACTACCAACTTTAGAAAATAATGTAGATTCAGCAAAAGAAGCTCTAAAAGCAAAGGTATATAAAGTGAATGAATTTACAGCAAAGTATTATCATGAAAATTTATATAGACCAGAGTCTAAAATGGCTCAAGAATACATAAAAAAAAGAAAGTTATCAAATGAAACGTTAAAATCTTTTCAAATAGGATTTTCAGGAAAATTTGATGAATTATATAGAGAATTAAAAAAACAAGGATTTGAAGATAGGGAAATTTTAGAGTCTGGCTTAGTTAATAAAAATGAAAGAGGTCAATATATTGACAGATATAGAAACAGATTAATGTTTCCTATATGTGATGTAAGAGGAAGAGTCATCGCATTTGGAGGAAGAGTTTTAGATGACTCAAAACCCAAATATATAAACTCTCCTGAAAATGTTGTATATAGTAAGGGAAGGCACTTATATGGACTAAATGTTGCGAAAAAATATGATATCAAAAAAAGACTACTCATTGTAGAAGGATACATGGATGTAATATCTCTCCATCAAAGAGATATTCACAATGTAGTTGCTTCCTTAGGAACGGCATTAACACAACAACAAGGATATTTGCTTAGAAATAATACAGAACAAATTATTTTGAGCTACGATTCAGATGAAGCTGGACAAACAGCTAAAGTAAGAGCAATGGAAATATTACAAAATATGGGATGTGATATTAGGGTACTACAAATGGAAGGAGCAAAAGACCCAGATGAATATGTGATTAAATATGGAAATGCAAGATTTCAGAATTTGGTAGATAAAGCAATTTCCATTATAGAATTTAAAGTTAAAATATTAAGACAATCTTTAAATTTAGAAAGTACAAATGATAAAATAAAATTCTTAAATGAGATAGCAAAAATAATTTCAAAAATTGATAACAGTATGGAGAGAGAAGTTTATATAGAAAAAATAGCAAAAGAATATGATGTTTCAAAAGAGGCTATCTATGCAGAAGTAAATAAATTGACATATAAAGAAAATACGGATGAGAAAATTTTACATAAAGCAAAGCCAGTAATAAAACATTTAGAGAAAACAAACCAGGATAATATTTCTGAAGCGATTAAGCGAAGAGAAAATACTATTTTAGCAATTTTACTTTCAGGTGATGTGAATATATATCAAATTATAAAGCAAAATATAAAAATAGAAGATTTCAAATATGATATAGATAAAAAGATTGCTAGTAAACTGTATGAAGAGTTTGAAAATGGAAATAGTAATATAAATAGTATTATTGATAATTTATCAGAAGAAGAACAAAATCATATAACTATGATAATGGCAGAAGATTATGGAATTGATGATGTAGAAAAAGCCATAGATGATATTATACAAACTTACGAAAAAGAAAAACTAAATGAAAGAAAACTTGAGATTTTAGAATTATTAGAAGAAAAAGCAATAGAAGAAAATGAAAAGAAAAAATTAGAAAAGGAGCTAAGTGATATTATTATCAGATTAGCAAAAATTAGATAGGGGTGAATATAAAATGGCAGAAAAAGAAGGGAATAAACAAGAAGAATTAAAACAAGAAGGAATGAAAGAAAAAATTGAAAAAGTAAGAAAAAAAGCACATGAAAAAGCAGAAGAAGTAGAACAAACTAAAAAAGAAGAAAATATAGAAGAAACAGAAGAAACAAAAAAATTGAAAGAAGAAAAAGTAAATAATATATTGAAAAAAGCAAAAGAAAAAGGAAAAATCACCTATGGAGATTTAGCATCTGAATTAGATGATGTTAATCCAGACCAGATTGACAAAGTTTTTGATGCTTTTGAAGAATTAGGAGTAGACTTACTACAAGATGACATGGATGAAGAACCAGATATTGAAGATTTAAAAGAAGTAGAAGATTTAAAATTAGATGAAATCACAGATACTAGCTATGAAGGAATTAATGTTGATGACCCAGTAAGAATGTATTTAAGAGAAATTGGAAGAATTCCATTACTTACTTTTGATGAAGAATTAGATTTAGCTAAAAAAGTATTAAAAGGTGATGAAGAAGCAAAACAAAAATTAGCAGAATCAAATTTAAGATTGGTTGTAAGTATTGCAAAAAAATATGTAGGAAGAGGAATGCTATTTTTGGATTTAATTCAAGAAGGAAATATGGGATTAATAAAAGCTGTTGAGAAATTTGACTATACAAAAGGATTCAAATTTAGTACTTATGCTACATGGTGGATTAGACAAGCTATTACAAGAGCAATTGCAGACCAAGCAAGAACAATCAGAATTCCAGTTCATATGGTAGAAACAATTAATAAATTAATCAGAACATCAAGACATTTATTACAACAATTAGGAAGAGAACCAACCCCAGAAGAAATTGCAGCTGAAATGGAAATTCCAGTTGAAAAAGTTATTGAGATTCAAAAAATTGCACAAGATCCAGTATCTTTGGAAACACCTATAGGAGAAGAAGATGATAGTCATTTAGGTGATTTTATACAAGATGATGATTCTCCAGCACCACAAGATTCAGCAGCATATACAATGCTTAGAGAACAATTAGAAGAAGTAATGAATACTTTAACGCCAAGAGAAGCTAAAGTATTAAAACTAAGATTTGGATTAGAAGATGGAAAGTCAAGGACATTAGAAGAAGTTGGAAGAGAATTTCAAGTAACAAGAGAAAGAATAAGACAAATAGAAGCAAAAGCATTAAGAAAATTAAGACATCCAAGTAGAAGTAAGAAGCTTAGAGATTATATGGGATAGATTGAAAATAATGAATTTTAATATTGGAGGAAAATATGGAGCAGTTGGTTGATTTTTGGAACAGAGTAACATCAATACAAATTATAGATATTATAATAGCTATTGGAATTATTGTGTTTTTCAGAATATTAAGTGGTACATTTTCCTATATGATTATCAGAATATTTAAAATAAAAAGTAAAAAGGCAAAAGAAATAAAAGAAAGTGCATTCTTTAAACCTTTAAAAATATTTTTTATCATTTTAGGTATTTACTTAGCAATTGTTTTTCTAAAAGTGCCATTACAAATTAATGCACAAGTGATGGATGTTGTAACAAAAGTATTTAAGATTATAAGTGTTATCGAAATAGCAGTAGGGTTAGCCAATAGCTTTACATTAAAATCTACATTAGGAAAAAGACTAAGAAAAACTGTAAGTGAAAAAATGGATGATACAGTATTTGAATTTGTCTTAAAGGTTACAAGAGTACTGATTTATATAGTGGCTATATTTTTAGTATTAGCAATATTAGAAATTAATTTAACAGGACTAATTGCAGGATTAGGATTAGGTGGTGTTATTGTAACACTTGCAGCGCAAGATACAGCTAAAAATTTATTTGGCGGAGTCGTTATTTTTATAGATAAACCTTTTGTTGTTGGAGATTGGATTCAAATGGACAAGTATGAAGGAACAATAGAAGATATAACATTTAGAACGACTAGAATTAGAACTTTTGAAAATGCTATTGTAAATATTCCAAATGCTATTATTGCAGATGCATCTGTAACCAATTGGAGTAAAATGGAAAAAAGAAGATATAAAACAAACTTATGTGTAGAATTAAATACGCCACTAGAGAAATTAGAGCTATTAAAAACAAGAATTGAAAAAATGTTACAAGAAAGAGAAAGTGTTTATGATGATTCTATTATTGTAAGATTTGATCAAATAACAACTAACGGAATTAATGTATTAATTTATACATATACAAACTCAGTTGATTATACAAGTTACTTAAATGAAGTAGAGGATATTAATATGAAAATTATGAAAATATTAAGAGAAGAGCATATTGAGTTAGCGTATGAAACAAAAACTGTATATGTGAAAAATTAGAATATATTTAAAATCCCTGAACCATTTTATATTTTTTAAAGTTTACAATTTAAGTAATAAAAAAGGAAGTTATTAAAACTTTCTAATTTGAACTATGTTTAATGAAAACTTTAAAATGTAAAATGATTCAGGGATTAAATAAATTTTTTTCACAATATAGACATAAAACCTTTGTATAATATATAATAACAATAATAAAAAATAGGAGTGGTAGATATGCTTAATAACTGCATTTTAATTGTAGATGATGAGTTAAGAATGAGAAAGCTGATTAAAGACTTTTTGGCAGCAAAAGGATATAGTATATTAGAAGCAGAAGATGGTGAAAAAGGATTAGAAGTTTTTGAAGAAAATAAAAACAAAATTAGTCTTATTTTATTAGATGTTATGATGCCAAAATTAGATGGATGGTCAGTTTTAAGACAAATTAGACAAGAGTCAAAAGTACCAATTATCATGTTAACAGCAAGAGGAGAAGAACAAGATGAATTATTCGGATTTGAATTAGGTGTTGATGAATATATTTCAAAACCATTTAGTCCTAAAATTCTAGTTGCACGTGTAGAGGCAATTTTAAAAAGAACAAATAAAGATGAAAAAGAAATTAAGGATTATGGTGGAATAGAAATTGATAAAGAAGGAAGAACTGTCAAAGTAGATGGAAAAACAATTGAATTAAGTTTAAGAGAGTATGAACTATTGACATATTTAGTAGAAAATGAAAATATAGCATTATCAAGAGATAAGATACTAAATAATGTATGGAATTATGATTATTATGGAGATTCAAGAACAATAGATAGTCATATAAAAAAAATTAGACACAAACTAGGAAAAAAAGGAAAATATATTCAAACAATGAGAGGTGTAGGATATAAATTTGAGGTAAAATGATTTTTACCTAAGGATGGGAG
Organism: uncultured Clostridia bacterium; assembly: GCA_944386675.1. GTDB lineage: Bacteria > Bacillota > Clostridia > TANB77 > CAG-508 > CAG-269. The sequence goes on along the minus strand of CALXBY010000005.1, from coordinate 24,821 downwards.
AAAATGGGAAAAATAAGAAATGCATTAAAATCTGTAAGAATAAAATTATTTTTAATGGTATCATTAATTATTATTTTATTAATCGTATTTTTAATTTTATTAAATAACTTAGTATTTGGGCAATTTTATTTATATAGTAAAACAAACGATTTAAAGGATGTATATAAATTGATAAATAATTATTATAATCATCCATCTGATATTGATATAAATTCGGAGTTAGAAAAATTAGCTGTAAAAAATAATTTTGACATTTTAATAAAGGATAATGAGAATATAAATGTATTTACGTCAAATAAGGATTTCTTATCAACTTTTGGAGAAATGAATGCATTAACAAACAATTTAAATATTGGAGAATTACTAGAAGAAAACGATGATTTTATTATTAGAAGGTTAAAGGACTCAAAAACAGGAATTTCATATATTCTGTTGTCAGCAAGATTAGATAACGGATATTTACTATACATAAGAATACCAGTTTCATCAATAGAAGAAAGTGTAAAAATATCAAACAATTTTTTGTATTTAATTGCAGGATTTACAATTTTAATATCTGCAGTTGTGGTATCTTTTGTAAGTAGAAAATTTACAGAACCAATATTAGAATTAAATACAATTGCTAAAAATATGTCAAATTTGGATTTTAGTCACAAATATAGAATAACAGATGCAGATGATGAGATTAACAATCTAGGAAAAAGTATCAATCTAATGTCAGATAAATTGGAAAGCACAATTAAACAATTAAGAAGTACGAATATAGAATTAGAGAAAGATATAGAAGAAAAATCAAAAATTGATGAAATGAGAAAAAGTTTTATATCAGATGTATCACACGAATTAAAAACACCGATAGCTTTAATACAAGGATATAGTGAAGGGTTACTAGAAAATGTTAATACAGATGATGAAAGTAGGAAGTTTTATGCAGAAGTTATTCTAGATGAAACAAATAAAATGGATAAATTGGTAAAACAATTATTAGAATTGATGAAATTGGAATATGGAAAAAGAGAATTTTCGGATACGGAATTTAATATAGTAGAATTAGAAAAAGAAGTTATCAGAAAATCAAAAGTTATGCTTGAGGAAAAACAAGTAGAGGTTGAATTAGTTTCACCTGAAGAAATTAATGTTATTGCAGATGATTTCTATATTGAGCAAGTAATAACGAATTATGTAACAAATGCAATTAAGCATGTTGAAGAGAGAAATGGAAAGAAAAGTATTGTTATAAAAAATGATGTTAATATTGAGAAAAATAAAGTAAGAATAAGAGTATTTAATACAGGTATCAATATAAAAGAAGAGGACTTGACAAGAATTTGGAATCGTTTTTATAAAGTAGACGAATCAAGAAATAGAGCAGATGGAGGAACTGGTATTGGTTTATCATTTGTAAAGGCAATTATGAGTAATTATAAAAACGATTATGGTGTTATTAATAAAGAAGATGGTGTTGAATTTTATTTTGAATTAGACTTGAAAATATAAGTTTATATATGAAAAAAAGAGATTTTTTAAAATAAAATACTATAAAAAATCTCTTTTTTATTTCCACTTTTTAATATCTAAGATTTTGAGGCAGAACAAGTTTGTCGAATTTTGCGATGAAAAGTTCTTTACAAATGGAAAAAAATGTATTAAGATAATAGTGTTAACATTCACAAATTTTTATATTTCAAAGATTTGCAAATCTAAAATTTATTCGAAAAAATTTTTTCAAAAAAACAAAATCTAACAAAAATCAACTACATTTTTATAAGGAGAGAAAAACTATTATAGTATATACTAGCAAGTTTATAAATTTAATTTCTTTAATTATTTCTATAATTATATATGTATTCACAAGTTTTTTTATCAATGCAATAGATATTTCAATAAACAAAGTTAAATTCAAAGCAGATTTTATATCACAAGATAATTTAAATCAAATACAAGAACAAGATATTGCTTCAAATAATTTTAAAAAGAATAATGTAATAATTCCAGATAATAATGAAGATATTGAGAAAGAAGAGTGGTATATAAAAATAGATAAAATATCACTTAAAGCGCCTATACAAGAAGGAACAACTATGAAAACAATGGAAGACTATGTAGGACATTTTGAGGAAACTCCAGAAATCATAGGAAATGTATGTTTAGCAGCACATAACAGAGGATATAAAAACAACTATTTTGCTAGAATAAAAGAATTAGAAGAAGGAGATGAAATTATATATAAATATAAAAATATAGAGAAAATATATAAAGTTACAAAACACGAAATCATAAAAAACACAGATTGGACTAATTTAGAAAAAACAGAAGAAAATAGAATAACATTAATAACATGTGTAGAAAATGAACCACAATACAGAAGATGTATACAAGGAATAGAAAAATAAAGGATGTGAAAAATATTTGTATAAAATAAAGAAATTTATAAAAATAATATGGATTAGTGTAGCAATTATTATATTAAGTCTTTTTAGCTTTGCCAATTCAGTAATAGCAAGTAATTTAAATGTGACAAATATTAAATCAACAGGAAACTGTGGTTACTTATTAAAATATAAAGGAATGATTATAGAAACATTTTATGCAGAATATATTTATGAAGGAAAAGCTTATCCTGCATATTGCTTAGATAAAAATAAATCTGGTGTATCTGAAGCAAATCCAACATATGAAGTTTCAGTAGAAGAAGCAATAAAAGATGTTAAGTTATGGAGAATATTAATTAATGGGTATCCATATAAAACCATAGAAGAATTAGGAGTTGCCAATAAAGAAGAAGCTTTTACAGCTACAAAACAAGCTGTTTATACATATATTCATGGGAATGAATTAAGTGGATATGAAGCAATAGGAGAAGCAGGACAAAGGACTTTAAATGCTTTATATAAAATTGTAAATGATGCAAATCATTCAAATCAAATGCAAATTTCTAATCAGGTAGATATTCAAAAACTTCAAGAAGCATGGCAGCAAGATAATATGAATTTAGAATATGTTTCTAAAAAATATAAAATAAATAGCCTAAGCCCAATAGATAATTATAAAATAACAATAACAGATGAAACTGGTAAAAAAATGGAGGATATTAAAATAACAAATGAGAATAATGAAGAAAAAGAAGAATTTAGTTCTAATGAAATATTTAAAATACTAATTCCTATTAAAAATATGAAGGATGATAAAACAATAAAAATTAATGTAGAAACTAAAATAGAAACCAAACCAATTTTATATGGAAAAGCACTAAATTCTAATTTTCAAGATTATGCTTTAACAGCATCAACTTATGAAGATGGAAATGGCAATCTTGAAGATATATATACAAAAAATAAAACAAAAATTGTGATTATAAAACAAAATGAGGAAACAGAGGAAAAAATACGAGGTGTAGAATTTCAACTTTTAGACGAAAATAAGAATGTTATTTATACAAATTTACAAACAGATAATAAAGGAAGAATAGAAATAGAAAATTTGATTCCAGGAAAATATTATATAAAAGAAACAAAAGCGGCTAATGGTTATGAAATATATGAAGAATTAATTGAAGTAGAAATAAAATTAAATGAAGAAGTTAGTATAACCGTTAATAATAAAAAAGAAGAACCGCCAGAAATTGAAAAAATAACAAAAAAAGAAGAGGTTTATCATCAAAAAATTTTACCAGTAACAGGTATGTAATGAAAAATAAAACTACTGAGAAAATGTATATTTTTTCAGTAGTTTTTATATAGTCAAATAAAAGTGACTGCTCAAGTGTCTTAAGTACATGTTTATTATTTTTTATACCTTGTGTGTCACAACCATAGATGTTGAAAGATTTATCTTTCAACGAAAGAAGGTTGTTCCAATCGCACTCACTTCCGTTCGTTTGGTCGCTTACGCGGTGTTTCAAAATAATAAGCATGTACTTAAGACACTTGAGCAGCCACAAATAGAATTGGATTATATAAATTACAATTTAAAACTATTGAATATAAATTTAAATTTTGATAGAATATAAAAGAAATATAATAAGTTAAAAGGGAGCGTATTATTCATGTTTTCGCAGTTAATTGTATTAATTATCTTAATTTTACTAAATGCATATTTTGCGGCAAGTGAAATTGCATTTATATCTTTAAATGATGCAAAAATAGAAAAACAAGCAAAAGAAGGAAATAAAAAGGCAAAACAAATAGAAAAAATGTTAAAAGAACCAAGTAAATTTTTAGCAACAATACAAATAGGAATTACACTTGCTGGATTTTTATCAAGTGCTTTTGCATCAGAAACATTTGCAGATATGTTAGCACCAATGCTAAATAATTTAATACCAACAATTAGTGTAGGTGTATGGAAAAGTATATCAATCATTATTATAACCATTATCTTATCATTCTTTACATTGGTTTTTGGAGAATTAGTACCAAAACGATTAGCAATGAAGCATTATGAGAAAATAGCATTTGCAACAATAGGCGTAATTAGAGGAATTTCAATTGTAACAGCACCATTTGTAAAGTTATTAACTGTTGTAACAAATGGAATATCAAAATTATTTGGTGTTGGAGAAAATGAAGAAGAAACTGTAACAGAAGAAGAAATAAAAATGATGGTAAACCAAGGGGAAGAAAAGGGAACAATAAAAGAAGAAGAAAAAGAATTAATTAATAATGTTTTTGAATTTAATGATATCACTGTATCTGAAATTATGAGACATAGAAAAGATATATTTGCAGTAGATATTAGTATTAGTACCGAAGAATTGTTAGATGAGTTATCAAAAGAAGAGTATCGATATAGTAGAATACCTGTATATGATGAAACAATTGACGAAATAAAAGGAATACTATATGTAAAAGATGTATTAAAAAATATTAATAAAAAAAGCTTTAAAGTAAAAAATGTAGTAAAAGAAGCATACTTTATATCACAAAACCGATTGATTAATGAAGTATTTAAAGAATTACAAAAAAATAAAATGCAAATTGCAATTATCGTAGATGAATATGGTGGAACAGCTGGATTAGTTACTATGGAAGACATATTAGAAGAGCTTGTAGGTGACATATATGATGAATATGATAAAGAAGAAAAAGAATACGAAAAAATTGACGATAACACATATATGTTAGCAGGAAGCTTACCAATTTATGATGTTAATAAATTATTAGATGCAGATATTCCAGAAGGAGATTATGATACCATATCAGGCTTTTTGCAAGAAGAGTTGGGAAGAATTCCAGAAGATGAAGAAAAACCAGTAGTAGAAACTAAAAAAGTAACCTATAAAATAGAAGAATATGAAGATAAAAGAATATTAAAAGTAAAAGCGTGTAAAAATAATATATTAGAGACTGAAGAAGAAACAGAAAATGAAGAATAAGGTAGGGAATTTATATGAAGAAGAAATATATAGTCATATTAATAATAATTATATTAATTATAATGGCAATAGCAGGATGGTTTATATATAAGCAACTAATAAAGCAAGGTAGAGAATATGAAGTAGAAAAAATTAGCATTGAAAACTATGAGTATTTTATAGTAAGACAAAATGATAATTATGGTGTTATTAACAAAAATGGAGAAACAGTTATAGATTGTGAATATGAAAATGTGATTATTCCAAACCCACAAAAGGCAGTTTTTGTTTGCTATGATGAAAATATGGACACAAAGGTATTTAATCAGAGCAAGGAACAAATATTAACAGAATATGAAAAGATTGAACCAATTAAACTAAGAAATATAGCAAGTAATATTATGTATGAAAAAAACATATTAACATTTGAAAAAGATGGTAAAATTGGATTAATAAATCTTGAAGGAAAGGTTGTAGCAAATCCAATATATGAGTCAATAGAGGGATTACCATATAAAGAGGGAGAGTTATTAGTAAAATTAGAAGGAAAATATGGTGTTATCAATAACAAAGGAAATAACTTAGTAGAACCAGAATATGATCAAATAACAGCAGATAATTATACGACAGAAGAGGATGGGTATAAAAATGCAGGATATATTGTATCAAATACAACAGAAGATGGCTATCGCTATGGATATATAGATGTTAATGGAAATATGATATTAGAGCCACAATATACAGAAGTTTCGAGAATTATTGATGTTCAAGATAAAGATAATATCTATTTGATGGCTGCACAAAATGGACAATATGGTGTATTTAAAAATAATGAACAAATTATAAATAATGAATATCAATCAATATCATATAATACAGATAATAATACATTAATACTAGAAAAAACAAAAAAATTTGGGGTATCTACAATTGATGGAGATATCATTATACCAGTAGAATTCACACAAATTGATAGTACAGGAATGTATATATATGCAAGTAAGGAAAGTCAAGAAATACAAGTATATAAAGAAGATGGAACAAAAGCAGATATAGACAGTAATGTATATATACTAGAAACAGAAAATGAAAACTATAAAATAAAAATTGATAATTCCCAAGGCTCAGCATATAGTATTATTGACAAAGATGGAAATCAATTAACATCAGCTAATTATTCATATATAGAATATTTGTATGATGACTATTTTATTGTATCAGTAACTGGAGGAAAATTAGGTGTTATTAATATAAAGGAAGAACCAATAATAGAAATACAATATGATTCTATAGAAGATGTGGAAGGAACTGATCTTATAGTAACAAGATTAACTGAAAATAATACAACACAATTATATAATAAACAATTAGATAAAATATGTGAGATGGAAAATGCAGTAATTAATACAAAAGAAGATTTTGTAAAAATATATAATGCTACAGATACAAAATATTTTGATTTAGAAGGAAATGAAAAGAAAAATACAGAAGTTTTATCTAATAATCAAATTTATGCAAAATCACAAAATGGCAAATGGGGATTTGTAGATAAATCAGGAAATGTTGTTGTAGACTATATATATGACAAAGCAACAGATGTAAATTCATATGGATATGCTGGTATAAAATTAGGCGAAAAATGGGGAGTTGTCAATGAAAAGGGTGAAATTATTCTAGAACCAACTTATACATTTAATGTCCAAACTGAACCTGAGTTTATAAAAGAATATTATAAAGTTGAATATGGGTTTGGAGAATTTTATTATACAAAATAAAAATAGATTCAATTTTGAATCTATTTTTTTGTTGAATAGAAAAAATTAAGTTTTTCCTATTCAACAAAAAAACAAAACATTTAAAAATATGATATGGCATATTTTTAAAATTAATTAATTGATTAAAAATTGCTCAAACTGTAAATACTATATAAAATTAAAAAAGAAAAGGTGAAAATGTGAAATTAGGGATAGCTTTATCAGGGGGAGGAATACGAGGAATTGCACATGCAGGCGTTTTAAAGGCTTTAGAAGAAAATAATATAAAAATAGATGCAATAGGAGGAACAAGTTCAGGAGCATTAATTGCAGGATTATATGCTTTAGGGTATTCACCAGAAAATATTTATGAATTGTTTAAAAAATATGCAAAAAATATAATAGGAACAGGAAAAAATTCCATTATTGCGCCAATAAGTCATATATTAAGAAAAGAAAATGCAGGTTTTAGAAAAGGAGAAAATATAGAGGAACTGTTTGATGCATTAGCAAAGCAAAAAGGTGTAACAAAAATTTCTCAAATAACAAAAATGCCTATATCAATACCAGCAGTAGATATCAAGAATGGAAAAGAGTATATATTTACTAATCATATGCCGCATGAAAAAAATGCTTATGGAAAATATATAATGGACATAAGTATAGGAAAAGCTTTAAGAGCGACGAGTAGCTTTCCTGCTGTGTTTTATCCATGTGATTTTAAAGAACATAAATTTTTAGATGGTGGAGCATTGGATAATGTGCCAGTTATAGAAGTAAAAAAACAAGGAATAGATAAAGTATTAGCAGTCAATTTTAAAGCAGATGAAATAACACAAGATAGTAATTATATGGATATAGCGATGAGAACAATTGATTTAATGGGAAATAAAATAGCAGAAGAAAATCTAAAACAAAGTGATTATATAGTAACAATTACTACAGATAAAACAGGATTATTAGATATAAAAAAAGTAGATAGTTGTTACCAATATGGATATATTGCAACAATGAAAGAGATAGATAAAATTAAAGAAATAATTCAAGAAAAGTAGCATAAAATATGGTAAGCAAATAAATTTATATACTCAAGAAAGGAATGGGATAAATAGTGAAAATAAGATATTTTGATAATGCTGCAACGACAAAAATAAAAAAAGAAGTATTGGAAAAAATGTTTCCCTATCTTACCCAAGAATATGGAAATCCATCTTCATTATATACAATAGGAAGAAGAGCAAGAGCCGCAGTAGAAGAAGCAAGACAAAATGTTGCAAATTTAATTGGTTGTGAAAAAAATGAGGTTTATTTTACTGGTTGTGGAACAGAAAGTGACAATACTGCATTAAAAGGAATAATGACTTTAGAAAAAAACAAAGGAAAACATATGATAACTTCTAAAATTGAACATCCAGCTATATTAAATACATGTAAAACTTTGGAAGGAGAAGGTATAAAAGTTACGTATTTAAATGTAAATACAGAAGGAATCATTAATATGGAAGAACTAAGAAATTCTATAACAAGTGATACAAAATTAATTAGCATCATGTTTGCAAATAATGAAATAGGTTCAATTCAGCCTATAGAAGAAATCGGAAAAATTGCTTATGAAAAACACATTATTTTTCATACAGATGCTGTGCAAGCTTGTGGTAATTTAGAAATAGATGTAAAAAAAATGAAAATTGATATGTTATCTTTATCAGGACACAAAATAGGAGCTCCAAAGGGAATAGGAGCATTATATGTAAATAAAGATATAGAATTTAAAAATTTTATGGATGGAGGACATCAAGAAAGAGATAAACGAGCAGGAACTGAAAATGTAGCAGAAATTGTGGGACTAGGGGAAGCTTGTAAGATAGCTAAAAATACATTGAAACATCATATAGAAAGATTAAAAGAATTAAGAAATTACTTTTTTTCTGAAATTGCCAAAACAGATCTTAATATTAAAATAAATGGTTCTATAGAACAGCGATTACCAGGAAATAGTAATATATCTTTTAAAAATATCAATGGCAGTGAATTATTAATGAAGTTAGATGAAAAAGGAATATGTGCATCTAGTGGAAGTGCTTGTTCTTCAGGAAGTAGTATGCCATCACATGTTTTAACAGCTATTGGTTTGACAAAAGAATATGAGGAAGGAGCTTTAAGAGTAACATTTGGTGATGAAAATACGAAGGAAGATGTGAAATATTTAGTAGAAAATTTAGTAAATATTATCCATAATATAGAAGAAAAATAGGGACTATGTATTAGTCCCTAAAATTGTTAAACTTGTTTTAATTCCATCAACAGCAGCAGACATAATTCCACCTGCATATCCAGCACCTTCTCCACAAGGATAAATTCCTTCTACATTAGATACAAAATTAATATTTCTAGGAATTTTAACAGGTGAGGAACTTCTAGATTCAACACCAGTTAAAATACTATCTGGGTTTGCAAATCCATGTAATTTCTTATCAAAATAGATTAATCCTTCCTTTAATGTAGAAGAAACAAATTGAGGGAAAAGCTCATTTAAGTTAGATAAAGTAGTTCCAGGTAAATAAGTAGGAATGACAGTTCCAATCGAAGAAGATTTTCGATTATTTAAAAAATCATCTACTTTTTGAATGGGAGCATGGTAATTAGAACCACCTAAAATGAAGGCTTTTTTTTCTAAATTTTTTTGAAAATAAATACCAGCTAAAGGAGAAGAATCTGTAAAATCTTCAGGACCTACATTTACAAGTAATGCAGAATTGGCATTATTTCCATTTCTTAAATAATTACTCATACCATTTGTAACAATTGTATTTTCTTCACTAGAAGAAGCAATGACTGTTCCACCAGGACACATACAAAATGTATAACAAGAACGGCCAGAAGGAGAATGATAAGCTAGCTTATATTCAGCAGGAGGTAATTTTAATTTAGGATGGGTACCATATTGTGCTTTATTAATTTCTTCTTGAAGATGTTCTATTCTAACACCAACAGAAAAATTCTTCTTTTCCATAGTAACACCATTTTTATATAGTAATTCAAATGTATCTCTAGAGCTATGACCAATTGCTAAAATAAGTTTATTTGTTGATATTTCAAAAGTATCATTTGTAGATAAATCTTTTAAAGATACAGAATGTATTTTATTATTTTTGATTGTAAAATCTACAAATTTTGTATTAAAATAAAATTTTCCACCTTTAGAAAGAATATAATTTCTAATATTTTTTATAATATGGATTAAGTTATCTGTACCAATGTGTGGTTTGGCTAAATATAAAATTTCTTCAGGTGCACCAAAATTAACAAATTCTTTTAAAACTTTCTGGCATAAAGGATTATGAATACCAGTTGTCAATTTTCCATCTGAAAAAGTACCAGCACCACCTTCACCAAATTGAACATTTGAAAATATATTCAATTTCTTATGATATAAAAAGTTGTCAACATCTTTTTTTCTTTCATCAACGGTTTTTCCTTGCTCAATAATAATAGGTGATATACCATTTTGAATAAATGTTAAAGCACAAAATAATCCTGCAGGACCAGCTCCAACAATTACAGGAGAAGGTTCAGATTGTAAAGAGTGTAAAACTGAAATATTAATATTACCTTTAATTATTTCTTCAATATCAATAGGTTTTATCTTATTAATCTGAGGATATTTAGATTCATCTTTTACTTCAATATCAATTGTGTAATTAAAAAAGATATCTGTTTTCTTTCTTGCATCAATTGACTTTTTAAATATATTCCATTTTATAATATCTGATTTTATAATATGATATTTAGCAATTACAAAAGATATTAATTCTTCATCAGATATATTTTTTCTAATTTTTATATTATGAATTCTTAACATAGAAAACTCCTTAAAAATATATGAATAACAATATTATATAATAGTAAGGAAGAATAATCAAGATTGATGCTATTTAAGCTCTGACAGATAGATTTACTTTGAGGATTTATGCTGTAATTTAACATAAATAAAATATAATAGAAGTTAACTAGCACGAAAAATTTAAACTAAAGTGCGAAAGGACTAGAAATTTATTTACAAAAAAGCTATAATAGTATAGAATAATTAAAAATTTGATTAAGGAGAGAAAAATGAAAGAAATTTCACAAAAAAGATTTTTTATAACATATGGTATTTCATTAGTTTTTTATTCAGAATTATTTATGCTATTGGCAATAGTAGTAATAGCATTTTCAAGGTTAGCTATGTTCCCAACGCTATTAGTGCTTCTACTAGCACCATTATTAGGAGGAATTGTAGCTTTACATCAAACAAAGAAAAATAAAATAATACTTTTAAAAAATGATTATAAAACAATATTTTATATAGTAAATGGCATTTTGTATTTAGCAATATACTTTTTTAATCTAAAATTTAATATTATATTATTTTTAACATTTATGATAGGAGCTATTATTGCTTGTGTTGTTAATAAAAAGAAAATAGAGAAAATTAAAATAGAATATAAGGAAGAGGAGAAAGAAGACTTTTTCAAAAAAGAGCAAAAGACTAGAAAATATGAGTTTGAAAAATTCAACACAGAGAATATAAAAGAATTTTTGAAAATTAATAAAGTAGATACAAATAAATTCTTATTAGGAAAAGTAAAACCAATTAAAAAAGAATATATACTATGGAAAAACAAAGAGGCATCAAAATATATAATATGTTTTGATGATAAAGATATACGTTTTTATGAAATTATTCAAAAAAGTAAGGAATATATAGAAAAAGGCTTTATATTAGAAATAGATGAACTATCAGTAAAAAAAGGTAAAGAAGGACTGTTTAATTATAAATTAGAAATTGAAATAGAAAATGAAGGAACTAGATTTTATCTATATATACCAAAAAAATTAAGAAAAATAGAAGTACAAATTGAGAATGGAAAAGCATTATATGATTTAGTTAGAAAAATGTAAAGAATGATAGGAAAGAAATTAAATGGAAGAAAAATGGAATTCAAGAACAGAATTATTAATAGGAGCAGAAAGTTTAAAAAAATTAGCTAAAGCAAAAATAATCGTATATGGAATTGGTGGTGTAGGTTCATTTGTAGTAGAAGGACTTGTTCGAGCGGGCGTGGAGCATATTATAATAGTTGATAATGATGTGATATCTCCTAGTAATTTAAATAGGCAAATACATGCTACTATTCCGAATATTGGTAGATTAAAAGTTGACTGTATGAAAGAAAGAATTTTAGATATTAATCCAAATGTAGTGGTAGAAACTTATGTGCCAAAAAACATACAATTAGAAGAGGAAAATTTGATAGATACATCTGTAAGTTATGTAGTAGATGCAGTGGATACAATTACCACAAAACTAAAACTAATAGAGAGAGCGAAAAAACAAAATGTACCAATAATTTCTTGTATGGGAACCGGAAATAAGTTAGATGCAACTAAATTTGAAATAACAGATATTTATAAAACATCAGTATGCCCATTAGCAAAAGTAATGAGAAAAGAATTAAAGAAAAGAAAAATAACAAATTTAAAAGTGCTATATTCTAAAGAAGAACCTATAAAACATGAAGAAGAAAAAAGGATTCCTGCTAGTATATCATTTGTTCCTTCTGTTGCAGGAATGCTAATAGCAGGAGAAGTAATTAAAAATATTATAAAGTAAAATTTTATACAAAAGTGGATAATTATAAAATTCTAAATTTTAAATTGTCCATTTTTTTTATTATAAATCATTCAGTTCTAACAATTCTAATATGAGAATACAATTAAACAAAAGTATTCTAAATAGAAGGAGTTAGAATAAAATGAAAGATATATCCATTGAAGAACGTGCAACAAAACTTGCACAATATATCATAGATTCAAAAGATACAGTAAGAGGTGCAGCAAAGAAATTTGGAATTAGCAAAAGTACTGTACATAAAGATGTATCAGAGAGATTAAAAAAAATAAATCCAAGTTTAGCACGTGACGTGAGAAAGATTTTAGATGAAAATAAAGCAGAGAGACATATAAGAGGGGGGATGGCAACAAAGTTAAAATATAGTCATATACACGAGCATAAAGAGTAAAATAAGGCAAGTAAAGATTTAGAATTAAAATCCATTATTGGATAATAAAGATATCACCAATTTACAAAAATCGACATAGAATATAATAGCTTAACTTTTAAGGTGGTATTCATATGGAAAAAATAAAAATTGGAGATATAGTAGGAAGAAAGTCATATAATAAAGATATTCTATTTCGCGTAAAAAATATTATAGATACAACAAATGGTCAAATCGCTATTCTAATAGGAGTAATAGAAAGAGTAGAAGCAGATAGTAAAGTAAGTGATTTAGAAAAAGTAGATAGAGATAGAATAAAAGAAGACTTGATAAATATACAAAAAAGAATAGAAAATAAAATTGGTCAAATAGATATAAGCAAGAAAAAATATATTGTAACAGGAAAAATTTTGCATTTAGATGGAGATAAAAAATATAGTGAAAAGTCGTATCGATATTATAAAAAATTAGGTTTGGATGCAATTGTAAAAAATATTCCAGAATATAAGCAACCAAAAGTAGTATATAAGTTATTAAAAGTATATAAACCAGATATATTAGTCATAACAGGACATGATGGAATGCTAAAAAAAACATCTAGATATAATGATGTATATAATTATAGAAACTCAAAATATTTTATAGAAACTGTTAAAGAAGCAAGAAAATATGATAAAGAAACAGATAAAAAATTAGTGATATTTGCGGGAGCATGTCAAAGTTATTTTGAAGCATTAATTTGTGCAGGAGCTAATTTTGCATCTTCACCTGCAAGAATTTTAATAGATTTTATAGACCCACTAATTGTAGCTGAAAAAGTAGCTTTAACAGAAAGATATAAATATATTACAATAGAAGATATTGAAAATGAATTGAGGGATGGAAAAAAAGGCGTAAGTGGTATAGGTGCACACGGAAAAATGTATAAAATCATAAACTAACTTTATACGAGATACATTTGTAATACAATTGTAACATAAATGTAATATTAAGAAAAAAGTAATGAAAAATGCCTAAAAATCAGGTAATTCAAGCTAATTATAAGAACATCCTTTTTTTGACAATTTTCCCCTAAAATGCTATAATCAAGCTATCTTAAGGGAGTAGGTGATAGCATGATTTGTAAAAATGACATAGCAAATCTAAAAACTGACATCTTAGAGAAAGTGGGGCAAAAGATAATTGTAAAAGGTTCTTTAGGTAGAAGTAAGGCCTTTGAAAAAGAAGCTACAATAGAAAAAGCATATCCAAATATTTTTGTAGTAAAATATGAGGAAAATAATAGAAATGTAACATATAGTTATACAGATGTTTTAACAAGAACAGTAGAGGTTGAAGTATTTGATGGAGATTCTTATAGTCCATTGATACCACCACCAGTTAACTTAAAAAAGAAAAAAACAACTGAAATATAAAAGAAAACTTTAAATGGTTTTCTTTTTTTTGTCCAATTGGGAACGTTTCCTTTTGGGATATTTTTTTATTTTAAAAAGTAAAAATATTATTTTTATAGTAAAGAATATTATATATAAATTGTTATAAATTGTTAATTATGTTCATATATTTAAAGTAAAGAAAAAAGATAAGGAGGTAACAAATGGTTGTAAATACAATTAAAGAAAACTTGCGTGTAAATAAAAAAATAACGACTAGAAAAGAAATCCTAGTTGTAGAAGGAGATGTAATTGTCCCAGATGCCAAACCAGATGTTTTAAATATAATTTGTACAAGTGGGGTAGTATGTATTTATAAAAAAGAAATTGTAGATGAAAAAATAAAAATAGAAGGTAATATTGATACATATATCATGTACATGACAGATGATACACAAGAGAGAACAAGAGGAATTAATACAATCCTTGATTTGTCAGAAATTATTAACATTCCCAATATAACAAATGAAATGAAAAGTAATATATGTACAAATATTAAGGAAATAGAAGCAAAAGTGATAAATGAACGAAAAATATCTATTAAAGCAACAATTGAATTAACAATCGAAATTTTTTCTGAAGAAGAAATTTCATTTGTTAATAGCTTAGAAAATGCAGATGAAATAAAAATGTTACAAGAGCAATTATCTGTAAATTCTTTAGTAGGAAGCGGAGAAACAAAGATATATGCAAAAGACAATATTTCAATAGATAATATTGATAATTTAGTAGAAATTTTAAAGCTAGAGGTAGGAATAGGAAATAAAGATATCAAAATCAGTTATAATAAAGTTCTAACAAAAGCAGAAGCAGAAGTAAAAATTATATATTTAACAGAAGACAATAGAATAAATAAAGCAATGGCAACTATACCAATTATTGGATTTGTGGATATCTCAGATGTTAATGAAGGAAATTTATGTGATACAAATTATGAAATTCGAAATATGATTGTAAAACCAAATTCTGTAGAAGAACATTCTATTTATATTGAAATGGAAATAGGTGTAACAACAATCGCCTATGAAGAAAAAACAATTAATATGATTCAAGATTTATACAGTCCATCTGAAAATATTGAATTCAATAAAAAAGGAGTTAGGACAATTGCAGGAAAAAGAGAAATTACAGAAACAAAAGAAATTAGCGAAAGATTGAAACTAGAAGAATTACAAGGAAGAAACATAGTAGATGTTGATATTGTTCCTAATATAATAAAGCAAAATGTAATGGGGGATAAAATAACATATAATGGAGAGTTAAATCTTAGTTTCATACTTATGGGAGAAGATTTAGAAATAATGTTAAAGAAAAAAAGCGTTCCTTTTGACTATAGCATTGAAAATATAGGTGATTGTGAAAATTTAAATATACATACAAATATGGAAGTAGCGAATCAAGACTTTATTATTCAAGAAGGTGAAGAAGTTTTAGCAAATATTCAGATGAAAATGAATACTATGTTAGATAAGAATATCAATATAAATACAATTGATGAAGTACAAACAAATGGGGAACGAGAAGAACAAGATTATAGTATTATCATGTATATTGTAAAAAAAGATGATTCTTTATGGAAGATAGCCAAAATGTTTGGAAGCACGGTTGATGATATTGCGAGAGTTAATGGTATAGAAAATGAAAACCTTATCTATCCAGGGCAAAAATTATTTATACCAAGATATAAGAAAAAAGGCGTAAGTAGCAAACAGGCTTCTATGATAAATTATGCCTAAAATTTATTCAAGAAATAAGATACGAATTCCAAATGTATTAGGAAATATAAAAAATAAAAGAAAAATGGCTATGATAATGATTTTTATCACGGCCATTGTTGTATCAGGAAAACTGATGTTAGATGCCGTTAATCCTATTTTTGATACATTATGTGAAAATCAAGCTAAAAGTTTAGCAACAATTATATCAAATGAGCAAGCAACAAATGTAATGAGAGAACATAGTTATGATGAATTATTTACCATAGAGAAAGACACAAATGGAAATGTTACTATGATAAAATCAAATGTCATTCCCATAAATGAAATTATTTCTGATGTAGCAATTAAAATACAAGAAGAAATTAATAAGCAAGGAAGAAAAGACATTGAAATTGCTCTTCGGAAGTTTTACAGGAATCAAATTGCTATCTGGAAGAGGACCTGGAATTAAAATAAGAATATCAACTGTAGGCAATGTAGAAACAGATTTAAGAAGTGAATTTAAAGCACAAGGAATTAATCAAACCCTTCATAGAATTTATTTACAAGTAAAGTGCGAAGTGAGTATCCTAACACCATTTAAAGATATTACAAGAGATATTACAAATCAAGTATTAATTATGGAAAATGTTATTATTGGAACAGTACCAGATACATATTATAATATAGAAGGAATTGGTACAAATGATGCACTTGAATTTATAGAATAGGATTCATATAACCTTTTAAGATAGAATATACTATTTTAGGAGGTTTTTTTATGTTAAAGATGAAAGAATTATTATATCCATTGAATGCTTTAGAACCATACTATTCTAAAGAAACATTAGATTTACATTATAATATTTTATATAAGGGATATGTAGATAATACAAATAATACAGAAGAAAAATTGAGAGTGGCAAGAGAAAAAGCAGATTTTACCAATATCAAATGTTTAGAAAAAGATTTAAGTTTTTTTGGCTCAGGAGTTATTTTACATGAATTATTTTTTGACAATATGGGACCTGCTATTCCAACAGAGCCAGATATAGAACTTATGAAACAGATTATAAAAAACTTTGGCAGTTATGAAATTTTTAAACAACAATTTACAGAAGCAAGTAAAACAGTAGAAGCTTCACGGTTGGTGTATCTTAGCATGGGTTCCCAAATGGTCTAAATTAGAAATTTTGCAATGTGAAAAACATCAAAATTTGACACTATGGGGGTGTAAACCATTGCTGGTTTTGGATATGTGGGAACATTCTTATTATTTACAATATAAAACAAAAAGACCTAATTATATAAATGCTTTTTGGAATATTGTGAATTGGAATATGGTAAATAAAAGATTTCAAAATTATAATTGACTTTTTCCTAAAATATGATACGATAAGGAAAATAAAAAGGAGGAATGTAAATGAGAGCGATTATTACAGTAATAGGAAAAGATCAAGTAGGAATTGTTGCGAAAATTAGTACAGCATGTGCTAAATATAATGCTAATATCTTGGATATTCAGCAAACACTTTTACAAGAAATTTTTACAATGACTATGTTAATAGATATAAGTCATATTTCGAAAGATATAGGTATATTAAAAGGAGAACTAGAAGAGATAGGAAAAGAAATGGAACTTAAAATTCACGTAATGCATGAAGATATATTTAATTCAATGCATCGCATATAGAAATGAGGGAGAAAAATGATAAATACAGGAGATATTTTAGAAACAATAAAAATGATACAAGAAGAAAATTTAGATATTCGCACGATAACAATGGGCATTTCATTGTTAGACTGCATTGATCCAGACATTGATAAAGCATGTGAAAAAGTTTATAAGAAGATAACAAACTATGCAAAAAATTTAGTAAAAGTAGGAGAAGAGATAGAAAAAGAATATGGTATACCGATTATTAATAAAAGAATATCTGTAACACCAATTTCAATTATTTCAGCAGCTTCAAAAGGTAATCCAGTAAAATTTGCGTTAACATTAGAAAAAGCGGCCATTGATTGTAATGTTAACTTTATAGGAGGATATTCTGCTCTTGTTCAAAAAGGATTTAGTGCTGGTGATGAGGAGCTAATATTATCAATACCAGAAGCGCTTAGTAAAACTGAAAGAGTTTGTGCTTCTGTTAATATAGGTTCAACAAAGACTGGTATTAATTTAGATGCCTGCAAATTAATGGGACAAATTGTGAAAAAAACTAGTGAGATGACAGCTGATAGAAATTGTTTGGGAAGTGCTAAATTAGTAGTTTTTTGTAATGCACCAGAAGATAATCCTTTTATGGCAGGAGCATTTCACGGTGTAGGAGAACCAGAGTGTGTAATAAATGTGGGTGTTTCTGGTCCAGGAGTTGTAAAAGCAGCAATAGAAAAAGCGCCAGATGCAAATATAACAGAAATAGCGGATATTATAAAAAAGACAGCTTTTAAAATTACACGTATGGGGCAATTAGTTGGAACAGAAGCCTCTAAAAGACTGGGAGTGCCTTTTGGTATAGTAGATTTATCATTGGCGCCAACTCCAGCAGTAGGTGATTCTGTAGCACATATATTAGAAGAAATGGGATTGGAAAAGTGTGGTACACATGGCACAACGGCAACATTAGCAATATTAAATGATGCAGTAAAAAAAGGTGGAGTTATGGCTTCATCTAAGGTTGGAGGACTTTCAGGAGCTTTTATACCAGTAACAGAAGATTCAGGAATGATAGATGCTGCTAAATGTGGATCATTAACATTAGAAAAATTAGAGGCAATGACAGCTGTTTGTAGTGTGGGATTAGATATGATTATTATTCCAGGAGAAACACCAGCAGAAACAATTTCAGCAATTATGGCTGATGAAGCAGCAATAGGGATGATTAATTCTAAAACAACAGCTGTGCGTGTTATACCTGCAATAGGAAAAAAAGAAGGAGAAGAATTAAATTTTGGTGGATTGCTTGGACACGGACCAATTATGAAAGTAAATACATATTCTTCTGCTAAATTTATAAATAGAGGAGGACAAATTCCGGCACCAATACAGAGCTTGAAAAACTAATTTATATATGTAAATAAAAACCTCAGAAGCTTTAAAACTTCTGAGGTTTGATATTTTCTATCTTTTACTAAATTGTGGAGCTTTACGAGCTTTCTTAAGACCGTATTTTTTTCTTTCTTTCATACGTGGATCTCTTGTTAAGAATCCGTTTGATTTTAAAGCAGGTCTGTATTCTGAATTTGCTTCATTTAAAGCTCTAGCAATACCATGTCTAATTGCTCCAGCTTGTCCTGTGAATCCTCCACCTTTAACTGTACAAATAACATCATATTTAGAAGCTGTATTTGTAACTGTTAATGGTTGTCTAACGATAACTTTTAAAGTTTCTAGTCCAAAGAATTCATCTATATCTTTACCATTAATTGTTATTTTTCCATTACCTTCAACAAGTCTAACTCTTGCAATTGAAGATTTTCTTCTACCTGTACCATAAAAAACTACATTTTCTTTCTTAGCCATATTATTTTACCTCCCATACTTCTGGTTTTTGTGCTTGGTTTTCATGTTCACTACCAGCATAAACTCTTAATTTTTTAGCCATTTTTCTACCTAAAGATGTATGTGGTAACATTCCTTTTATAGCTAATGTCATAGCTTTTTCTGGATTTTTTTCAAGCATTACTTTTGCAGGAACTTCTTTCATTCCTCCAATGTATCCTGAATGATGTCTATAAATTTTTTGATTTAATTTGTTACCTGTTAAGATAACATCTTTACAATTAAGAATAATAACATGATCACCCATATCAATATTAGGTGTATATGTTGGTTTATGTTTTCCTCTTAAAATTAAAGCAGCTTCTGTAGCAACTCTACCAAGTGGTTTGTTTGCTGCATCAATAATATACCATTTACTTTCTATTTCATTTGCTTTTGCACTATATGTTGTATTATTCATGATGATAATACCCTCCTATTATTATAATTTATTTATATGAAATTTAAATCTAAAACCACCGGGGAGAGATTTTATATTTAAATCATATTCTAATATAATTGCTAAATAATTTTAATACAAAAAAGTCCATTTGTCAATAATTTTAACAAAAAAATTCAAAAGTATTGAATAATTTAGTAATTAAATTTATAATTAATTCGTACAATTAAAAAGAAACATATAAAAACAGGAGGGATTGGATGACAGATACAGCAGAAAAAAAGGTTTCTAGAGGAAAAAAGGAAACTTTTATGCAAGGAATCGTAACATTAATATTTTCACAATTGCTAATAAAACTGCTTGGACTCGTATATAATTTATATTTAACAAATAGAGAAGGATTTGGAGATCAAGGAAATGGAATTGTTTCAGCAAGTTATCAAATATATGCAGTATTATTAACCATTTCTTCTACGGGTGTACCAAATGCTATATCAAAACTTGTTTCAGAAAGAGTAGCTGTGGGAGACCACAAAGGTGCTTATCGAATTTTTAAAATTGCTTTTGCAACATTTGCTGTTATTGGATTAGTAGGAAGTTTAATGCTCTTTTTTGGAGCGGGAATGATTGCTAATCAATGGTTACAAATACCAGATGCAGAAATGACAATGGTAGCATTATCACCTGCAGTATTTTTTGTAGCTATTTCATCTGTTATGAGAGGATATTTTAATGGAAGACAAAATTTAAAGGTAACAGCAAGGTCACAGACTTTGGAACAAATTTTTAAAACAACACTTACAATTATATTAGTAGAAATTGTAGCAATTATTTCTAATACATCAACTGTTTGGATGGCAGGGGGAGCAACCTTAGCAACAACCCTTGCAACGTTTGTAGGTTTTGGATATTTATATTTATTTTATAAAACAAGAAGAAAAGAGATTGCTTCAGAAATAAGAGAAACTGTAAATTATAAATATGAAAGAGTTAGAAATATAGTAAAAAAGATTTTATTAGTTTCTATACCAATTGCGCTAACAGCAATTATGTCTTCATTAAATAAAAATATAGATTCTTTTACAGTTGTAAGGAGCTTAAAACAGTTTATGAGTGAAGATATGGCAATAACACAATATGGAATATTGGGAGGAAAAGTAGATACTTTAACGAGTTTACCACTATCTTTTAATGTTGCTTTTGCGACGGCATTAGTTCCTGCTATATCAGCTGCAAAGGCAATAAAAGATTATAAATCTATAAAACAAAAATCAACATTTACATTATTAATGTCTATGTTAATAGGACTTCCATGTACAGTAGGTATGTGTATATTTGCTGGACCAATATTGAATTTACTATATCCAAATGCAAGCTCAGGAACAATTGTATTACAAATTAGTTCATTAACGATTATTTTTACCATATTAGACCAAACAATAAATTCTATTTTACAGGGATATGGAAAGCTTAGAGTACCAGCAATTGCCTTAGGGTGCCGGTGTGATTGTGAAATTGATTTTAAATTTAATTTTAGTTCCAATACCTTCAATAGGTGTTAATGGAGCGGCGATTGCATCAGTGGCATGCCATGTAGTTGCATTTATGATATCCATTATGGCTTTAAGAAGAACAATAAAAATAAAATTAAGTATGAAAAAATTTGTAATTAAACCAATATTGGCAACAATGATTATGGGAATTTGTTCATATTTTATATATTCTTTGCTTTTAGGAATAATTGTAGAAAAATTGGCTACAATAATAGCAATATTATCAGCAATCATTATTTATGTATTGGCAGTGGTTAGTTTACGAGTATTCTCAAAACAAGAAATAAAAATGTTGCCATCAGGAAATAAGATTTGTATGATATTAGAAAAGTTAAAAATATATTAAATTTTCAGAAAAAAAGAAGGATTTTATATATTTTTGGCGAATTATTTTATATAGTAGTACATTTATTGCGCTATTTAAGCAGTAAAGTACATAACATTATACTTATAGGAGGTAATTTAAATGAACAAAGCTGAATTAATCGCAGCAGTGGCTGCAAAAACAGGAGACACAAAAAAAGCAGCTGAAGCTTCAGTAAACGCTTTTGTAGAAGTTGTAACAGATGCATTAAAAGAAGGAGATAAAGTTCAATTAGTTGGATTTGGATCTTTCGAAGTAAGAAAAAGAGCAGCTAGAAAAGGTAGAAACCCACAAACTAAAGAAGAAATCAAAATACCTGCATCAAAAGCTCCAGTATTCAAAGCTGGTAAAGCATTAAAAGATTTAGTAAACAAAAAATAATTTAATTAATGTATATATAAATATATGAATAGAAGGGCAAAAGCGACACATAAGTTATCTAAAGATTAGATGATTTATATGTCGCTTTTGCGTATTAAAAATAATTGTTTAATTTTTTTTATCAATCATAATATGCACATCTCGTAATTGGTCACGTCTTACATTACTTGGCGCTCCCATCATTAAATCTTGAGCTTTACTATTTAATGGGAAGGCAATGACTTCTCTAATTGTATCAGAATCAGATAATAACATAAGCATTCTATCAATTCCAGGTGCAATACCAGCATGTGGTGGAGCACCATATTGAAACGCTTTATACAATGCACCAAATTTATTTTTTACTTCTTCTTCTGTGTAGCCAGCCATTGTGAATGCTTTTAACATAATGTTGATATCATGATTTCTAACAGCTCCAGAAGAAAGTTCAATCCCATTACATACAATATCATATTGATAGGCTAAAACATCTAAAGGATTTTCATTTTCTAATGCTGTTAAACCACCTTGAGGCATTGAAAATGGATTATGACTAAAACTAATTTTACCATGTTCATCAAGCTCAAACATTGGAAAATCAATAATCCAACAAAATTTAAATACATTGTTATCGATTAGTCTAAGTCTTTTTCCAAGTTCATCTCTAATTTGTCCAGCCAAAGTTTCAACAACTCCAGGAACTTCAGCAATAAAGAATAAACAATCTCCAGGTTTTGAATTTGTTCTTTTACACATTTCAATTCTGGCATCATCAGGAATAAATTTAGCAATAGGCCCTTGGAAAGTTCCATCATCTAAAATTCTAAGCCATGCAAGGCCTTTGGCTTTTAAGTCTTTTATTGCAAAATCTGTCATACCTTCGAAAAAGCTTCTTGGCTCATTAGCCACATCATGTGTAGAAATAATTCTAACAACTTTTCCTTGGAAAGCACGCAAATCTATATGTTCAAAAATATCTGTCACATCAACGATTTCTAAAGGATTTCTTAAATCTGGTTTATCTGTTCCATATTTTAGCATAGCTTCTTTATATGGAATTCTTGGAAATGGATAACCTTCAATTTTTTTATCTGAAAAAGTCTTAAAAGTGTTATACATCACAGGCTCTATCGTGTTAAAAACATCTTCTTGTGTTGCAAAACTCATTTCCATATCTAATTGATAAAATTCGCCAGGAGCTCTATCAGCTCTTGCATCTTCATCTCTGAAACATGGTGCAATTTGGAAATATTTATCAATTCCAGAAACCATTAATAATTGTTTAAATTGTTGAGGTGCTTGTGGCAATGCATAAAATTTTCCGGGATGTAATCTACTTGGAACTAAATAATCTCTAGCACCTTCAGGAGAAGAGCTTGTCAAAATTGGAGTTTGAACCTCTAAAAATCCTTGTTCAATCATTTGTGCTCTTAAAAATTGAATAACTTTTGCTCTTAAAATTAAATTATTTTTCAATCTGTCATTTCGTAAATCAAGAAATCGATATTGTAATCGTAAATCTTCTCTAATTTCTTGAGTGGTGTTTATTTCAAAAGGAAGATTTTGCGTTCTTTTTCCTAGAACTTTAATATCTTCGATTCGAATTTCTACTAAACCAGTTTTTAATTTAGGGTTAATGGTTTCTTCATCACGTTTTTTTACTGTACCATACACCGTAACAGTAGATTCAATTGGAATATGTGAAGCAAAATCAACATCTTCAGCTTTTCCAGAAGTGACAACTTGTGTAATTCCATACATATCACGAATATCTAAAAAAACCAATCCTCCTAAATCTCTGATGGTTTGAACCCATCCACTAATTTTTACTTGTTTTCCAACATCTTCTAATGTAATTTCATTGCAGTTATGTGTTCTGTACTCATTCATATTCATTACCTCCTCCTTTTATTAGAACGTAATTTTATATTCTAAAAAATATTTTTGAATACAAAAAAACGTCCTATGCAAAATTGCAGGGACGAATAAATCCGCGGTACCACCCAGCTTGAAAATAAAATACATTAATATATATTTCATTTTCCACTTTATTAAAAATTGCTCCAATGTGTTTCACAAATTTAGGTTGACCTTAAAGGGCTTACAGCCGGTGACCCTTATTCTCTAAAAGTAACTTCTAATTGCTTTCATTGTACAAACGCAAAATATTTTGAATGATTAAACAACATTTTACACAGTTTATGCGAATTTGTCAAGAAATATACAAAAAAAATTTAAGAAACAATTGTAGGTTTGTCAAACATATGTCACACTTAATTGAAATTTATATTGTTTGAAGTACCTTTTTCAATGACTGTTATT